>JBCBLB010000329.1:0-10601 GCA_038520555.1 Myxococcota bacterium | reverse complement strand
GCGGAGATCCGCCGCTGACCTGGGAGATGGGCGTCTCCGGCACCCTGTACAGCAACTTCGACGGCAGCCGGCTCACCAAAGAACTGGGCGTGGCCACCACCCCGCTCGATGAGACCCTGGAGAAGACCCGCCGCTGGCTTGTCGCCAACGGTCACCTCAAACCGTAACGCATGGCCGCAGAGTCTCCGATGCCCTTCCTGATCCTCATTGTCGGCGAATTGTTGGCCATCGCCGCAGCGATCGGCGCACAGGAGCTGTTCCGACGCGGGCGACGCGGCCTCGCCGTGGGCCTGTGGATCCTCAGCGTGGCCCTGGTGATGCCCCTCTCTGTCCTCACCCTCGCCTCCCTCGGCGGTGGCTTCGGAGCCGGCAGCATGACGATGCTGGGCAACCTCTGCCTCGCGCCGATGCTGGTCCCGCTGCTGTGGTTCGTGGCCGGCGGATGGACCATGCTCAAACAACCCGGCGCACGGCTCGGATCGGTGATCGGGCTGCTCGGGCTGACCGCAGCCATGTGCGGCCCCGTTGTCGGAAGCCAGACCATCAAGCGCAGATGCGCACGACGCAACCAGGACACCGCGCGACCCATCATCGACGCCGTCCTGGCGTATCGTCAGCAGAATGGTCGATACCCCGACCGACTCGCCGAACTCAGCGGCCCCCTCCCCGCGCCGAAGGCCTGCGGGCGGATCGATGAGGACTTCTCCGAGTACATGCTGGAACACTGCACCGAGAATATTGTGCTTCTCACCTTTTATTCTACAGGAGGCAGCACCATCGAACGATACAACTTCGCCTCGAACGAATGGGACTCCCCCATCAGCTTCCTCGATGGGGCATGCAACCACCTCAAGGAGCAATGATGGACGTTGGAAGACGACTTCAATGCATCGTTGAGCGAATCACCGACTTCGGCGCCTTCATGACCGTCCCCGGGCTGGACTACCCCGGGCTGGTCCTGATCCCCGACCTCTCCTGGGGTACGATCCGTCACCCCTCAGACGTCGTCACCGTCGGTCAACGTCTTGAGCTGGTGGTCCTCAATCACGACGTGGAAGGTCGGCGGCTCTCGCTGGGGCGAAAGCAGTTGACCCCCGACCCATGGGCGATCCTTCGGGATCAGGGCAGGCTGTCTGAGGGGACCACCCATCGCGGCGCCCGGGTCACTGCGGTCATGGACTATGGCGTGTTCATCGAAATCGCAGAGCATGTGGAGGCCCTCGTCCACGTCTCGCAGCTCAACGGCGCGACCCCGGCCGTCGGCGCACGGCTCGATGTCCAGCTTACCCGGGTCGATGTTGTATCCCGAAAGATCGGAGCGGCGCTGATCAGGGGGTAAACCCATTGGCCGCAAGGTGGCCGCCCATGTAGCGATGGTCTCCTGTCACGTCACGCACAAACGGGAACGGAGGCGTCATTCGGGCCAGCTTCTTCAGATCGTCCTCTTCCTTCTCTGCGAGGATCAGACCGCTGAGCGCCCCCTCGAACACGTCGACACCCCACCCACCGTAGTAGATTCGCCACTTTCGAAGCTCATCCGCGGGCAGGGTGGTCATCAACGCGTGCTCGGTTGCGCTCAGGTAGAGGTTGCCCATCACCAATGTGCCCGGCGCATGTTCGGGAAGCTTGCGGGCCAGCTTGTGCTCAATTCGACCGTCTGACCAGCGCATCCACCGAAGCCGAAGCCGAGAGCCCTGAATGTAACGGTCGACGATCTCAACGGACCTGTCCGGCTCACCCCCCGGCACCCGATCCAGGAGAAACGTCCGCTCTCGCTCAATGCGTCCATACTTCAGCTGCTTGTGGATCATGGAGCGAGCCGCGCAAGGCGCGTTCGCAGATCCTCGGAGAGATATGGATCTTCCGTCTTCGCCCCATGCGCAAGGAGGGCGGTGATGAGAACCTTGTCTTCGTTCTTGATGGCCATCCCAAGGGGGTTGATGAGCCATCGGTCCGCGGTACCGGTGTTGGGGTCTGCTCCAGCCTTCAACAACACAACAGATATCTCTGTGAGGCCGCTCACTGCTGCCCGATACAACGGCGTATAGGTCGGCTTTCCATCAACGCCATAGTTCTCATCCGCCTTGCCGATGTCGACCCTGGCGCCCGCATCCAGAAGCGCCTGAACGACCTTGAGCTTTTCCCGATTGACCGCAAAGTGCAGCGGCGTCTCCTGATCCGGGTTTTGAACGTTTAAATCGGGGCCATGCTTGAGGATGCGGAGGACGGACTTCAGCGCAGCCCCTTGCCGGCACAGGGCCAGAAGCGGCGTCTCCTGTTGGAAGCACGCACCGTCGATGTCAGCGCCTTTGGAGAGGAGCCAGTCAATCATGCGAAGGCGTCCTTTGCGGCCAGCATGGTACAGCGGCGTCGACCCGGCGTAGATGTAGCCGGCTTTGGGGTGAGAGAAGCCCTTCTGGAGAACACCGTCAATCTTTGCGCCCGACGCCAGGGCAGCTTCTGCAGCGTCGCGGTCATTCACCCCGACTGCGACGAGGAGTTCGTTCAACGGATCCACAAAACACCCCATTGATAGCAGATCACCTTCACCGATCCGGTGACGTATATCACATGCATCCTGGCGCTGGGACTTCCAGGCATCCGATACGCTTGATGGCAAAACCGGGCTATCAAGGGAAGACTTCACCTAGAATTGGATAGGAGTTCTCGATGAGTGAGCAAACCAGGGCGATCCTTGTGGTGGGCGCCGGCAGCGGAACCGGCGGCGCGATCGCGAAGCGGTTCGCCCGAGAAGGGTATGTGGCCTGTGTGGCTCGGCGAAGCGCGGACAAGCTGGCCGATCTGGTCGCTGAGATCGAAGCCGAGGGCAACGCCGCGCGCGCCTTCAGCCTGGACGCCACCGACGATCAAGCGGTGATCGATACCTTCAACACCATCGAGGACGAGATCGGCCCGGTCGAGGTGGCGGTCTACAACGCCGCAGGGTTCGCGCGGTCCGCGATCGTGGAGACCACGACGGAGACCTATCGGGACATGTGGGAGATCTGTGCGTTGGGCGGATTCTTGATCGGCCGTGAGGCGGCGAAGCGGATGAAGCCGCGGGGCCAGGGCTCGATCCTGTTCACCGGGGCGAGCGCTTCGCTTCGGGGCAACGCCAACTTCGCCGCCTTCGCTGCTGGAAAGCACGCCCTCCGTGTCACGGCGCAGTCGATGTCTCGTGAGCTGGGTCCAGAGGGCATCCACATCGCTCACTTCATCATCGATGGCCTGATCGACGCCCCCCGCTCGCGGGCGATGATGAACGATGCGTTCGAGAAGCTGGGAGAGAACGGCGCGCTGAAGCCCGAAGCCATCGCCGACGCGTACTGGGCCGTGCACACCCAGTCACCGTCCGCCTGGACGTTTGAGATGGATCTTCGCCCCTTCAAAGAGCGCTGGTGAGACGATGGGGCGCACCCGGGTCAAAATCTGCTGCATCCAGGATCCCGACGAGGCCGCACTGGCGATCTCGTTGGGAGCCGACGCCCTGGGACTGGTCGGCCCGATGCCCACCGGCAAGGGGCTCATCGACGACGCCATGGCCCACACGGTGGCGGCTCGGATCCCGCCGCCGGTCTCTGTGTTCCTCCTGACCTCCGAGACGACCGCCGAAGGCATCGCGGCACACGTTCAACGGGTGGGCGCCGACACCGTCCAGATCGTCGATCACATCGATCCCAGACAGAGCGCCCGGCTGGCCCGCCTGATCCCAGACATTCGACGTGTGCAGGTCCTCCACGTCGAAGACATGGGCGTGCTGGACCTCATCGACGACTATGCTCCGCATGTCCACGCGTTTTTGTTGGACTCGGGAACCGTCAGCGGACCCGAGCGGACCCTGGGCGGGACCGGGCAGACCCATGACTGGTCGATCAGCGGTGTGTTCGTTGAGAAGAGCCCGCTGCCCGTGTTTCTGGCGGGCGGACTGCGCCCTGACAACGTGGCAACGGCGATCGAAGTGGTTCGCCCCTTCGGGGTGGATCTGTGCACCGGCGTGCGCACGAACGGTGTACTGGATCGAGACAAGCTGACCGCGTTTATGGCAGCCGTCTCCGGAAGGGGCGGACACCCACCCCCCCTCAAGCTTTCCACACGCTGATCCGGCTTCCTGAGTAGACTGGTCCAAATTGTTGCCGACCAGCACATCGGGAGCACAAGATGACCCTTCGTTTGACCCTGTCGCTGGTGGCCCTCTCTCTGTTGACCCTGTCGAGCTGCGATGCATCCGAAACCTCCAGTGATGGCACCTCCAGTGATGACGGAAACGGCGACACACCCGATTCCGGTGAGCGAAGCTACAGCGGCCCGGGATCGTATTGGACCGCTGATTTTGATGAACGCAACGGTACGTTTCAAATCGAGGTCGCGGAGTCGGTCGGCGCCGATCCGTCGATGGTCGTCGCGGGCACCTACGAAGACATCAACGGCTGGAAGGTGCTGACGGTGGTGGAGGCCTCGGACGTCGAGGGCGCGCCGGCGCCGGGCGTCCAGGCGCTGGGCGTTGAGGTCCCGGGCTTCGCCTTCCTGTTGCGCCCGATGGATGAGGCCCACAACAGCGTCATCCCGATGCTCATCGCCGGCGAGTGCCCCGAGGGCAACGAGACGCTGAACTGGATGATCGCCCAGGGCTTCGCCAGCAAGGACGCCTCGGACACCGCGTTCGACTTCTTCGGCACCTACCGCTACGACTACGACGCCAACAGCGCAGAAGTCCCCACACGCTACGCGCTGCATGAGTATGCGCTCCAGGCGGAAGCCGCCCCGCCGCTGTACCCGGGCGCTTGCGATGGAAGCGTCATTCAGATCGAGACCGCCTACACCATCGAGGCGGATCTGCCGCCGGTCAACCTGTGGATGGTGCCGGGCGGCGCGATGGTCGAGACCTGGTACCGCCATTGGGAGACCGGTGTTCTTGAGAAGCAGACCCTGTTCGGCATGCCCGCGGCGCCCATCGCCCTGGACGACGTCACCGATCGGACCTTCATTGGGATGCATTTCAGCGCCGGGACGATGGAGCAGCCTGGCGACGTGATGGAGATCACCGTGACCTTCGACGGCGACGGCGTCGCCCGGGCCGCGATCCTCAACGACGTGACCACCGGGGAGACCGCCGCAGCAGGCGCCGTGTTGACCGTTGATGAGATGAACACGCCTTCGGCGGGCTTCTTCACCGGGGGCATCTCGGCGGACGGGGCGTCGCTGACCGGCAACCTCGCCTGTGCCGTGGCGGCGGGCCTCGGAGACGACGGACAGTCCATGATGACCTGCGTAGGCCAGAACCCCGGCGACAATCGCGAAGCCTTCACCATGATGTTGGTCGAGCAGCGATAAAAAAACGCCTCGCGACTGCCAGACGAGCAACATGAGGTGTCGAACTGGATGAAGACGAGCCGAGGGGGGCACCGATCGTCTTCACCGCCGATCAATCTGGATCTTCGCGGAATCGACACCGTTGCCCGGAAGACAGGGAGCAAGGATGAAGAAGGCACTGCTGCTGGGGCTGAGCATGGCGAGCGTCGCAGGCTGCGACATGTTGAGCGGGCTGGAGGTCTCCGAGGCCTACACCGAGGTCATGCTCCAGAGCCAGGAACGCGAGATGATGGACGACATGGCCGAGGCATCCATGGCGTCCGGCGAAGGCGAGCGGGGCGCAGACGGGATGGCGATGCCTCGCGATCCCCTCGCCATGGCCCGGGACATCGAAGCGTTCATCGACAGCCAGGCCGACTGCAGCGAGATCGTTCGCGAGGACAACGTTCTGTCGGTCGACTTCGGCGACCTGGACGATGACTGCGCGTTTATGGGCAAGACCTACGCCGGCAGCCTCTCGGTGGTCACCAGCACGACCGACGACGGCGAGGTCATCTCGCTGACCTTCGATGGGATGACCGACGGAATCATCACCCTCGACGGCATCGCGGAGATCGAGATGAGCGCCGATCAGCGGACCGTCAGCAGCGACGTCCACATCTCTCGGGACGAAGACGCCATGCTGCCCTGCGAACGCGGCGAAGAGAGCAAAGAGGACGAAGAGCAGCCGGAGCAGGGAGAGATGGCGGACGAGATGGCCGCCGATAGGGCGCGGGGCGAAGGGCGCGAAGACGCCATGGGGCAGCGGCCTCATCGGATGCCCCCGCCGCCCGCTGAGGTCGACATCATCGCAGAGCGCAGCGAAGCTGCCCTGGACGGCTCCTTTGACAACGGCGTCCGGGTCAACGGCAGCCGTCAGATGATCGCAGAGATGGGCACAGCGACCATCACCGAGTCCAACCTGGAGATCGTCGCTGGCGAGCGGGTCCCTCAGGCCGGAACCATCGTCCATGACGGCCCCCGCGGTGAGGTCACCCTCTCCTTCGAGCGGGTCGATGATGACACCATCCAGGTCTCCATCTCCGGCGAACACGGCGATCAGACCCTGATGGTCGACCCCACAACCGGCGCTCCCCAGTAAGGTGCGTCCAGCAGGGCGTCAGGTCAGCAGCGCGCTGATCACCGACTCGGTGTAGCCGTCCCGCTCGCCCCATCCGCTCAGTGGCACCCCCGCTCCGCGGAGGGCGGTGAGGACGACATCGCTGGTGTTTTCACGGGTGGTCGAGCGGTAGTGCACCCCGCCCCGCAGCCGCCCGCTCCCCTTCCCTGCGATCAGAAGCTGGTAGTCGCGGTTGCTATGGAATTGACCGTCGGACAGCTCGCTGGTGCACAGGATCGAGCACCGATCCAACAGGTTGCCGTCGCCTTCGGGCATGTCGCGGAGGGTCTCCAGAAACCGCGCGAGCATGCCCATCGTGAAAATCACGGTGTCATGGATGGTGTGCTGTGGGTTGGGCTCGTTGTGGGAGAGGCTGTGTTGGGGGTCGGTCGCCCCCACCGGCCAGAAGATCGCCTGGGAACCACAGGTGCTGAACTGTACGGAGAACACCCGGGTCAGATCGCAGGCGAGCGCCATGGCCAGCAAGTCGCTCATCGCCTGGTTCTTCTCCGCGATGGGTTCCTGGCCGTTGACGTCCGGGAAGGATCCCGGGTCGTCGACAAGCCCGCAGCTGCCGTAGGCGCCGCCGAGACGCTGTTCGAGCTGGCGGATGCTGTCGAGGTGCTGCTCCAGCCGGATCCGGTCGGTTCGGCCCAGGTCCCGCTGCAGCGCCCGGGTCTGGTCGCCGACCACGTCGAGGACGCTCTTGCGGACCGGGTCCCGCTGCGGGTCGTCGGGGAGCTGGAACAGCCGACGATACAGCGCCGAGGGGGTGTACTCGGAGGGGTTGGGGTTGTTGGGGCCGTTATGGGAGAGGTGCTGGAACGTGCTCCCCTCATCGGAGCCCCGAAACCGGGTGACCCCCACCTCAAGGCTGCGGTAGGGCGACAGCCCGTCAAAATGGTCCGCGGCGTCCATATCGACCGACTGGCGGGCGAAGGTGGTCACGATGGTGTCTCGGGTCGTCCCCAGCTGGTGATACCGCTGACCGGTAAGGATCCCGGTCATCCCCGAATGATGGGGATGGTTGGCGGTCTTCAGCTCACAACCGGTGACCACGCTGACATAGTCCTGCACGCCAGCGAGCGGCGCCAGCTCTGGAGACGGGGTCCAACCCCGCCCGGTCGTGGAGGGAACCCATCGGTCAGGTTTGATGCCATTGCCCCAGAACCACACCCCGAACCGATCCGGCAGGTCGGTGCCGTCGGCGAGCGCCTCACCGTGAGGGTTGAGCATGATGTCCAGCAGCGGGAGCCCGACCATCACCGCAGAGCCGCCCAGCATCCCACGCAAAAACCGTCGACGGTTCATCGTCTTCATCGAAGCGCCCCCACACAGGCTGCAAAGGCGCTGTCCTGCCAGTTCTCCAGCGGGCCAAACCCACCTTCATAACCCATATCCTGACAATACTGGTGGAACGCCGCGTTACAGTACTCGCCCATCCGCTCGCGGCTCCCGTCACAGGTGCCGACGATGTCCGAGAGCACCGAATAGGTCGTCTCAAAGACCGCCGCCCGGGGTGTACACACAATCACCGCCGTATCCCCCCCGTCTTCAACCGGTCCGTATCCGGTCTTCCATCCCCGATCGGCGCAGTATCGGTTGACCGCAGCGTTACAGTCGGGGCCGTGTCGCGCTGCGACGGTGCAACCCTCATGATAGACCGACAGGTCGGGGTAGGTCGTCGTCACCAAAACGGCCTCGTCATCGTCGAGGCAAACGAGGTCACTGCTCCACCCCAGGCGGTCGACCGCGCCGAAGCCCGAGGCGAAGCACGCATCCGCCCCGCAGATCCGGTGGATGGCTGCGTTGCACGGCCCGGAGTTCGAGTCTACGGTCGGGTCACACCCGGGCATGGCCGCGACGAGGTCCTCGTCGTCCACCCGGAGCACCGTGACCTCCAGACCCTCATCGATGAGTCCGTCCCCGTCATCGTCTTCACCGTTGCACTGTTCTGGTGGGCGCGGAGGCGCTTCACATTCGCTCCACCCGCCGTCTTCGCAGATCGACAACCCCAGCCCGCCCCCGACCTCACAGGAACGCTCAGCGAGATCAACGACGCCGTCGCAGTCATCGTCGACGCCGTTGCAGGCCTCGGGGACCGGGCGAGGCGCCGAGCAGCCCGTCCACTCGCCGTCGCGACAGACCGCTTTGCCTTCCCCACAGTCCGTCTCACAGGCACGGCGCTCCCCTTCCTGATCCGCCTCACAGGTCTCTCCTGACGGAGCCATGGCGGTTCGGAACGACGGCGAGCGAATCAGGGCGATCGCCAGCGCGCGCATCCCCGCCCCCTCTGAGACATACTCAGCGGTGATGGCCTCAATATCGGATTGTTGCGCGTCGCGTTCCTGCAGGCCGACACCGTAACGATACAGCTGAAGGGCCATACAGCCGTCGAAAGCCGGATCGGCCACCAGCAGGTCCGCCAGCTCCGCAGCGCCGACATACGCCTGACCGTCGAGCGTTCCCGAAGCGTCGACCGGAAACCCGTTGTCCAACGCCCGCCATCGGCCGATGGGGTCGAAGTGCTCGAAGCCGAAGCCCAGCGGATCCATCAGGTTGTGACAGCTCGCGCAGTTCGGATCGGTGGCGTGTCGGGCGAGCCGATCGCGAAGCGTGCCTTCGGTATTGGTCTCATCCAATGAGGTCACCACCCCCTCGGGCGGCGGAGGGATGGGCTGACACAGCATCCGAGAACGCACGAACTTTCCACGAAGCGTCGGCGCGTTCAAGGTCGCATGGCTGTTGATGGCCAGAAACGCCGCCCGACCCAGAACACCGCCGCGTTCCTGGTCCCCAGGCAATTGCACCCAGCCCAGCGCCTCTACACCGTAGATCGCGGCGAGGTTCTCGTCGACATAGGCGTAGTCGGTCGTCAACAGCGCATCCAGCGGCGCGTCCTCGTCCAGGGCGAGCCGCGCAAAGATCTCGCGCACCTCAGCGGCCATCGACGCCCGCAGATCATCCGTCATCTCCGGGAACTGGCGCGGATCCTTCTCGACCAGCGCCAGCCGCTCCAGATCAAGGGTCTCCGAGAAGAACCCCGACAACGTCGCCCGCGCCCGGGGAGTGTCCATCAACCGCTCAGCATGCTCGATGAGCACACGCTCATCGAGGAGCTCACCCCGCTCGCCCGCTTCGAGCAGCGCATCATCAGGCGGCGCGTCGGTCAAAAAAAACGACAGCCGCGAGGCCATCTCCACCGAGGTGTACTGAAGCTGCCGCGGCGTGTCGGGATCGGTGGCGCCCCGCTCGACCCGAAACAGGAAGTGCGGCGACTGAAGCAGCCCGGCGACGATGGCCTGAACCGCGAGGTCTTCGCCCATCCCCGCCTCAACCCGGCCATAGAGGACGCTCATCTCATCGAGCTCGGCGACGCTCAGCGGACGCCGCCACGCCCGCCGACCGAGCGCCGCGATGGCGGTCCGGGCGCATCGCAGGTCATCCTCTCGAAACGCACCGCGGATCGAACAGCCGAGAAGCGCATCCCGGGCCGCAAGATCACCCAGCGGAGCCACCTGCTCCGCGACAGACCAGGCCATCGCCTCATATAACTCCAGGTCGAGCGGAGAGATGGTCACCGCGGCGCTGCCGACGCTGGTGTAGCCATACAGCTTGAGATCGACCGGGAGCGCGCCCACATCCTCAACGCCGAACACATCGAAGACGCTGTTGCGAAGCTGGTTCTGGGTCAGCCGATGCAACGTGGCGTCGGGAGGGGCGAACGTCTCTACAGCGTCCCTCGGCGGCTCGTCATGGGCGCCGTCTTGAAGAACAACGGGCTGGCGGTCGGGTTGACATCCCCAGAGGAGAGCAAAGAATGAGACTGCGGACAACATCTCTTTCACTATAGCGATCAGATGCTATATTCGCAGCGCGCCCCGCTGAGGAAGCGTTGACTGCGGCGCTCCGCCGTGGATGTTGATTGAACACCCTCTTAGCGGTGTCGTCCACGTTCCGTACAGGTACAGACGCGGACGACTCGTCATACTGGAGGACAGTCCCTCCAGGGGCGCCTTTGTTTGTGCATCCTATGTGCAGATCGACCAGCACGCATCGAGGGTCGACGAAGGAGCGGTTAAACGTCAGGGAGTCACCGCGACGCGGGTGGGCGCGCGGCCAACAAGGATCT
>JBCBLB010000390.1:0-9372 GCA_038520555.1 Myxococcota bacterium | reverse complement strand
CGAGCCCACGCCGGGGGTGCTGGTCACGGTGATGTCCCCGCCCATCATCCGTGACAGCTTGCGGGCGATGGACAGCCCCAGACCCGTGCCACCATACTTTCGCGTGGTCGAGGCGTCCGCCTGAGAGAAGGGGGTGAACAGCCGCGCGCAGGCGGCTTCGTCCATCCCAATCCCGGTATCCGCCACTGTGATGTCGATCCGCCATGTGTGGTCACCAGCGGGCGCTGCCTCTACGGTAATGCGGACACAACCAGACGCGGTGAACTTGATCGCATTCGACACCAGGTTGGAGACACACTGCCGGATCCGAACCGGATCGAAGCGGAGTTGTTGAGGAACGACGTCGGACACCGACAGGTCGAGGGATAGGCCTTTCTCGTCCGCGCGGGGACGCCACAACGTATGCAGCCGCCCAAGGCTCTGGCGAAGGTCACCGTCGATGGGGGCGATCTCCAGCTTACCGGCTTCGACCTTCGACAGATCCAGGATATCGTTGAGCAGCGCCGTGAGGGTCTGCCCAGAGTCGAGGACGACGCTGACCATCTCCTGCTGTCGAGGGGCCAGGGGCTCCATCTGAAGCGCCTGGGTCATGCCCAGGATGCCGTTGAGCGGCGTCCGGATCTCATGGCTCATGGAGGCGAGGAAGGTGGACTTGGATCGGCTGGCCGCGCTGGCCTTTTCCTCGCTGATGGCGAGGAGGCGGGCCCGCTCATCGGCGAGCGCCTTCGCCCGACGGGTCACGCGGTACATCGAAGCCAGGACCACCACCGCGACGCTCATGGTGATCGCAACCAACAGCCAGCGCGTGAGGCGACGCTCGGCGCGGTCCTGCTCGGCCTGCAGGGCCTCCAGCTCGTGCTCTCGCTCGCGAAGCTGCATGGACGCATCCGAGATGGCCGCACGGTTCCGCGCCAACTCCGAATTGATCGACTTATCAAGTTCGATATACGCGTTGAGGTGGGAGAGCGCCGCCTCTGGGCGACCCCAGGCCTCAAAAATCTCAGCGAGCAGGGCGTGGGCGTCTCGCGTGTTGGCGTCGTCGTTGGCCTGGGTGAAGGTATCGAGCGTCACGGTGGCATAACGCTCCGCAGCGTCGAGATCGCCTCGCTCCAGGGCGAGCGAAGCCAACACGCCATGCGCATCAGCGCGGACAGCGTCCAGACCAAGCCGCTCCGCGACCCCGATGGCGCCACGGGCAGCGGCTTCGGCAGACTGCGGCGAGCCGAGGTGGTGCAGGGCCCTGGCGCGCACGCTGAGGATGTAGCCCCCCATGATCTCATCATCGAGGGCGTCCACAATCGGCTCCGCGCGATCCAGAAGCGCCATCGCCTGCGCAGCGTCCGAAGGGGTGGTGAGCTGACCCGCCCAGTTGATCAGCAGATACCCCTTGATGTGGTCATCGGGTTGATCTTCGCGGAGCGCCCAGGCGCGGGCGTAGGTGACGTTGGCCATCTCCATATCCCCGACCCGGGCGTAGACGTTGGCGATGTTGCCGAGCAGCCAGCTGACAGACTGCATGTCCCCGGCTCGCAAGAACCGGTCATGGGCGCGCTGAAAGTAGACGAACGCACCCTTGACGTCATCGAGCGCCCCGGCAGCCGAGCCGACCCCAGCCTCGAACCGCGCTGCGTCTTTGAGGGGCGCCGCATCGAGCGGGAGGTCCGCGTAGGCGTCTTCGATCAGAGACATCGCCTCCGCAGAGCGGCCGTTGCTGATCAAAATCCAGATGTGGGCCGATGCGGCCGACACGCGCAGCGCAGGTCCCTCATCGCCGTCAAACTCATCCAGCACATCGTTGAGCTGAGCGAGGCGCTGGTCCGTATCTCCAAGCCGATCGGCATAGATGGCGTTCACCCGCCGGTCCAGCTCCTCATCGGAAAGGGGCTGGCCCCATGCAGGTGTCGACAGGATGATGCAGAACGCCGTCGCCGTGATCCGGCCAATGTTCAGCATGAGCGCTTCTAGAGGGGATGAGGATGAGAGCCACGATTTCACCGTATGTTCTCTATCGGTCATTTCCGTTCGTGTATGAGGATTCGCACCCCATTCTTCAATAAACATCGGCGTTCCCGGCGCCCTCTTCTGTGAAGACCTTCTCGAACGGATACCACAGGGGCGGATTTTCATCACCGTGAGTGGGTCGTGGTCACCGACGCCCGTCCCGGGTGTTTTCCATGGACATCACCATAGCGACGAGCAGGTCGCTGGACCGCTCAGCGAGCTGCTCGCCGATCGGCTCTTTGGGCGCCGACGCGGACGACGCGAAACATCTGGGAAGCGATCGCTGAGACCCCGCGGTGAGGCCAATGGTCGGCGCTCCAATCAACAGGTTCCGCAATGCTTCGCGGCAGACGTTGCGGATACAGCGGCATGCCAGAACGTGCCGGAGATCTCAGCGTTGTAGAGACACTGGAACCCGCGATCGTAGCTCATGTTTTTCAGCCAGCATTATGAAACTCATCACTTCTGATGGTAGAAAAGGAAGCCTCCCAACCGCAACCAGAATCCTCGATAAAGCCGCTGGATGTCAGCCTCCACCTGTCACCGGTGTATCGTCATGGCCTCGGCGGCTCCGGGGGCGCCATGTACACGCGAGCCCGATGATCGCGATCATCGCGATGACTTCGAGTGTTGCAAAGACCGGGTAGCTCGTGCTCTCCCAGTTCCCCCCTCCGATCACATAGAGCAGCGTGAGCCCTGCTGCGGCGACGTTCAGCCCTCGGCTCTCTCGACGGCGGACCATGCGCGCGATCGGAATCATCAGGATCGGGACCACCTGGATCAGGCTGATCACCACGAGGATGGGCGCGGTCAGCTCGAAGCCCGTCTCGCCCCGGGCGAGCCGAGCCAGGGTACCGGGCTCGATGAAGCCGATAATGTCTGCCATGACCGTGTTGAACATGACAAATATCCAGATCGTCGAGAGCGCGACCTTGCGATCGGTGACGTCGATGAGCGTGTCAGACACGGCCCCCCCACCAAGAGACACAGACGTCCTATGGACTGCAGCATGCCGAGAACAGGTGCGTTCATGACGTTGGTGGCGTGCATGAATGCACACGACCTTCAGGGCCGGTTATCCTCATCGGATGTCCCCGATCGCAACACTTGATATTGGCGGTGTTCGCCGCCTTGCGCTGGCCCGTGCGGGTCTGCTCAATCCCAGCTGGACGTCGCTCCCGGCGAAGGCGGGGCGGGCGCCGCGGGATGCCGCCCTCCAACACATCCGCCGCACCGGTTACCTTCAACTGGACAGCGTCTCGGTCACCGGCGCCCGTTCCCATGGGATCGTCCTGGCGTCCCGCCTGGTGGGGCTGGATCGCGCGCTGCCAGAAGCCCTTCTCACGCCAGGTGGCGGCCTGGTCGAGTACTGGGGACATGAAGCCAGCTGGATGCCTCAGGCGCTCTACCCAGCGCTTGGCTGGCGACGCCAGCGGTATCGGACGCACCCCTGGTGGGGCGATTTGATCGACCAGAACCGAGACAAGGTCGATGCGTTGTTGAAGCGCATCTCGGACCATGGGCCGGTCCGGGTGGCCGATCTGGACGGGCGCGGGGGGCAGGGATGGTGGCGGCCCAAGCTCAGCAAGAAGATCGCCGAAGCCTTGTGGTCATCGGGGGACCTCGCGATCCGTGAGCGCAAGAACTTCATCCGCCTGTACGACCTCGCAGAGCGGGTGATTCCCGACCGATATCGCCGAGACATGCCGTATCCGGAGGCGGTCCGGGTGCTGATGCGGAAAGCGCTGGATGGACACGGTTGGGCCAGCATACGAACCCTGGCCTCGACCTGGCGGCTACGCGATCGTCCCGCCATCAAGCGCGCGCTGGCGGAACTGACCGACGCCGGCGAGGTCGTACCGTGCACCCTGCACACCCACCCCACACAGAAGCCGCGACCCGGATGGATCCGCCCCGCCGATCTGGAGTTGGCGGCGCGGCTGCGGCGGGCGCGCCCCCGGGCCGAGAAGGGCGTGCTGCTGTCTCCGTTTGACCCGGTGCTCTGGGATCGAGATCGGGTTCAGCGACTCTTCGGATTCGCGCTGAAGCTGGAGATCTACACGCCGGCGCCGAAGCGTCGGTGGGGCTACTACTGTCTGCCGGTCCTCGCTGGCGATCAGCTCGTGGGTCGGGTCGATCTCAAGGCGCACCGAAAGCAGGGACGGCTGGAAGTGAAGGCCCGCCATCTGGAGGACGGCGTGCCTGCTTCGGCATCGGTGGCGACGGACGTCGCGCTGACCCGATTCGCAGAGGCGGTGTCGCTGGCGCTTTGAGCCGCAGCCTGCGCGACGGATGGCTCAGGCGTCGTGGGGCTCGACAACAAGCCTCTGTTCGGGCAGAGGTCATCGAATGCGATCGTATTGGTAGGCGAACGCGCGGGTCTGGGTCGGAGTGGCCGGCCGGGAGACACGGTTGGTTGAAGAGAACGTTCCGGATGTGGGCCAACCATCCCCATCCAGCACGAAGTCCCCCGTAGAGGAGAGCGAGAGCGTCATCATGCGGGCCTCTGGTGGCATGGGGATCCCAGCCACCGCGGGTGCGACGGTCTCCATCTGGGTGCTCTGTTCCCAGTGAACCATCAACTTTCCAGTGCCATCCTGCCATTGCGTCGTGAGGGTGGTTTCCACCGGAGCGGTCCTGTCGGGGATGAACGGATCCGGCATCATCCACTCGACGGTGCGGGCCTCACCCGGCGGAAGATCCACACAGACCGCCGTCATCAGCGGCACCAGGGGCCGCAGGGTCGCTTCTTCCAGGGCCTCAATCGAAAACATCCCGCCCAGCTGCTCTCGGAGCGTGGCCTGGGCGATGTTGGGAATGGCTGGCTGGCTCTCGAAGAGCTCATCGAGCATCCGCTCAAGGGCCTAATACATCGGCCCGATGATCGCATCGCGGTTCGCGAATCGGACGGGGAGGGTGTCCTCAAGGATGACTTCTGGGTCGGGGAGGGTGGTGGAGACCGCGAACAGCTCCGCCATGGTCTCCTGCAACATCGGCGGAAACTGGCTGAGATCTGGAAGGCTGGCCGCTTCATCGCTGGACCACCGCAGCAGCCCGGGGTTATCCGCGTCGAGCATGGTCAGCTGAATCTGCTGCTCCAGGCGGACCATCTCTTCAGAGTTCCCGGGCACCGGGCGCTCCAGAGAGACCTGGTACCGTCGCTCCAGGCCGTTCTCCCAGGCACAGATCGGCATCGCGTTGATTTCCAGCTCAGGGCTCGTTTTTTTACAACCTGCGCCCAACACTATCATCACCCCAACCAACCCCCTCATCGGCGACCTCTCATCGAAGATGCCTGTATTGTAGCGGAGATGCCACGCGTTGAGCACATCATCAACAAAACGGGATCCCAACGCCGCACAGAACACCGGCGCCGGGATGCGGCGGCTGGTTCTTCAACCAGAAAATGGGTCGCAGTCGGGGTTGGATGTCGACCAATCCATGCATCAGACGGTGTAGACCGGGAGACGAAGCGGCCACAGACGATTCAGATCTGGGAGGTGTGTAAGGAGCACCTGTTCATGAATGCGGTCGACGGTGCCCACCTTCAACGCGCCAATCCATTGGAATTGCGTACCTGATAACCGGGCTCGCATTTTCTGGGAACCGAGTCCTGGTTTGGATCGTATGTCGTGGTGATGTCGGCTCCCCTCCCTCCCAGCACGCGACTCGCAGCGCAGCGCGGCGATCGTGCGGCACGCGCAGAGCTGGTGGCCGTGTATGGCGGGCTCGTGTTCTCGTTGTGTCGTCGATACGCCACCGATCCCGAGGATGCCTACCAGGACGCCTGGGTGCATGTGCTCAGCCGCCTCCACCGCTACGACGAGACCAGGGGGGCGTCGCTGCGAACCTGGCTGGCGCTGATCGTGCGCAACCGCCTGACGGATCGGCGCCGAGTTCGCCGTATTCGGGGGGAGGTTGTCGCACCCGATGAGGCCCAGCCCAGCCCGGATCCCACACCGGAGCAGCACGCTCACCGTCGTCGTCAAGTACAACGCGTCGAGCGCGCGCTCAGCCACCTCGATCCCGTGCAACGGGACGCCATCGTGCTTCACTACACCGCGGATATGCCGCTCTCCGATATCGCCCGCGCACAGGGCGTCGCGGTCGGCACCGTCAAGTCCCGTCTGCACCGCGCCCGCGCCCACCTCGCGGCCCTCATGGAGCGATCATGACCGACCCCGAGCTGTTGAGCCGATACCTCACCGAGGAACTCTCTCCAGAGCAGGTGGCTGCCCTGGAGCGTCGGCTCGCCGATGAACCTGCGCTCCGCGCACATCTCGAAGAGATGAAGACCGCCATCGCAGCGTTGAGAGACATCGACGTCATCCCACCCCCGGCGTTGGATCCAGCAGTTCTCGATACACCGCCCCCCCTGCAGGCGCGCGCCGCCAACAACCGCCGCTGGCTCCAGCTGGTCGCTGCTGCCGGGGTCGCCTTCGCGATCGGTCGGGCCTCTGTGCCCGAACCTGCCGTGGTCCAGATCATCGATGGAGACGCTGCGCTCGCCTTCGAGGGCGTCTACATCGACCTGGAAGGAAAAGCAGAGGTTTCCTGGGAACCCGTTGGGTGGGCGGTTCGTAAGCCCACAATGTCTACACAAGGAGACCCCATGAACCTCAAGACCGCCCTCACCGGCGCCGCCGCCGGATCCATCCTGGCCATCACTCTGCTCGAAGGCGCGGCCTGGGTGTCCACCGACGCAGACGCTGCGACACAGGAGCCCATCCTCCTTCAGACCAGGCACATGGACGCTCCCCCCTCTCAAACCCATACGACGACCGCGCCCCGCAAAGACGCACGGCCTTCGGGAGCGGACGCAGACCTGCAGGAAGAAGTCAGAACGCTCCGTTTCGAGAACGCGCTGCTGCGCGGCCAGATGCGGGCGCGAGATGGAGAGTACCAGCCCTGGCCCGAGACCTTCGATGCGCGGCTGCGGGGCGACACCATCCTCCAGGCCATCCAGGAACATGTGGGGGACGCCGGCGAGATCGTGGCGTCTGACTGCGATGAGTACCCCTGTATGACCTTCATCGACTACGACATCGATGCGATCAACCTCGATCGAGAGGCCACCGTAGATGGCCTCATGGAAGCCATGTCGACCGGTGAGTACGATGGGCTTCGGGTCCCAGGTGTGTTCATCGCCAACTTCGAAGCCGAAGACGGTGATGGCGCCGATCGCTTGCTCATCGGTGTCGTCGTGCAGACAGACGAAGACCTTGAGAACGAGGCGCTCCAGAAGCGGTTGAACGTGCGCGGCGGGCAGTTGTTGGAAGATCTGTTGGAGCGGTAACCCCCCAACGTTCGTATCCACGCATGGACGGTGCCCGCACACCAGCACACCGCCTGCGCCCGCTCGGAACGGCGCCTCGTGGTGGAGGCTCCGATTTCACCGCCGATCACAGCGGCTGGCCATGTCTCCCTCATCGAGGGCGCACAGATCGCTGGACTCACCGGCTTCGATGACATCTCGCCCCGGCCCCCCGACGAGGATGTCGTTCTCAGAGTTCCCGCTGAGGTAGTCGTCTCCGCCCCGGCCATGGGCCTCGACGGCCAACGGCGTCTGGGCGTCCACGATCAGGACATCGTTCGCCGCAGAGCCGATGAACCGCACCTGCGAGATCGCATCCGCGGCGAACCGCTCCCATCGCTCGCCCTCGGCGTCTCGTGCGATGACATACAGCCCACCGGCGGGCGCATCGGTGATGGTCACCGAGCAGGCGATCTCACAGTGGATCTCGACGGTGCCGTCCCCCTGCAGCGTATCGGCGGCCGCGACCGAAGAGAAGATGCAGGCGAGGACGCTGGCGAACAGGATGGAGCGAACGGTCATGGTCAACCTCTCTGACGGAGTGTCATCGGGTTGGACCCGTGACCGACGCCAGATGGCAGCGCGCTGACCAGAAACACAACAGGTGCGGTTGTGGTGCGGTGCCACGGTGCGTGTCTGACGACGCACGGGATCCGACGCATCCACTCAGTACGCCCAATCCATCTCCATCTCCCGTTCCCGTTCCGCCGCCTTGCGACGTGCCTCTCTCTCGGCGGGAGAGACGACCGCTGCGGTGTGAGTGATCGTCACCGCTCCATCGATGCGCGCATAGGGGGCATACGATCCGTCTGGTTGCTGGACCCCCACCTGCAGCGCCTCCAGGAGCCGCGTGCCGACCGCCTCCTCGACGCACTGAGCGAACGAAGCGTCGTCGCCCGCAGCCTCGACGTTGAACGCCTGAGCGTCTTGCACTGCAGCCGCCGTGACGGCGATCGACGCCGGCGCATCCTCCGAATAGCAATCGGTCGCAGCGGTCGGCACCGCAGCGCGCAGGTGAAGCTCGAGCCAATGTGTGTTGACACGCGGCAGAAGCGACAGGCTTCGAGAGAACGCGAAGGTGATTCGTCCTCCCACAAGATCACCGAACGCCTCATCGAGCTTCCGTGTCATACACTGCTCGACGGCTGTATTCTGAGGCGCGGTGGTGATCTGAACAGACAGCTCCCCCTCTCGCGCGACGGCCGATGCGTCGACCTGCGTCGGGATGGCGCCCGGCCGCGGGATACAGCTCGTGTGCTGGAGTCTGTCTGTCTCGTCCATGAAGCGCGCCTCCGCCAGCTCATCGAGAGCGGGAAGGACGACCGTGTGGCGTGTCACAAACGGACGCGGCGGCTCATCCCACGCCCCGGCGCCCAGATGCGCGGCGGCAAGTTGCTCGTGAGCGCATGCCGCGAAGGGGTTCGCGCCCAACAACGGCGCAGGGGCGATCGACACTTCCCCTTCGCGTGTCCCACGAAGCCACACCGGCACTCGCTTTCGGGAGGGGTGGGCACGGGCGCACGTCCACACGATGTGCTCTTTCCATTGGTCGATCTCCGCAATCACCGACCTGCGCGACGGCGGGGGCCCATACGAAGGCTGGATCAAGGCGAGCTCGCTCGCCGAAAAGCCATGGTCCTGTGCCCACCGGGCCAGACCGGGCGTCTCAATGTCCGGCACATACGCGTACTCCTGCGTCGCATCGATTCGAGACGCCAGCTCGCCGTGCCCGGACGCCCAGATCAGCTCACCGACGGCGCAGCGCACCCCCTGGTCATCGATGAACCGCGGTCGCCGACCGGTGAACGAATCCGACGCACGGCGTGTGGGGAAGACGCCGCGGGCGGTATACCCCCGAAGGTGGGCGAGCAACGTGACGCGTCGCAGGCGCTGTGCATCCGTCAGGTGTGTGGTGTCCGCCTGCTCCAGGGCGCGGAGCACATAGACGAGATGCGCTTGAACACGAGCGATCTCGCTGTCCCCTGACACGGGCGCGCGCCCATACCGTTCGATCCAGCTCGCATCCCCGATGACAGCGTTCACGGTCCAGTCCGGTG
>JBCBLB010000750.1:0-4507 GCA_038520555.1 Myxococcota bacterium | reverse complement strand
TGGACGCCGTCGTCATCGACCACATAGGCCGTGTCGCCCATCCACATCTGGCCAGCTGAGGCCCACCACTTCTCAAGGATGGCCTTCTCGGCCGGCGGCGCCGCGGACTGTCTGGGGACCGCCAGCGGATCATCGGCGATGTCCACGATCTCAGATGACGACGCGGGCATCGGGGTCGTGGATGGCGTAGACGGCGGCGTAGACGGCGGCGTAGACGGCGGCGGAGCGGGGCGCTCAGAGGATTCTTCTGTCGGGTCACCGGTCCCGGCAGGGGCGCTGTCGTCGTCTGACGACGGCTGCTGCGCTGCAGCGACGCCACACAGCGCGAGGAGACCCCAGGTTACCCATGATATTTTCGATGACATCGATTTCCTGATCAAAGACCCTGCCATAGGGACGCTGTAGTGCTGTCGAGAGTGCGATCTGTTCAGCCCAGAATACACGACAGCCTGCCCTGCATTCCCTATCTTCAACGCTCGCGGCTGGCTGTTCGGGAACCGTGAACACGGTGACCCATCGAGACAGCGTCGGTGGGTTTTCATGGTCGCTCGGTCAGAGGCACCTCTATATTAGCGTTGCCTCAACCAACCTGGGATGTTGATGTTTCTTCTGCTTCTCGTTGCCTGCACCTCATCCGACCCGATCGGAAACCGCGTCAACCAGTGGCCCGATGAGCCGGGCTTTGTCGACCTTGACACCGGTGAAGTGGCGGAAGTGGAGCCTGAAACGATCGGTGGGAGCGTGAATTTTACAACAACCACCACCGACGTCGACGTGGTCTTCGACCCCATCCTCACCCTGGATCTGGATCGAGACGGTGACGACGACGTCCTCGGCCAGATCTATGGCGACGGCCATAACCCCTACGCGATCCTCATCAGCGACGGGAATGGCGGCGTCTCCCTTCAGCGGCCCGATTGGCTCAACAATATCCGTGACTACGCCAGGGAAGCGGTCGGCAGCACCGACTACGTCATCCAACGGATCGAGGCCGCGGACATCGACGGGGATCGGTTGTCGGACCTCGTGGTGACTGTGTTGTATCAAAACAATGAGATGGTTGTCCTCATCGTGCTCGACGGGGAGACCTTTGATGGCGGGTACTTTCTGACCCAATACCCCTTCGGCGCCCCCTACTATCAGGTGCAACTGCTTGAGGACTTCGACAATGACGGAGAAGCAGAGCAGCTGTGGTTCGGCGGGCAGCAGGAGAGCCTGTGGCTCAGCGGCTCGGACGAGTCCCTGATCAAATACGACGCCGCCGCCAGCCACGCGTTCTCGAAGGGGGTGGTCATCGACATGGACCGGGACGGTGACCGAGACGTGGTGGTCCTCCACAACGGCGGCTTCGGCTACACCCAGTTCAGCGCCTTCTTCAGGACCGGCGACGGATGGACCTGGCAGGGGCACATGGAATTTCCCTACTCGATTGATTTCGCTGCCGATGATGACGAGATCCTCCTCTATGACAGCGCATCCATCTATCGGATGCTGCCATCTGGAGAGACCGAGACCGTGCTCACGCTGGACGACGCCATTCAGCCGACCGCCTTCGGGGACTTCAACAATGATGGGTTTTTGGATGTTCTCGCGTCACAAACCGGTGCCCGGTCTTATTTTTTTGCCGGGACGCGGGACGGCGCGCTGTCCAGGATGGATCTCGTCGGATGGGACGGCCAGCGACCTGCGACCACCGGTGATTTCAACCAGGATGGCCGGCTGGACCTGTTGCGGATCTACGACAACGACGTCATCATCTCGTTGGCGGAGCCCCTTGACTGACGCGCGTTGTGGGCTCGCCCCGCTCCTGCTCAAGCGCCGCCTTCGCCCGGGCCGCCAGCTCAGCGATCCCCGGATCTTCGGGAAGCAGACGAGAAACCGGCGCGATCGTACGGACCGCCTCTGCGTTTCGGCCCACGTCGAGGAACCACTCCGTGAGCATCATGCGCGCAGAGAGGTCGTAGGGATCGATGCGCAGTGACTCCTTGAGCGCCGCGATCGCCGGATCGGGGGCGCCCAGCGACCAGTAGGCCCGGGCCCGGGTCTGGTGGGCGTGTGGCTGGAAGGACAGCCGAGAGGCGGCGAAGTTGGCCTCGACCAGGGCCTCTCGGCTTCGCCCCTCGGCCAGCAGGAGCTCTGCGTTCATCAGCGCCAGCTCGGCATGATCCGGGTAGATGGCCAGGTACCGCTCTGCGAGATCCTGTGCCCGTGTGCCCTCTCCCATCGCCAGCAGCGCCCGGACCAGACCGCTCATCGCCTCCGGGCTCGCCGGCTGAAGCGCCAGCGCCTCCCGATACCAGCTCCATGCGTCGCTCGGATCGCCCATCGTCGCCGACAGGCGGGCCACCTGGAGCGCCACTGTGCTGGTCGGCGAGCGGCTGAACAGGTCAACGTAGCGGGCGTGCGCCTCGAACAGGGCCCCCTGCGCCGACAACAACTGCGCCCGGAGCAGGTCCACGCCGAACGTCTCGGGCATCCCGAACTCCAGCTCTTGGATCAAACGGTCAGCGGCTCCGAACCGGCCCGCGCTGATCGCCTGTCGCGCCTGCCAGGTGTAGGGGATCAGATCGATGACGTCGCGTGGGTCGATCTCACCGGCCTCGGCGGTGCGGTCGCCGCCGATGTAGCCCAGCGCCATCAGCATCTCCAATGACTCCGTGTCCAGCGCCGCTTCCGGGGCGATCACCTCGTCGAGCGTCGCGCGGAGCCGCCCCAGCCGCGCCTCGTCTTCGGTGGTGTCATGGTCGGGATCGTAGCGAGTGTTGATCGCGTGATCCTCGACAGGATAGAAGCCCGCCCAGCTCCCTTCGGTGAACCGCCCCTCGCGGTCTGTCCACGAATACAGCGGCGCAAGACCCAGGTTGAACTGACCGGTCAGCGCTTCAGAGTACATCACCGACGAGCCCCCCTCCCGAAGGTCTTTGCCCTGAATCTCTGGATGCGGCTCCAGACCGGCGAGCCGAAGCAGCGTCGGGGCGATGTCCACGTGACCGACCGGATCATCGATCCGTGCGCCCGCCTCGACGCCAGGGCCCCGGAGCATCATCGGCACCCGGATCGTCCCATCATGCAGCAGAAAGCCATGGGTCTTCTCGCCACCATCGCCGAACCCTTCGCCGTGGTCGGCGGTGATGAGGGTGACGTTGCCCGGCGCGACCGCGTCCCACCACGCCAGGAGCCGGCCGACCTGATCGGAGGCGTAGGCCACTTCGCCGTCATAGGGGTCCATGTGCTGGCTGCGGTATGGCTCCGGCGGCGCATAGGGCCAGTGGGCGTCGAACAGGTGCACCCAGACGAACATCGGCTCGTCGCCCCGGCGAAGCGCCTTCAACGTTTCAATGGCGTCGGTGACGACTTCTTCTGCCTGGCGCTCGTCCCGCCAGTCCAGCTGCGTCGGCAGCCGCTTCAGCGGGTCATGATACGCGTCGAAGCCCTGGTCGAACCCCCAGCGGGCCTGGGTCGGGAACGCAGAGGTGAACGCCGCGGTCAGGTAGCCGGCCGCCTGGAACCGCTCGCTGAGCAGGATCTGCTCCTGGCCGAGGATAAACTCCCCGTTGTCCCGTACCCCATGAGACGGCGGGTTGCGGCCCGTCAAGATCGTCGAGTGAGACGGGATGGTCAGCGGGCAGGTCGCATATGCTCGCTCGAAGAGAGCCCTGCTCTGCGAACCGATCGTAGGTTGGCGTCTGGGCATATTCATAGCCGTAGGGCCCCAGCCGATCCGCCCGGGTCGTGTCCAGGGTGATCAACAGCACGGACGGAGGCGGCGCTTCCCAGAGCGAACAGCTCGCCAACAAGGTCCAGAACAACATCTCAGCGCCTCTTGCAGTGGAGAAGATCGCCATGGTCGAATGTGATGGAAGCGACCGTTTTTTCGATCCGTCCATCCCCTTCAGGCCATCGTATACCGATTGCGGAGCGCGGTATGTGGAAGTTGTTTCTGAGGTTTGGCTGTGAGCCTGCGTCTCCTTTGCCGTGGTGGGTTGAGAATTGGGGGGCGGGGTTGACAGAGGGAACGACGGGTTGTAGTGAAGGAGTCCTCATGCAGCGTCATCAGCACCATCACCATCACCGGTTCCACGACCACCATCATGGTCGCGGGTCGGCGGTTGTGTAGCGGACGCTCTTTTTCCATGAAGTCGCGCTGAACTCACCGCCGACCCCCGCCGGGTCGGCGTTGCGCGTTGCGAGCGTCGAGCGGCGGGGCCTCACCCCCTCTCAGGATGCCCTCATGACCCACTCCGAACCGCCGTTGCTTCGTCTGGCCCTCCCGAAGGGTCGGATGAAGGACAGCATCCTTCAGCTGCTCCGCGATGCTGGCGTCAACGTGCGCCTTGGGGCGCGGACCTACCGGCCGAGCATCTCGCTGGACAACGTCGACGTCAAGATGCTCAAGCCCCGCAACGTGGTTGAGATGCTGCACGTCGGCACCCGCGACGTCGGCTTCGCGGGCGCAGACCTTGTCCAGAACCTCGACGAGGTCTGCCTGGTGCTCCTGGACAAGGTC
>JBCBLB010000471.1:0-7835 GCA_038520555.1 Myxococcota bacterium | reverse complement strand
GAAGCATGTCTTCGACTGGGTCAAGGCGCTAAGCACCTGCCGGTATCAGGTCGGCGCGGCCATCGAGCGCCCGCCAGAACCCATCAAGCAGGAATTCGAGACCCTTGAGCAGGCTACCTCAGCCGAACACCGCCCGACGACGAGCACGACCTGGAGAAAAAGCTCCAGGCCCTCGGCTACACCGAATAAACCCTATTCTTCCGCGTCCGGCTCTTGTGGCGGCGGAGGGGGGGTGCAGTAGGTCATCAACTCCGTCGGGTCAGATCCTCCGCATCACCGGGACACATCCGCTGGCCAAGCGCGAAGATCCACCCAACGTGTCGACGATACTGTGCCTCAAACGCTAATCACTCGCCAGAGCGTGACGGGAAATCAGCAGGGTTTCGTCTGTGGGAGCGTTCATGTCCCTTCAACGCCGCTTCATCCAGAAAGGTTGGAATGGAAAATCGAAAATCTTCAATCAATACGACACTCCGCGTGGTTGAGGCTGGATAGTTATGGATGATGTGTCGCTTCGTTGGTTCCTCGGGACTTGGATCCTGGATCCGGCCTCGTGTGATTATCAGGTAGGGGTACCGCCACAGTCCGGGCGCTATCGTCTCTCACTACACAACGATGGTGTCTGGTTTGCCATCGACTGGGTCGACGCGGATGGGCAATCCCATCAGATCGGCTTCTCCATGAAACCGGACGGGGAGCGTCACCCAGTGGCGAGTGAGGCGGGACAGGAGATGAGCCTGACGGTCGTGGATGATTGGACCCTGGATTCAGCGATCTGGAGGGGCGCAACCCGCATCCACTACGCACGCCGTGTCGTGAACGCGGACACTCAACGAATGCAGGTGACTCAGATCTTTTTGACTGCTGAAGGTGAAGAAGCGACGAACATCGCGGCCTATCAACGTCAGGATACCTGAGCGCTGAGCCATCGATGGCTCTCTTCCCCTGGCAGGGGCGGTGAAGGCGTGGACTGCTCCGCCTTCAACATTCATTCACGTTTCGAATGAATGATCGCAACTGATCTATATCACCAAGCGATACTGATCTATATCAGTCAAAAATCAAGGATTAAGTCTAAAAAAGAAAAACCCGCCAGGACAGGCGGGGGCATCTGCAGGCGGGGGCATCTGCAGGCGGGGGCATCTACCGTCGCGCGTGATGGAGCGGTCTATTCGTCAACCGAGGGCGCTTCTTCGTCCCCCCCGGCGGACTTGATGACGCCGTAGGTGGTGAGGAGCTGGTTCATATCGGTGGTTCGCAGATCCATGCCGCTGGTGGGGACGAAGAGGATGGTCTTGCCCTTCAGCTCTTCGGCGACTTCGAGCTTGACGAGGTTCCGGCCGCCGGAGCCCGCGAGGGCCTTGGCCTTCTCGGCGATGCCCTGGGCGCGGTTGGACCGCTCGGCGAGGATGGCCTTGGCCTGACGCTCGCGCTCGTAGTATCGGGCGTCGGCGTTGATCTTCTTCTTCTCTGCGGCGCCGCGGGCTTCCTCGATGGACTTCTGGACGCCGCCCTTGGCGACCTCCAGCTCGCGCCGCATCTGCTCCCGGGCGGCCTCGGTCTCTGAGTTGAGCCGAGAGGCGTCCTGCTCGGCGACCTTCTTGTCACGGATGATCTGCTCGTAGCGGTCGTTGAACTTGTGCTCTCCGAGCAGGACCTGCTGGATGAGGATCCCCTCATCGTTGAGGTAGTGGTTGAGGACGCGGGCGGCCTGCTCGGCCTTCTGGAAGCGGACGTTGGCGTCGTAGTACTGCTCCGAGGGCAGCTCATTGAGGACGTCGCGGACGACGGTCCGGGAGACGGGCCGGACGAGCCGCTCGCGGACGGCGGCGGTGTCGGGGCCGACGAACTGCACGAGGTAGGGCGCCTTGGCGGGGTCGATGCTCCAGGCGACGGTGACGTTGACGGAGATGTCATTGCCGTCGATGGTCTTGAACCGGAGCGAGTCGTCGCCCTGCCGGTCGCCGGTCTCATGCTCGCGGGTCATGACGAGGTTCTGCAGGGCGGTGTCATAGACGAACCAGTCGTTGATGACCGGGGCGAAGAAGTAGGTGGCGCCGGGAGCGTAGGGGTCGGGGACGACGCCGCGCCCTTCGATGAGGCCGAGCTTGGCGACCCGGACGCCGACCTCGGTAGAGTCCGTGGAGTGAGGGACGCAGCCGCTGGCCAGAAGCCCCGCGAACAAGAGCGAAATTGTGCGGTACATGGTCACCATCCACGGATGAGGGAGTCGAGGTCGAGGGGGTTGACCCCAGCGCTGCCGTCGGTGGGGACGACGATGACAGCAGAGCCGCCGAGGACTTCGGCCATCTCAAGGCCGACGATGTTGGCGGCGCCGGAGGTCTGCAGGGCGTTGTTCTCCAGCCGGGTGCCCTCCGCCTCGGCGAGGGCGACCAGCAGCTCGCCCTCTGAGATCTTCTGCCGGCTATACAGCTCGGCGTCAGAGCGGATCTTGGTGACCTCTGCCTGGCCGCGCTCCTTCTCGACGTCGACGCGGGCCTGTCCCTCAGCGAGGACGCGGTTCTTCTCGGCCTCGCGGCTGGCGGCGACGGCCTCTGCGCGGTTCTTGAAGACGGTCTGGTCCTGGATCTTCCGCTGCTCGATGGCGTCCTGGTACCGCTGATCGTAGGTGTAGTGGCGGACCATCAGGTGCCAGATCTCGATGCCCGCGTCGGCGACTTCGTTGGTGAGGGCGACCCGGGCGGCCTCCGCGGCCTTCAGGCGGCGCTCGCCGGAGTAGAACTCTTCGGCGTTGAGGCGGCCGAGGGTCTGCCGGAGGATCTTGTCGGAGCGGGGGATCATCATCGAGGTCTGGTAGAGGTTGCCGGGCCCGACCTCCTGAATGACGGCGTAGGGGTCGGTGATGCGGTAGGCGATGGTGATGTCGACGGTGACCTGGTAGCCCTCTGAGGTCTGGATGCGGATGGGCGGGCTGACCACGGCGTCCTGGCTGGCGGAGATGTACTCGTTGAACTCGAGCAGCTGCATGTCCCGGGGGAACAGGTGCAGCCGCTCGTAGCCGGGCATCACGAAGTGCAGCCCGGGGCCGTAGATCTCTTCCTGGATGCCTTTGTTGGGGCCGAGGTAGATCTGACGGACGGCGAACTCGTCGGGCCGGATGTACTGGGTGAAGGTGATGTACATGGCGAGGGCGCCGATGAGGATGACGCCGACGCCGACGCCGAGGGCGGTCAGCCGCCCCCGACCGCGCGGGGCGATTTTGATCGTGTTGGCCATCAGGGCAGCTCCTGCTGGGGTTTCACGGCGCGGACCTGCGCGCGGGCCTGCTCCAGGTGGTCTCTGGTGTAGCCGTCGTCGGTCACATACCGATCCAGCTCGGATTGGATGCGTCCCATGTCGTCGACGGCCTCCTGAAGCAAGCGGACATACCGGCGGCGATGGTACCACGCGCGGATCTCAGGCATCAGCGGCACGAACAGGGCGGCGACCAACAAAATCAACGTGATCGGGTGCCGAAAAATCGTCTCAATGGCCAACGCACCGAGGATCGCGCCCGCAGTGGCGATGATCCGGGCGACCGGATCCCCACCCCGCCATGCCCCGTAGCCGTCCGCCTCTAATGCGTTGTGTTCAGTGGCCAGTCGGATGTATCGGGGCAAAAACGTCTCCATCAGCTCCCGGCGGAGCACCGCCGGCCAGCCGTCCGCGCTGCCCATGATGGCGTCATATTCACGGGAGACGCGGTCGATGCTCTCTTCGGCGATGCGGCTCAAGCCGGCGGCGGCGGCGTCCGGGTCACCCTGCCATGTGCGGCGTGCGCCCTCCATCCGCTCGATCAGGTTCGCCGCGACGGTGTCCAATTCGTAGGAACTTGGTGGCATGGCCGCATCGTAACCTGCTGCTGCCGTACTTTGGGCTAAGGTGGGGAGTGGAAATTTCTGCCCCTGGGGAGCGACCACCCCTGGACAATCGGATGACGTCACAGGAGCACAGACACGATGAATATCTCTACCCTCAGCAATCTTCTCCATGACCGCGCGAACACAAACCCCAACAGTCCCGGCATCCGCGCCAAGGACCCAAGCGGCGCATGGACGGATCGGACCTGGAAACAAATCGCCGATCGCTCAGACATCATCGCCGCGGGGATCCTCTCGGCGATTGCGCTGGTGGACAACGACGTCATCGGCATCCTGGGGCAAACCAGCGAAGATTGGTTGACCATCGACTTTGGCGCCTTGTCCGTCGGGCTGCAGACCGTGCCGATCTACGCCTCGCTGCTCCCCGAAGAAGTCGGTTACGCCCACGTCGACACCGACATCAAGCTCGTCTTCGTCGATGATAAGGGTCAGCTGGAGAAGGTGCGCCAGATGCGCAACGGCTTCACCTTCTTCAACAAGGAATACACCGCCGACCAGGTCAACCTGAAGCACATCGTCGTCATCAACCCCGACGGCATCGAGCCGGCTGACGATTGGGAGAGCCTGGCGGACCTGGAAGCCCGCGGCAAGGACAAGCTCGAATCGCTTCGCGCAGAGCTTGAGCGTCGCCGCACCAGCGCCAAGCCCGATGAGACGGCGACCTACACCTACACCTCAGGCACGACCGGTCCCCCGAAGGCGGTCATCCAGACCCACACCAACCACCTCGCGACCGCCGCGATGGTCCGGAAGTGCGCCGTCATCACCGATGATATGCGTCCGGGCGGGCTGTTCTTGTTTTTGCCGCTGGCCCACTCCTTCGGCCGGCTCATCCAGTTCGCCGGCCCCTACAACGACGTGCCGCTGGTCATCAGCTCGGTGCCGACCCTGGCCGACGACCTGCGCAGCGCGAAGCCGGGCTTCTTCCCCGGCGCGCCGCGGGTCTACGAGAAGATGAAGGCCAAGATCGAAGGAGCGGTCGCGGGCGCGTCTCCGATCCGGAAGGCGCTGTTCAACTTCGCCATCAACACCGGCAAGGCGACCATCCCCTACCGCGCCGAAGGCAAGCCCATCCCGGCGCTCCTCGGCTTCCGGCTGGCCATCGCCGATCGGCTGGTCCTGAGCAAGCTTCGGGCCCGGCTGGGCTTCGACCGGATGCAGGCCCTGCTGTCCGGCTCCGCGCCCCTCGACCCGGACGTCCACCGCTTCTTCATGGCGATGAACGTCGACCTGCTTGAAGGGTACGGCCTGACCGAGACCTGCCCCGCCCTGTCGTGCAACCTCCCCGGCAAGCTGCGCATCGGGACGGTCGGCCCGGCGCTGCCCGGCGTCACCATCAAAATCGCCGAAGACGGTGAGATCATCGCCAAGGGCGACAACATCACCAAGGGCTACCTCAACCGACCCGAAGCCACCGCCGGCGCCTTCGACGATGAGGGCTGGTTCCACACCGGCGACCTCGGCTCGATCGACAGCGACGGCTTCGTCAAGATCACCGGCCGCAAGAAAGAGCTCATCAAGACCTCCGGTGGAAAGTACGTCGCCCCCGCCAAGATCGAAGGCCGCCTCAAGGGCCTGCCCTTCATCCAGGAGGCCATGGTCATCGGCGACAAGCGCAACTACTGCGTCGCGCTCCTCGCCGTCGACCCCGAAGGCCTCGAAGAGTTCGCCCAGCAGCAGGGCATCCCCGCCGACCAGAACCACGAGAAGGTCCAGGCCGCCATCGACGCGCACGTCGCCTCGGTCAACGAAGGCCTCGCAAGCTTCGAGACCATCAAGTACACCACCCTGACCCCGGAGCCGATGAGCATCGACAATGGCCTGCTCACCGCCTCGCTCAAGGTCAAGCGGAACGTGGTTGAGGAGCGCTACGCCGACCTCATCGACGGGATGTACAAGAAAGCGAAGAAGCCCGCCAGCAAGAAATGACCAGCGAACCGCTCGCGGATGAATACGACGCGATCGTCATCGGCTCGGGGCCCAACGGCCTCGCCGCGGCGATCGCGCTCGCACGTCAGGGCGCTCGCGTCCTCGTCATCGAAGGCCAGACGACCCCCGGCGGCGCCATGCGCACCGAAGCGCTGACCCTGCCCGGCTTCCGGCACGACACCGGCTCTGCATGCCATCCCTTCGGCATCCTCTCGCCGTTTTTTCGGACCCTGCCCCTCGCACAGCACGGGCTGCAGTGGCTGCAGTCCGGCGTCTCCTACGCCCACCCCCTCGACGACCAGCCCGCCGTCCTCTCCGTCGACAGCGTCGAAGAGACCGCGGTGGGCCTCGATGACAGAGACGCCGCCGCCTACGTTCGGCTGGTCTCGCCGTTTCTGCGCGACCCCCACGCCCTCATCAAAGACGCGATGGGGCCGTTGCGTGTCCCCACCGATCCCCTCCGCTTCATCCGGTTCGGCCTCCGCGGCCTGCCCCCGGCGACCACCTTCGCGCGGATGTGGTTCTCCGGCCCGCGCGGACAGGCGCTCGCCGCAGGGTGCGCCGCCCACTCGATCCTCCCCCTGGAGACGCCCCTCACCTCGGCGCTCACCCTGCTGTTCCTCCTCGCCGCCCATGTGGAAGCGTGGCCCGTACCCGCCGGCGGCGCCGGCGCGATCACCGACGCCCTGGTGCGGTACTTCCGCTCCCTCGGCGGACACCTGAAGACCGGACAGCGGATCTCCGACCTCAACCAGCTGCCCGCCACCAGGGTCGTTCTGTTCGACACCAGCCCCGACCAGCTCGCCCAGATCGGGCGGAAAGAGCTGCCCGATGGCTACCGGCGGCGCCTCGGGCGGTACCGATATGGGCCCGGCATCTTCAAGGTCGACTGGGCCCTCGACGGGCCGATCCCCTGGAGAGACCCCCGCGTCAACCAGGCCGCGACCGTACATGTCGGCGGATCGCTCGAAGACATCGCTCACTCCGAGCGAGAGATGTTCCACGGCCTCCACAGCAAGCAGCCCTTCGTCATGGTCGTTCAACAAAGCGAGCTGGACCCCTCACGGGCCCCCGACGGCCAGCACACCGGCTACGGATACTGTCATGTGCCCCATGGCTCGACCGTCGACATGACCGGGCCGATCGAAGATCAGATGGAGCGGTTCGCGCCCGGCTTCAACGATCGAATCCGCGCCCGACACACGATGAACACCCGGGATCTGTACGCCACGAACCCCAACTTCGTCGGCGGCGCCATCACCGGCGGGGTCGCCGACGCATGGCAGCTGTTCACCCGGCCGGTCGCCCGGCTCGATCCATACTCAACGCCCAACCCCCGGCTGTTCATCTGCTCTGCATCCACGCCGCCCGGCGGGGGGGTGCATGGCATGGGCGGCTACTACGCCGCCCAGTCTGCACTGAAACAGATCGAACGCTTCGACGCCATCCGCTTTTCTTGAGAGCTCGCTGATGATCACCCCCAAGCTGCCCGACTACGACATCGACGACTGGTCCGCCCGGCCCTTCGCCGAGCGGATCAAGATGGTCTGCCAATCGTGGGCCAAAGATGGCTACGGCGTCCCGCTGGGTATCCACATCGTCTACACCCTGAAGATCGTCTTCTTTGTGGCGATGTGGTTCTTCTTCTGCGCCTATACGCCCGGCAACACGCTCGCAAACTTCTCCGAGTGGTGGGCCAGCCCGATCGCCTTCCAGAAAGCCATCTTCTGGGCCATGCTGTTCGAAGGGCTGGGACTGGGCTGCGGGTTCGGTCCCCTCACCGCACGCTATCTGCCGCCATTCGGCGCCTCTCTTTATTTCCTCACCCCCAAGACCATCAAGCGGCCCCTCATCCCCGGCATCCCCATCTTCGGGCAGGATGAGCGATCCTGGCTCGACGTCGGGCTGTATGCTGCCAACGTCGTCCTGCTGCTGTCCATGCTCTTCGCCCCCGCGATCAGCCCCTGGCAGATCGCCGGGGTCATCGGACTCACCGCCCTCATGGGCCTCACCGACTCGGTGAGG
>JBCBLB010000092.1:0-19490 GCA_038520555.1 Myxococcota bacterium | reverse complement strand
TCTGCTTCCTCCGACGTCAACCCGCCGTTCGCGACCAGCGCTTCCAGGATCTTTTCCGGGGCGGGGCGCATGAACCGCTCGGCCACATCCGGGCGGCTGATTTTGGCGAAGACCCGGTTGGGGCACTTGATCTGACCATCCGCAGCCTTTCGGATGCCGGTCAGGCGATACCGCACCAACGCAGGGGTCAGCGTCATATAGGCCGACGCCGACACATACCGACACCCATGGCGAAGGTACAGGTCGACCGTCTCTTCTTCGACCGCGGGCTCGTTGGGGTTGTGCAGCAGATTGAAGCCCGCGGGGGCTTCACCCACCGTCGCCATGATCTTCTCGACGCCGCTCCGGACAGACGCCATTGGCAGGCCGCCGGCACCGAAGAAGCCCAGCAATCCCGCACGACTCATCGCGATCACCATCTCTGGCGAACCAATACCGCCGGCCATGGCGCCCGCGATATAGGCGGCGCGCACGTTGTGGGCGCTGCGAAAGCTCGCCCCCCCAAGCTCGCCGGGGTCAATGGCCGGGATGGTCGCCAGAAGGGGCTCACCGGCACCCACCTTGCCATCACCCCAGACACCACTCGATGTGAAATACAAGGTCTGCTGCGGATCGTGAAGGGCCGCCTTCAGGTCCGTGATCCGGGTGCTGGGATCGGGAAGGAACCGGGGACCGGTGGTGTCGGGCTCATCGGGCACAGTCAGCAGCGAGCTACCCGGGGCGACGTCCAACGCTTCGGTCAGCTCCGGACCATCCGCCCACTTCACCCGCAGCAGGACATGGGGCGTTTGCCGATGCAGCGACAGGGTGACGTCCTGATCTTCAAGCTCCAGACGATCCCCCTCTGCCAGACCGGCAGCCAACGGGATAATCCCCAACCGATCGACCGCTGCAGCCAGTCCGCCGCCCGGGCCGGCCAGCTCAACGGTCTGTTCACCGCGATGCAAGCGCCCAACACGCGCGCTGTACTGAACCAGCAGCTCACCGAAATCTGCCATCAGAAACACCTCTGGTTTTCGAAGGGAGTGGAGCCCTCTATACGACAACAAGGCCCCGTCGCCAATCTTTCCAGGACATCCCAGTCCGCTCGGCGCATGAGGGGTCTTGACATGTCAAACCTTTACCGGTTGGCTATGGGCGGGCTTTGGGGGCGTGACGCCGTCCGCTCCGATCACCTGGAACAAAACCACAGAGCCATTGGCGGGATTGGTTATCAGCGAAGGTGTACAGAACAAGGACTACAACCATGAGCGCAATCCCCGTCGGTATTCTGGGCGCGACTGGCATGGTCGGCCAGCGCATGATTCAACTCCTCGATGATCATCCCTGGTTCCAGGTGGCCTTCCTCGGCGCCTCTCAGCGCTCAGCGAACAAGCCCTACGATCAGGCCACGACCTGGCGTTTTTCCGGTGAGATCCCGGGGAACATCGCTTCTCGGACCGTGCACACCTGCGACCCCGCGCAGGTGCCTGACGGGGTCAAGGTGGTCTTCTCTGCGCTGGACAGCGCGGTCGCGCGTGAGATTGAGACCGCGTTCCGCGATGCGGGTTTTCTGGTGGTCTCCAACGCCAGCGCGTTCCGAATGGATCCCCTGGTGCCGCTGGTCATCCCCGAAGTCAACCCGGACCATGTCGACCTGCTTGAGCGCCAACCCGGACCTGGCGCGATCCTGACCAACCCCAACTGCTGCGCCATCCCGCTGGCTCTGGCCGTCGCGCCGCTGCACCGCCGTTGGGGCGTCGAAGCGATGACGGTGGCGACCTGGCAGGCGGTCTCCGGTGCGGGCTACCCCGGAGAAAGCGCCTGGGACATGGTCGGCAGCGTCCACCCCCACCCCGGCAAAGAAGAGATCAAGCTGACCGAAGAGCCGGCCAAGATCCTGGGCACGCTGGACGGCCCGGCGAATTTCGCGGTCTCTGCCCGCTGTGTCCGGGTGCCGGTCGCTGACGGGCACCTGCTCGGCGTCCACGCCCGGCTCCGCGGTGCCCCCTCTGCTGAAGAGGTGGCCCGTGAGATGGCAGAGTGGACCGGCTTCGGCCCAGAGCTGCCCTCCTGCCCTCGCCACCCGCTCGTCCTCACTCCCCGCCGCGATCGCCCCTCGCCCCGGCTCGACATCTCAGCCGGCAATGGCATGGCCATCACCGTTGGCCGGGTCGAAGCCTGCCCGGTGATGGGCGTCAAGTTCTATGCGCTTGGCCACAACACCATCCGCGGCGCCGCTGGTGCGGCCATCTCCAACGCCGAGCTGCTCCACAGCCGCGGCCTGCTCTCCTGAGCGCTTCCTCTTCCACTCCTTCGCCCAACACCCGATCTGAGAACCGATGTCCGCCACAGCCTCATCAGCGGTCCCCCTCCATGAAGCCACCCGGCAGCGTTACCTCAACTATGCGCTGTCGGTCATCACCTCGCGGGCGCTTCCCGACGTTCGTGACGGTTTAAAGCCGGTCCAACGCCGGATTCTGTATGGGATGTATCACAACCTCAAGCTGTACCCCGACAGCCGGTTCCGGAAGTCCGCCACCGTCGTCGGCGAAGTGATGGGCAAGTACCACCCCCACGGCGACTCGGCGATCTACGACGCCCTGGTCCGGATGGCGCAGCCCTTCTCGCTACGGCATCCGCTCATCCTCGGACAGGGCAACTTCGGCTCCCTCGACGGCGATCCGGCTGCCGCGATGCGATACAGCGAGTGCAAGCTTTCTCCGATCTCCATCGAGCTTCTCAGCGAGCTGAAGCAGAAGACGGTAGACTACCGACCGAACTATGACGGCCAGCAGTTCGAACCGATCGTCCTGCCTGCTCAGTTCCCGCAGCTTCTGGTCAACGGCGCCGAAGGGATCGCAGTGGGCATGGCGACCCGCATCCCTCCCCACAACCTCCGTGAAGTCATCGACGCTGCGGTGATGCTGATCGAAACCCCCGATGCGAGCATCGGGGATCTGATGCGGAAGTTCCGTGGTCCGGACTTCCCCACCGGCGGTGAGCTGCTCAGCAACCGCGCCGAGCTGCAGGAGATTTATGAGAGCGGCTCGGGCTCGGTCCGCTATCAGGGACAGTGGACGCTCGAAGCCGACGGACGCACGCGGTATGCGATCATCACCTCGATCCCCTACGGGGTGAACAAGTCTGTTCTCATCGAGAAGATCGGCGGGCTCATCGTCAACCGGAGCGTCCCACAGCTCATCGACATCCGCGATGAGTCGACCGACGATGTTCGCATCGTGATGACCCTCCGGAAAGGCCGCCGTTCTCCGGACGTCGACGCCGCTGCGGCGATGGCCTACCTGTATAAGCACACCAACCTGCAAACGACCTTCCCGGTCAACCTGACCTGTCTGGTGCCCTCGGACAACCCCGAAGTCAGCACACCCATCCGTGCCGATCTGAAGCAGATCCTGCGGTACTGGCTGGACTTCCGACAGGTGACCGTCCGCCGGCGGTTTGAATACGAGCTTCAGCGGCTCAATGAACGGATCCATATCCTCGAAGCGCTGAAGCGGGTCTTCGAAGTCCTCGACGAAGTGATCGCGATGATCCGGTCTTCGGAGGGCAAGCGGGACGCGCGAAGCAAGCTCATCACGCGCTTCCAGTTCTCTGAAGCCCAGGCTGAGGCCATCCTCGAGCTGAAGCTGTATCGGCTTGCCAGGCTGGAGATCTTCGCAATCGAAGAGGAGCTTGAGGAGAAGCGCAGCGACGCACAGCGAATCAGCGCGATCCTGGCGAGCAATGAGAGCCTGTGGGAGGTCGTTCGGGGCGAGCTGCTGGAGATCCGAAGGTTATACGGTGAGAAACGACGCACCTCTCTGGGGGGTGAAGAGATCCGGTACGAAGAATCTGCCTATATCGTCGCCGAAGACACCTACCTGATCGTGACGCAGGACGGCTGGATCAAGCGGCAGGGCAGCTTCACCGACCCCGACAAGATCCGGATCCGCGACGGGGACCAGTTGATGGCCATTGCCCTCGCCGACACCCGCAAAACGGTGACCTTCTTCACCGACCGGGGCGGGGCGTATGTGATGCGGCTGGACGGCGTCCCTGCCACCACCGGCTACGGCGACCCGATCCAGAAGCACTTCACCTTCGCAGACGGCGAGACCGTCATCGGCGTCGCTGTGCATGACCCGCGGGCGCTGCCGGATGTCGACATCCCTGAAGACACCGACAGCGACACCGACGAGCCGCAGCCGCCATATGGGGTGGCGCTGACCCAGCAGGGCAAGTCGTTGCGGTTCTCTCTGTCCATGCACGCCGAACCGTCCAACCGAACCGGCCGCCGCTACGCCAAGCTGGAGAAGAGCAACGATGGCGTCGTCGCGGTGTATGTCTCCAATGGAACCGAAACGGTCAGCCTGGCGAGCGCCCGGGGCCGTGGGCTGTGTTTCCCCGTCGCCGACATCTCGACGAACAAGGGGCCGGCGAAGGGTGTCATCGCCATCAAGCTCGATAAAGGCGACTGGGTGCACTCCTTTGAGCTGACCACAGAGTCGATGGCCGGGCTCACCGTGACCACCCCCCAGGGTCGACAAGAGATCATCCGCCCCAACAAGTACGCCAGCAGCCGGGCCACCCGGGGCCGCCACATCATCAAGCGCGGGACCTTCAAGGCCTGGCCCCGGCCGCTGATCCGATACGATTTGATGCATCAGGATGGAGAAGAGTGAGCCGATGGGTCAACCACATATGAAAACCGCGATCTATGACGAACGCTCGATCAGCATCCTGAAAGGCCTGGAGCCGGTCCGGAAGCGCCCTGGCATGTATATCGGTGGAACGGGCAAAGACGGCATGCACCACCTGCTGTGGGAGATCGTCGACAACTCCGTCGATGAAGCGATCAACGGCTTCGCCACCACCATCACGGTGACGCTACACGGCGACGGCCGCACCGTCAGCGTCCTCGACAACGGGCGGGGCATCCCGGTCGGCCTTCACCCCGAAGCGCAGCGTTCGACGCTGGAGGTCATCCTCACGACGCTGCACGCGGGCGGCAAGTTCAACGAAGGCAGCTACAGCACCTCTGGCGGGCTGCACGGGGTTGGCAGCAGCGTGGTCAACGCCCTGTCCGAGCACCTCGTCGCCACGGTCCGCCGCGACGGCTACACCTGGCAGCAGGAGTATCGCCGGGGCAAACCCCGGGCGCCCTTGAAGCGAAAGGAGAAAGCCCGCGGCACCGGCACCGAGATCACCTTCACCCCCGACCATGAGATCTTCGGGGATATGACCTTCGACGCCGAAGAGATCCGGCAGCGGCTCGAAGTCAGCACCTTCCTCAACCGCGGCCTTCGGATCGTCTTCAAAGATGAGAGCACCGATGAGCGCGTCATCCTTCAACATGACGGCGGGGTGTCGGACTTCGTCCTTGAGGTGGCGAAGCGGGAGTCCCCTCGCCTCATCTTCGATGAGCCCTTCATCGTCCGTCAGGACACGCCCCGGGTCGAGATCGCCCTGTTGTGGACCGAGTCGACCAGCGAGCGGGTCCGCTCGTTCGTCAACGGCATCCCGACCCAGGACGGCGGCACACACGAGCAGGGGCTGCGTGACGCCGTCACCCGGGCGGTCCGAAACTACATCAGCGCCCACGACGTCAGCCTGCCACGGGGCCTGAAGCTCTCTGCGGAAGACATCCGCGAAGGGCTGGTGGTGATCTGCTCGGTGTTCATCTCCGAGCCACAGTTCCAGGGGCAGACCAAAGACAAGCTCAACAACCCTGAGGCCCGCGGCCAGGTGGAAGGGGCGGTCCGGTTGGAGCTGGAGCAGTGGCTGACGACGAACACCTCAACCGCCGAGGCGGTCCTCACCCGGATCATCATGGCCGCCAAGGCCCGGGCGGCCAGCCGGGCGGCCTCGACGACGGTGCGTCGGAAGTCTGCGGTCAACCGCCGGCTGAACCTGCCGGGTAAGCTTGCCGATTGCAGCGCCTCTGACCCCAGCGTCTCCGAGCTGTTCATCGTTGAGGGCGACTCCGCCGGCGGCTCCGCCAAGCAGGGCCGCAACCGGAAGAACCAGGCCATCCTCCCGCTGCGTGGGAAGGTCCTCAACGCCGAGCAGGCCTCGCTGAAGAAGGTCCTCGGAAACAAAGAGCTGTCCGATATCGTCAACGCCCTCGGCTGCGGCATCGGCGACGACCTCAACCTCAGCCGGCTGCGCTACCACAAGGTGGTCCTGCTGATGGACGCCGATCAGGACGGCAACCACATCGCCACCCTGCTGCTGACCTTCTTCTATCGGTATATGCGCGCGCTCATCGAGGAAGGCCATGTCTTCCTCGCCCAGCCGCCGCTGTATCGCATCGACGTCGGCAAGAAGACCTACTGGGCCACCGACGATCGCGATCGGGACCGGATCATCAAGCGGCACGGTGGTCGGGCGAAGCCCGAGATCTCCCGATTCAAGGGCCTCGGGGAGATGCGCCCCAAGACGCTCTATGAGACCACCCTCGACCCCAAAAAGCGCCGCCTGCTCCAGGTGACCATCCCCGACGACGCCCGTCTGCAGACGGAGAAGGTCATCTCTGAGCTGATGGGCAAGGACGCCAGCAAGCGCTACCACGCCATCAACGATTGGATGGATCTGGTCGACGCCGTCGACGTCTGATCAGCTCGCCCGGCGGGCGTGCGCGTCGAAGAACGCCGGGATCTCCTGAAGCGGCATCGGCCGGGCGAAGTAATAGCCCTGGATCAGCTCACAGTTCATCCCCCGGAGGCAGGACAGCTCCTCCAGGGTCTCGACACCTTCGGCGATGACCGTCATGTCCAGATCTGCGCCGAGATCGATGAGCCGCTGGGTGATGGCCCTTCGGCGCCGGTCCTGGATCAAACACCGGACAAACGACCGATCGATCTTCAGGCCATGCAGCGGGAACCGCTCCAGATACGACAGCGACGAGTACCCGGTCCCGAAGTCGTCGAGATGGATCTCCAGGCCCATCTCGGCGAGCTGCTCGAAGAGGTCGGTCGGCAGACGCCGCTCATCGATGAGGCAGCTCTCTGTGATCTCCAGCTTCAGCCGGTGCGGCGGGAGCCGGCTGTCTTCCAATGCCCGCCGCAGCCGCGGCAACAGCTCTGGCGAGACGAGCTGCGCCGCTGCGAGGTTGACGCTGACCGAAGGGGCGTCCCGCGCCGTCCAGCTCGCCGCTTCGCGGCAGGCCCGGGTGAGCAGCTGCCAGCTCAGCGGCAGGATGAGGCCCGTCTGCTCGGCCAGCGGCAAGAACTGACCGGGGCTGACCAGCCCCCGGGTCTGGTGCGGCCAGCGGACCAGGGCCTCGAAGCTGACCACTTTGCCAGAAGAAGCGCTGACGACCGGCTGGTAATAGAGGATGAACTCCCGCCGCTGCAGCGCCCGCTGGATGTCCGACTCCAGCTCGAAGCGCGCCCGGACCTCCTCCTGCATCGCGTTGACATAGCGAACCCGGCCCCCCCGGCCCTGCCGCTTCGCACAGCGCAGGGCGATGTCCGCCGAACGGAGCAGCCGATCCGCGCTCGCCGAGCCGTCCTCGCAGATCGCGATGCCCAGGCTGGCGCTGAGGTACAGCTCCCGGTCTCCCGAGCCGATCGGCGCCGCCATCACCGCAGCCAGCCGGTCGGCGACGGCATCGGCCATCTCGCGGACATGGTCACCGAGCAGCAGGATGGCGAACTCATCGGCGCCGACCCGCGCCAGCAGGTCATGCTTGCGGAGCGTCTCGGTCAGCCGCCCGGTCAGCGTCCTGAGGACCGCATCGCCTGCCAGATGCCCCAGGCTGTCATTGACCGTGGCAAAATCATCGAGATCAAGCAGGATCATGGCCGCTTGCATCGGCCGTCCGATGCTCCGAAGCAGGGCCAGGGTGATCTGGGTGTGTGACAAGAACCGCTGCCGGCCGGGGAGCCCGGTCACCGGATCTGGCGGCGTCATCTGTCCCATCGCACGCCCCATCGCCTGGGCAAGGGCCGCAGCGTCCAGCCGCGCCCAGCTCAGCGACTCGACGCCGTCGACACCATCTCCGATGATGACCGTCGGCGTCGTCACGCTCAGGTGGCCCAGGGGCTGCGATGCCCGTCGCACCCAGACGCACAGATCGGCCCCATCCAGATGCGCCGCGGCCGCCTCCGGCCGCACCCAACGCAGTCCATCGGACGTGCCCAACAGTGACGACAGGTGCTCTACATCCGATGCGCGAGAGGCAACGATGAGGAGCTGTTTACCAGGAAGGAGCATGGTGTCCCTTGGGCGACCGCAGGTGTCAGATGACACATCGGTGCCGCCGGCCCGAACCTTGATGCAAAAACGCGGCTACGCGTCCCACACCGATCGATACGCCGCCCAGACCTCATCGGTAAAGCAGCAGAAAAGCACGGTCTTCGGCTGTGGATGATCTCGCAACCAGTCCATCACCGTCCGAGTGGCGATCTGCGCGGCGTGCATCACCGGGAACCGATAGACCCCACAGCTGATCGCCGGAAACGCGACCGACTGATCCCCATGGGCCGCAGCCAGCTCAAGGCTGCGCATGTAACAGCTGGCCAACAGCCCCGGCTCCCCGCGATCGCCCCCCTGCCAGACCGGGCCGACCGCGTGGATGACATGGTTCGCCCGGAGCTGCCCCGCTGGCGTGATCACGGCATGCCCGGGCAAACATGAGCCCTGGCGCGCGCGGATCGCCATACACGCCTCCAACAGCGCTGGCCCCGCCGCGCGGTGAATCGCGCCGTCGACACCGCTCCCGCCGAGCAGGCTCGAATTGGCCGCGTTTACGATCGCATCTACGGTGAGCTGGGTGATGTCCCCCTGCTTCACCAGCATCCGTCCACTCATCGCCGACAACATCGTCACCTCTGGCATCCGGGGCAGAAAAACGTCGACCGCCCCGACTGAGTGAACCGCTGGATGGTCCCCCCGCACCGGGTGCAGGTCTCCCCCTCGCGCGCATATACCGAGAAGGGGTTGGGCGCCGTGCGCCCCTCGTTAATGTATGCGATCTCTGCGCCGGCCTCTTCCGCGAGGACATGGGCGATCAGGGCCGGTGCTCCCAACGCCAGCGCCGCATAGTCGGCGTCCGTCAACTTCGGAACGGGCACCCGCGGATCGCGCCCCATCCGAAAACAAAGCTCTGACGCCATGATGTTCCCAAGCCCTGCGATCCGATCCTGGCGCATCAGCGCAGGCTTGACTGCGCCCCGGAGCCCCATCAGGCGCGTACGCCACCACGCGGCATCCCGCGTCATCGGCCAGGGCTCTGGCCCCAGCTTGCGCGACGCGAAGAACGCGTCCGTGTCTGCCACATCGATAAGCCATGCCTGTCCCAGCCGCCGGGTATCCACAAACGCGACATGTCCGCCGTCATCCAGGACGAGACGCAGCCGAACATGCGGCCGCGGTCTATCCTCCAACACCACTTTGCCCGTCATCCGAAAGTGCAAAATCAACAGCTTGTCTGCATCCACCGGCTGGCACAGGTACTTGCCCCGACGGCGGGCGGCGCCCAGCAGCGCGCCCGCCAGAGACGCCGCCGCGTTTGCAGAGAGCAGCTCCGGATCCACCCGCTCTGCCCGCTGCACACGGCGACCGGTGCACCAGCTCGCCATGTTGCGGGCCATGATCTCAACCTCGGGAAGCTCAGGCACCGTCGTCCCCCGTTCTGCGCCAATCCGCTGCGTGCTCTAACAACAGCGAGAGGAGCTGCTGGGTCGCTGGCGATGGCCGCCCTGTCGCCCGCTGTAAAATCCAGTATTGACGCGCAGGAAGGTCTGGAAGTGGACGAGCGACGCACCCCGCTGGCGGCGGGCAGAAGGCGTTGACGATCGACAAGCCCAACCCCAACGACACGAACCGACGCATCAGCTCCCAACCGCTCGCTTCGACGGAGACCTGCCAGCGCACCCCCGCCTCATATAGCGACAGCGCGATCGTCTGTCGATGCGGACGGCCCGCAGGGGGGACGATCAGCGACGCGCCTTCCAGGGCAGACAGCGGCAGCGGCCCCAGCTCCGACGCCAGCGGATGGTCTGCAGGCATCAACACCACCGCAGGCACTGCGGTCAGCGGCGTAGCGGTGATGTCCGCAGGCGCCTGCGTCAGCGACGCCACCCCCACCTGCGCCTGCCCAGAACGGAGCGCCTCGACCGCGCCCACCTGATCCACCGTCAACAGCTTCAACGGCGCGGTCCGCTGCGCGGTGAACCGCCGGATGGCCGCGCCGAGGAGGTACAGCAGGCTGCCCTCTCCCGCCGCAAGCGTCACCGGCCGGGACATATCTTCACCCCGAAGAGACGCTTCAAACGAATCAATTTGAGACAACAGATCCCGCCCGAAGCCCACGAGGCGCCGCCCCTCTTCGGTCAACGACAGGGCACGCCCGGTCCGAAGATACAGTGGCACCCCCACCTCCTCGCTCAGCCGGGCGATCTGTGCATGAAGCGCCGGCTGTGACACCGCGAGCGCGCGTGCAGCATGCGTGAAGTTCAGATGCTCCGAGAACACCACGAACGCTTCCAACCGATCGAGATTCACGATGCGCTCCTTTTGACTATTCAATAATTGGATAGTATCGAAAAAAGAATAAGTTTTCGTGAGTTTCTGAGCCGTTTACGTTGAATGCATGAACGACCTCACCCTCAAGAAGCGCAGCCGATATCTGTCCTGGCTGCTTCGTCATGGTGCAATTGAGTCGCGGCTCCCCATGGACGCTGCGGGGTGGGCGCGCATCGACGATGTGCTGTCGAAGACCCGGCTCAGCCGTTCCGTCCTCGACGTCATCGTGGCACGAAACAACAAGTCACGGCTGGAGATCGACGGCGATCGCATCCGGGCATCCCAGGGACACTCCCTTGAGGGGGTCCCCGTCACCCAGGACGCCCTCGAAGCGTCGTGGACGATCTACCGTCGCCCTGGCAACGTCTTCCATGGCACCCAGCCCGATGCGGTCCCCGGGATCGCAGAGCTGGGGATCCTTCGTCGCGCCCGTAGTCACGTGCATCTCGCCGATCGGCCGCAGAGCAGGGTCGGCAAGCGCGCCAACATCGGCGTCCTGCTGGAGATCTCGCCCCAGAAGCTCCGCGATGCCGGGCAGGAGCTGTTCGTCAGCCCCAACGGGGTCGTCCTCACTCGCCATGTTCCCGTCGAAGCCATCGTCGCATTGCGGCCCCTCAGCCGTCGGGCGCGGAAGCAGCAGCAGACCCTTCGTGAGCTGCTAAAGCGAACACACGATGCAAAATCGCTTCGCACATAAGCTGTCCGTGCCCAACGACCTGGACGTCGCGGGCTGGGGCCGTCACCAGCCCCATGTCCCCGGCGGGCCCTTGAAGGGACCGACCACGTCTTTGGTGATCCACCCCCCATAGAAGTCGCCTTCCTGGGGAGTCACGGTCTCGCCGTCCACGGTACAGACATCCATCTCACCGGCATAGAAGCCGACGCTGTTCTGGATCACCGAGAAGGGCGCGGTCGGCTTGTCATACCGCCAGGCTCCCGGGGAGGCCACCCGATCGCCGAGCACCACGTCCAGGTAGACGCACTCTCCCTTCCACTCGCACATCGTCCGGCGCGGCTGCTCACGGAGGATGCTTGGCATAACGTCCTCCAGCGGGATGTAGTAGGTCGGCGGGTGGCTGGTCTCCAGCACCCGGTGCCCCCGGGTCGTCTTCGCGATCACCTGGCCGTCAAAGACCACCACGAGCTCCTTGTCAGTCGGCCGCACCACCGCCGGCCGAGGATACGCCCAGACCGACTCCTGACCTGGCTGCGGCTTGATCGGCTTGATCCTTCTCATGATCTGTTGCCTCCTGTTCGGAGCTAAAGCAAAAACACCAGGCAGCAACCGATGCTCAGTGACGGCGCCGGCGCCCGCAGAGGACCAGGATCGTCATCCCGAAAGCCCAGGACAAGCCGCCGCCAGAGACCACAGCACACCCCACAGCGCCGCCCTGCGCGTCGGTGCAGGTCTCATGCTCGGCCTGCTTGCCGGGATCGGTGATGACGACGTCGATCGGGTCGCTCTCATTTCCGGCGAGGTCGACGGCCCAGACGCGCAGGGTGAGGTCGAAGGGCTCCTGGATGTCGCTCGCTCCGTCAATCCAGGTGAACGAGGTGGAGGCTCGCCCATCGCGAAAGAACATCTCCATCGGCCGGGACGGCACGCCCAACCCGATCGGCCCCAGACCATCCACGACCGCAAAGCGGTACCCGACCCCGAGCTGTGGATCGGCACCCCCGGTGATCGACTGTTCTGGCGCTTCTTCATCCTCACCCGCGAGGAAAGAGATCTCCAGGCTGCCGATGTCCGCGCACGAGTCTGAAGAGATGCTGCCGTCGGGGTAGCAGGTGGGACCGCGCCCCCGAATGACGCGAACGTCGACATCCTCACCAGGGAGCGCCGGGGGGTTGTCATCATCGATCCCCTCGTCGATCTCAAACGGCCCGGGCCCAATGATCGAACAGGCCCACCCGATCCGAGGCGCCGACCAGACACACATGACCAAAAAAAAACTTTTAAACATTTGTTTCATCATTCTCAGGCTCACAGATGTGATGTCCATACCCAACCATAGCGTACCATAACCATCGGGCTGCCCGCTGATCGAAGCGGTATACTGGGACATCTCATTGGGGAGGAGAGAATGATGACGCGGCGGCTCGGAGTCCTTTGGTTGGGGGTCCTCGTGGCCTGCGACGCCAATGAAGAAACCCAGGCAGACGTCGACGCCCTGGAAGCGACGGTGACTCAGCTGGCCAACACCATCGACGAGCTGCAGGTCCAGGTGACCACCCAGGGGCAGCTCATCGACGCTCAGGCCGCAGAGATCTCCACGCTGGAGACCCGTCTGGCCAGCGTGGAGTCAGCCCAGAGCAACCAGACCACCCTCGTCAGCCAGAACAGCGCCCGGCTGTCGGCCATCGAGTTTGACTACCTCACGGCGGCCGCTCTGGTCGGCGTCGCCACTGAAGCCTGGGTCGTCGCCCGAGACTACGCCTTCAGCGACGATCTCTCGGACCTCGAAGACACGGTCATCATCAACTCCAGCCTCGTAGACGAGATCTACGCCGACTACGCCCTCGCCTCAGACCTCGACGGGCTCGCCTCCGAGAGCTGGGTCGAAGACCAGGGCTACAACGCCATCGCGGGCCTCGATGACTACGTCACCGTCAACACCACCAACGATGAGATCTACTTCAGCGAGGTCAACCTCTTCATTCAGTCCGGCTCTGGCTCGACCAACGACGGGGGCGTCCTGACCGGGCTGGGCAACCTGCTCATCGGCTATAACGAAGCCACCGGCGCCGAGAGCCGCACCGGCAGCCACAACCTCATCATCGGCACCGCCCACAGCTACACCGGCTATGCCGGGCTGCTCGTTGGGGACAACCACACCATCTCCGCCCCCTACGCCGCCGTCATCGGCGGCAGCTCCAGCACGGCCAGCGGCGACCAGTCTGTTGTCATTGGCGGCAGCGCCAACCTGGCGAACAACACCGGCGCTGTCACCGTCGGCGGAAACGATAACGAAGCCACCGGCGCCAACGCCGTGGCCGTCGGCGGCACCGGCAGCGCGGCCACCGCCACCGGCTCCGTCCTCGCTGGCGGCGAGAGCAACGTCGTCAATGGCGAATACGCGGCCATCATCACCGGCTCCAACAACGTCAACAACGGCGACTACTCCGTCGTCCTCGGTGGACAGGATCGGACGGGCGCGACCGACTACGGCGTCACGCCCTGAGCGCCTGCACCAGCTCCTGGAACCGCTGGCCCCGCTCCCTGAACGAACGGAACCGGTTGTAGCTCGGCGAGGCCGGCGAAAACACCACCGCCTTCCCCGGCGGCGTCAGAACCGCCGCGCGCGCGACCGCAGCCTCCAGCGATGCGAGCGTCTCAACCACCACGCGGCTTTCTGACAGCTGCTTCACCAACGCCCCTGCACTGTCCGGGACCGTGAGCACGACCTTCGCCGCCCCCCCCCGGATCGCATCGGCGAGCGGGGTGAAGTCATAGCCGCGGTCCAGGCCGCCAACGATCAAGGTGTGTGCCGTGCCATCGAGCGCCGCCAGCGCCGCGACCGCCGCCTGTGGTGCCGTCGAGATCGCATCGTCGAACCACCGCACCCCGCCCGCCTCACCCAGGTCCTGGTTGCGGTGCGGCAGCCCGGTGAAGCCCTGCGCCGCATCCAACACCGCCGACGCATCGACGCCCACCGCCTCCACCGCAGCGATGGCGCTCACCATGTTGCGGCGTTGATGAACCCCCAACAGCGACACCCCATCGTCGGAAAACAACCGATCATCCCCGCGATAAAAGTTGCCTTCCGAGAACCGCAATCCCCCATCCCGGTTCACCGCCTGCAGCGCCCCCTCACCGAGCGGCGCAGACCAGATCCGGCTTGCATCGTTGAAGATGAACCGATCGCCCGGCCGCTGGTGGCGGGCGATGTTCAGTTTGGCGTCGTAGTACGCCTCGACGCTGCCATGCCAGTCCATGTGCTCGGGGAACAGGTCCAGCAACACCGCCACCGATGGGCTCAGGATCAGATCGTGGCACTGATAGCTGGACAGCTCAAAGACGCTCACCGCGCGCCGCTGCAGGACATCGTCGAGCTGGTCCAGGGCAGGACGACCGATGTTTCCGACGAGCGATGTCGGACGCCCGGCGCGCTGGAGGGCGCGCCAGATCAGTGTGGACGTCGTTGACTTGCCCTTGCTGCCGGTGACGCCGATGATCGGAAGCCCCGCCGCGCGGACCTCAGACAGAAACAGGTTCGTCGCGGTGGTCATCCGGATCCCACGGCGTCGGATCTCCTGAAGGGTGGGGTGGTGCAGCGGGAACCCTGGCGAGCGGACGACCAGCGACACCTCAGCCACCCCCTGTCGCTGGTTCATCCCGAATCGCCAGCGAAGTCCCCTGGCTTCGAAGTCACCCCGGTCATCTGCCAGCGCGACGACGGTGCCGTCGTACCCCGTGCGGCGGAGGGCGCGAAACACACTCTGCCCCTCAGCCCCCATCCCCAGGATCCCCACGATGTGCTCATGCAGCGCGGATAAACGCATCCAACCTCTCCCGCCACTTCGGTGGCATCGCATCTTCTCGCGACGGCGTCATCTCTGAACGCCACAGCGCCGCCGGATCGGATAGCCCTGGCAGCACCGCAGAACCAAACCGATCCATTCCCATGGTCCCTGAGAACCGCCCGTCTCGATAGAGGGCCCAGAGCGCGGCCGCCACCTCATCCGGCGTGCCCACACACTCGAAGGGCTTGTGCGCCTCCAGTCCGAGCAGCTCGCCCAGTAGCCCGCGGTTCTCTTCACGGGCCAGGAAGTCGTCGCCGAAGATTCGGTGCATCTGATGGTCGCTCAGGTGCGGGGCCAGGATCGTGAACACAAACAAGCACTTGGGGCACCGGCCGCACCAGCGGGCCGGCGGATCCTGTGGGCGAAGGCGGAAATTGGCGTTACATGACGTCACATGGTCGAAGTACCGCTCGGTCCGGGCGAACAGGGCGCCGATGTGCAGCTCCGTCAGCGGCCGCAACAGGCTGAAATATCCGGGCCCGTCTTGAATCCGCGCCACATGCTGTTGCCAGCGACGCTCAAACCGCAGCCCCTTCGACCACTGGTGGTTGACGACCATGCCTCTCCAATCCACGTTTCCATACGAGGCGCTTCGCTCATTGGCCGAGATAACGGCTTCGAAGCCACCGATCAGAGCCACCAACCGGGTCGACGCGGCGATGATCGCCGAGATGGGCACATGGCCATTGTACGCGCCGGCGTCATTCAGCCGGAACAGCTCCCGATCCAGCTTGCGCCCGATGACCAGGTGCGGATCCCCCATCGCCGACGCCGACCGACGAATCCAGGGCGCCGTCCCCAGCGAAACCAGGCTCACATCCACGTTCGCATGGCGAAGCACCTCACGGGCGACCGCAGAGTCCTTCCCCCCGCCCACCAGCATCAACACCCGATCCGGCACCATCGGCGTCGGCGCTGAAACGGTCGATGGCGTCTTCGACGGATCGGCGGGAAATCCAACGATCGGCGCAAGGTCGTTTCGATAAAAGAATTCGCCCAATCCATGGGTGTAGATCTCCTCCCACAACCCAGCGGCTTCTGGATCGGGCAGCGGGCGGCCCTCGAAGGTGATGGTCGAAGGACAGGACGCTTTCCAGTAGGAGACCCCACAGAGGACGTGCAGATCCAACAGCGCCTGCTGGATCGCCGGATGTTCAGGATCCGCAGGCGCTGTTGGCAGGATCAGCTGCTCAACGAAGTCCTGGTCCGGCATGCTCCCCTCAGCGAGGCGATATGGCAGGCGAACCGTGACCCCGTCAATCTCGGGACGCAGGAAAACGAAGCGTTGAAAATCAGGCGGAGACATGGCACTGCCCGTATCGCGTTCCACCCTTAACGTCGGCGCCGAAGGACGGTGATCGTCCCCGCGATCGCCGCCAGACCGAGGATCGGGAGCACCAGCAGCGGCTGCGTGGCCAGCCCCTCCCCCACTCCCGACAACACGATGCTCAGCGGCAAGATCCCCACTGCCGTGGTCCAGACGAACCGCCACCGGGGCACCCCCGCCAGACCGCACGCATAATTCACAAGGAAAAACGGAAACAATGGGATCAGACGAATCGTCAACAGCGCCCAGGGATCGTCCGCCGCGGCCTGGATTCGCGCCAGAACCGGCCCTGGCTCTGGCGCCATCCACCGGGCCACCCCATACGCGAGGCAAGCGCCGAGCATCGCCCCGGACCATGTCATGGCCGTGCCCAGCAGCGGCCCATAGACCATCCCGTTGGCCAGGGCGACGGCCTCTGCGGGGAACGCCGAGAGCGCCGCCAGCGCCATCATCCCCAATGACAGCAGGGCGCCCCCTGGCGAACGCATGCGTTCCGCCGCCTCACCCAGCGTCACCGCACCCGAAGACCAGAGCATGCCGGCAAGCACGATGATGAGCAGACAAACCGCTGCGACGGATCGGAAGGATGAGCGCTGCACGCCTTGAGGATAGCCCTGTTCGATACAGTACGCCCCTATCCAGCCTGCTCCGCCAGAAACGCGGCTTCCAGGCTCTGTCCCCGTCGGACCTCGAAGACGTCCACCTGTGCCGCGAAGAGGGCCGGCAGCGCCAGCCGGTTGATCGTCGCGGCGTCCGCGTCGCGGTGTCCGAGGATGGACAGCTCATCGCCCCGGAGGGTGATCTGGGCGTCCGGTAGCGCGGCCTGGAGCGCCGCCATCGGCACCTGGCCGCCCACCGTGATCCGCACCAGCGCCCGCCGCGCGGTGACCTCACTCATCGCGCCCTGTCGAACACACCGCCCCGACTCCATCAGGATCACATGGTCACAGGCCGCTTCCAGCTCTGAGAGGATGTGCGAGCTGATCACCAGCGTCCGCTTTCCCTGCTGTGCACGGAACAGATCGCGGAGGCGGACGACCTGGCTGGGATCGAGCCCCGAGGTCGGCTCATCGAGCAGAATCAATGCCGGATCGCCCAGGAACGCCTGCGCGACCGCGACCCGACGGCGCATCCCATGGGAGAGCTGGCGAATGCGCTGCCCCGCGCGATCGGACAGGTCCACCAGCGCGAGGGTGCGGTCTGCGTCCTGGCGGGCCTGGGCGGCGGTCTGCCCCTGAAGCCGCGCGAGGTGGATCAACAGCTCACGGACCGGCATATGCGGGCTCAACTCACAGTCCTGCGGCAGCAGCGTGACCCGCCCGCCGTGGCGGACCGGATCGAACGGCCCATCGCCCAGGATCGATACCTCGCCCTCGTCGAGACGGATGTAGCCGCCCACGATCCCGAACGTCGTCGTCTTGCCGGCGCCGTTGGGCCCGACCAGCCCACAGACCGCCCCCTCCGGAACATCGATGGAGAGGCGATCGAGGGCGAGGTTCGCCCCATACCGCTTGACCACGCCGCGGAGCTTCAGCGCCAGCCGATGGGTCATCAGGCGTCCCTCCGGCTCATCCACTGGTACCCCAGTGAAAAATACGTCCCCCCCAACGCCAACAACATCACAAGCGCTGGCGCGCGCTCCGTGAACAGCGGTCGCCACAGGTTCAGCCGATGCGCGTTGGGACACAGCTGCCGGACCGTATCCGCCAGGATCGGGGCGAACGCGACGGCCTGGGGCGTCATCAGGACCACCCCGCCGATCGACAGCCCCAGCAGCCCGGCCAACGCGAGCGCTCGCGCGCCGTTGATCGAGCGGGTCAGCTGAGAGACCCCCAACGTCATCCCCAGAAACGCGAACCCATATATCCACCCCCGGCCCGCGAACCGGACCAGCCATGCCGCGTTCAACAGCGGCTCAAAGCTCATCAGGGAGTACCAGCCGATCGCCCAGACGCCGGCTGCGCCCAGCATCATCCCGACGGCCAGCAGCGCCGACTGCCCCAAAAGCTTGCCCGCCGCCCACTCCAGCCGGCTGATGCGGAACAGGCTGAACCGCACGGTGCCGGACGCCAGGTCACCCGCGATCGCCTCCGCCGAGGTGAACGTCACCAGAAGGGGCCCAAAGCTCATCGCCAGCCAGCCATAGAACAACCCCAGCGGCGGGATCCGGACCAGCTCCGCCGCCAACCCCGGCTCCCCAAGCAGACCGCCCAGGTTCCCCTGCATCCGGTCGCTCTCCCTCAGCGCCTGCGTCATCGCACCCGGACGCGCCGTCCGGGCGACCATCAGCGTGTCCGCCATCACCGCCTCGACCTCGGCGAGCACCGTCACGAAGATGCCCGTCGCCGCCATCGCGCCCATCAAGTAGATGAACATCAACGCCAGCGCCTTCCGGGACCGGAGCGACTCCCGAAGATCAAACCACGCGACCAACAAGACGGACCGCACTCAGGGCTCCTCAGCCATTTCGTCAGCCACCTGCTCCACCGAGCCCCGGAAGACCTCCAGATCCAGATGGTCCCACACCTGCCGGGCGTCCGCCTACACGTTGGCATCGCCGATCAGGTCATTGACCTGCATCTGCGCCTCATAGAGCACACCCGTCACCTCATGGGTCAAGCCCAGCATATCCTCTGCATCGGGCTCCTGGCCAGACAGCATCACCGCCATCAGGTCCTCACCGTACACCGAAAGCGCATCGTTCATGTCTGCGGTGATCTGGTCGAACGCCTTCAATTCCTCATCTGAAAAGTCCGCCTGCTCTGCCAGCGCCGCCCGCGACTGCTCCGCTCGAAGCCGCTGCCCCTCCACAGCAAGGTCAAACTCTTCGGCGATGTTCTCTGGCGCGCGCCGAGACGACTCGACGTCCCCCACAGGCTCCGCTGTGTCCGGCGTCACCGCATCATCCCCGTCATCCTCCTCAGACCGCGCAGGTCGCCGGCGGGCGGGACGACGCTGTGCGTCCTGCGGCGGGGTGAACATCTCCTGCATCCCAGGGACCGGCAGGGTCGCACCGGGCGAGCGACTGCGCGCGGCGCGCCGGTCGGCCAGCTCCGCGGTGGCCGCGTCGAGCTCTGCCTGCAGCCCATACAGCGCCGCCCGCGGTCCCAGCCCGCCGAGCAAGAAC
>JBCBLB010000028.1:0-28824 GCA_038520555.1 Myxococcota bacterium | reverse complement strand
TTGTCGCTGACGTAGCCGTCAGGAACCGCGCAGGCCCGCGTCGCAGTCGATGCATCACCGAATCCATCGGTGTCGCCATCGATGTACCAGGTGGGGGCGTCGATGGCATCGTCTTCATCGGTTGTGCCGTCGCAGTCGTTGTCGACGGTGTCACAGAACTCGTCAGCGCCGGGGAAGGTGGTTTCGTTGTCGTCATCGCAGTCGGTGCCGAGCGAGACATGGCCTGCGGGGGCGATGCAGGCGGCGGTGGTCTGGGTCGGATCGCCGAAGCCGTCACGGTCGGTGTCACGGTAGAAGATGATCGCATCGACGGCGTCGTCTTCATCGCTGGTTCCATCGCAGTCATTGTCGATGAGATCGCAGAATTCGTCGGCGCCGGGGAAGGTGTCTTTGTTGGTGTCGTCGCAGTCTTCGCGGTTCTCAACAGTGCCGGTCGGCGCCTCACAGGCGGTCTGAGACGCTGCGGGGTCTCCGAAGCCGTCACGGTCGGTGTCTGCATACCAGTCAGAGGCGTCGACGGCGTCGTCTTCGTCGACGGATCCATCGCAGTCATTGTCGACGCCGTCGCACCGCTCGTCCGCGTTCGGAGAGACGCTGGCGTTGTCATCATCGCAGTCTCCGTCTTCTGCGCTTACGCCATCACCGTCGGCGTCTGTGTCCGTATCCTCGCCGGAGGAGGGGGCTGCGGTGTCATCGGGCTTCGGGTCGGATGGGTCGTCGCAGGCGGTCAACAGAAGGGCGAGCAGCAGGCCAGGGAATCGCATCGAGGTCTCCACGGGTCGATTTCGTCCCGCAGGTATGCCTCTGTCGGCTCATATTCCCTTCATTTCGGCTCAATTGTCGGCGCGGCGCCTCAAAGGGTCATCATTGCCGAGCACCACCGGGGCAGACAGGCTTCCGCCATTACACCGACCACAGCGGAGTCCAGTGCAGGTTTGATGATCGGGGAGAGACTCTTGAGCGACGGTATTGGTTGTCGAGGGACCTCGCCGGGTGAGGAACGTAGGGCAAACGGGGATGAAGTTGAGATACAGTCTGCTCCAGTGAACCTGACCCTCTTCCAACAGGCGCAGCAGCTCTTTGACGCGATGGTTGAAGTGCCCGACCAGAAACGGGCGGCTGCGATCGCTGAAGCATGCGACGGTGACGAAACACTGGCAGAGCTGGTGCGCGAGCTGTTCTCGCTCGACGACAGCAAAGATCAGGACTGGGCGCCGGCGGTGTCTGCGGAGCCGACGTCTGGGCTGGCGGTCGGTGTCGAGATCGATCGATATGTCGTCGAGCGCCGCCTGGGCGCTGGTGGGATGGCGGAAGTGTGGGCGGTTCGCCACACCTTGCTGGGCAATCTCCGGGCCCTGAAGGTCCTCCACACCGCGTCGACGGTGCTCTCCGCCCGGCTCATCGAAGAGGGGCGGGCCCAGGCTCGGCTGCGGCATCCCAACGTGGTGCCGGTGTGGGATGTGTTCGACGTGGGCGGGTCGCCGGCGCTGCTGATGCCCTTGATCGAGGGGCCCACCCTGGCAAAGCTGCTCCACGCCCGACGGTTAACCGTCACAGAAGCATGCGCCTTGTTCTCTGGGATCGTCGCCGGGGTCGAGAGCGCCCATGGGTTGGGGCTGGTGCATCGGGACATCAAGCCGGCCAACGTGCTCATCGACCTGGGCGCTGGGGCGCCCTGCCCTCGGGTCGCAGACTTCGGCCTGGTCAAGGATCAGACGCCTGGTGAACAGAGCGATACGATCCAGGGGGTGTTCATGGGCACCCCATCGTACGCCTCTCCGGAGCAGATCCGGAGCGCCGCAGACGCGGGGTTCGCCTCAGACGTGTTCAGCCTGGGGGTGGTCTTTTACCAGATGCTGACCGGGACGCTGCCCTTCCGCGGGGCGTCTCTCCAGGCGATCCGGGATGCGCAGCAGCACTCACCGGACCTGACACCGATCGCGTCGCCGCTGCGTACGCTGGTCGCCCAGATGCTGGCGCTCCAACCAGAGGCGCGGCCGGACTGCGCGGCGATTCGTCAGGCGCTGACGTCGATGCCACTGCTGCCAGAAGGTGATCAGCTGGTGCTGTTCAACGAACTGCAGGGGTTGCTCCCCGAGCCATCTGCGGCGACCTTTGCGCCGGTGGTCACCAGCCAGCAGACGCACGCATCGCACAACCTGATCGACGCGCGGGATCGATTCATCGGCCGCAACGCGGAGCTGAAATGGATCGCGGATCTGCTGCAGACGGATCGGATCATCACGCTGCTGGGGCCGGGGGGGGTGGGCAAGACCCGATTGGCTCGGGAGGCCGCGCGTCGGGTCCTGTCCCTCTCTGCAGACACCTGGCCGGGGGGCATCTGGTTCTGTGATCTGATCGACAGCCACGATCGAATCAGCGTCCAGTCGACGATCGCAGCGGCGCTGGGGATCAAGCTGGGTCGGGATGCGACAGGCGCCATCGACGCTGCGCTCAAGCGCCGCGGACGGAGCCTGCTTGTCCTTGATAACCTCGAACATATCTTAGATATCGCCGCGAAGCTTATCAGTGACTGGTTTGAGGGGACCGACGCGGTCTTCCTCAACACCAGTCGGGAGCCGCTCCGGCTCCGGGGCGAACAGCGCGTGCCGATCGCGCCGCTGACGCCCTCGGTGGGGATCGACCTGTTCGTTGAACGCGCCACAGAGGTCAACCCCGGCTTCGACGCATCGGCGGCGGACCGGACGATCATCGGCGAGTTGGTCGAGACGCTCGACGGGTTGCCGCTGGCCATCGAGCTGGCGGCGTCCCGGTCGCTGCTGCCCAGCCCGGCCCGGCTGCTTCACCGGGTCTCTCAGCGGTTCAAGCTGCTCCGCACCCGTGAGTCCGATCGGCCCGAGCGCCAGCAGACCCTCTACGCCACGCTGCAGTGGAGCTGGGAGCTGCTCCAGCCCTGGGAACAGGCCGCGCTCGCCCAGTGCAGCGTCTTTGAGGGCGGCTTCAGCCTGGACGCGGCACAAGCGGTCGTCGATCTGGCTGCGCACGACCCCGCGCTGTGGATCGAGGACGTGCTCAGCGAGCTGGTGGAGAAAAGCCTCCTTACGCCGCAGCGGCTCTCTGGGCACCCATCACCGCGGCTGTCGATGCTGGCGAGTGTGCGGGACTTCGCACGGGCGAAGCTCTCTGATCCGGAGGCCGTCGAGCGGCGCCACTGCGCGACCTTCGCCGCCATGCACGATGAATTCAATTGGGAGCGCTGGATCGTGGATCTGGGCAACCTGCGGGTCGCCTGTGAGCGGGCGATGCGGTGGGGGGACGCGCGGCTCGCCGGTGAGACAGGCCTCCTCGTCGCCCGGCTCCTCTCGATGCGGGGGCCGTACAAGCAGGGAATCGACATCATCGAAGCGGTCGTCGCCCGCTTCGGGGATCAGCTCGCCAATGGGCATCAGTTGGGCGGCTGCCATGCGATGTTGCTGGATTATGTCGGCCGTGTCGAAGATAGCATCATCGTCGCCCAGCGCGCCCTCGCAGATGCGCGTACACAACAGGACTGGACGACGACGGCGGTGATCCTCAGCAACCTGGGCACCCTGCGCCTGAACAACGGCCAACTTGACGAAGCCCGCGTGCTCCTCCAGGAAGCCCTGGACGTCACCCGACAGCACCGGTTGGAGCTCGTCGAGAGCAAGGTCCTCGAAGATCTCTCCCAGATGATGTGGCTGCAGGGGGACATGGACACCGCTCAGATGATCCTTGAGCAGGCCCGGGCGCTCAACCGTCGGCTACAACAACGCCGTCAGCTGGGCTCCAATACGCACAACCTGGGTCTGCTCCATTCCAACCGGGGGCGCTTCCGGAAGGCGCTGGGCTTGTACGAGGAAGCGCTCCAGATCTTCGAGGCGGTTGGCGACATCCGGAACGCGATCTTCGCCACCATCAACATCGGGCATATGCGGATGTGCCTGGGTGATATGCCCGTCGCGATCGCGATGACGGAGCAAGCTGTCGCGCTCTCGCGGAGGCTGAACAACCCTGAACGGCTCAGCTTCGCCCTATACCATCTCGGTGAGCTGATGATCACCGAAGCGCGCCCCGAGGAAGCGCGGCCACTTCTCGAAGAGTCCATAACGCTGGCGCGCACCATCAACCATGGGCAACACCTCTGGGGTGCGCTGACCAGCCTCACCCGGGCCATGGTCGCCCTTGGGGAGCCCGAAGCCGCCCTCGGCCACATCCAGGAAGCCCTTGAGATCGTCACAGCCATCCAGGCCATCGGGCCGGAGGCGGAGAGCCTGATCGTGTTGGCGTCGGTTCAACACGCCCTCCACCACCCAGCGGAAGCCCGGGACAGCCTCACACGCGCCGCTCGGCTCGGGCAGCGCCTGGAAGATCCGCTCCTCATCAGCGCCAGCCTGGCGTTTCAGGGGCTGCTCGACGCGGAGGCGGGCGACCGGGACGCGGCGCAGACGAACATCGCCGCTGCGGAGCGCACCCTCGGCGATCGGAAGGCCAGAAAGATCATCACGATCATCCAGCAGGCCCGGGACACCCTCTCACGCTGAGCGCGGAGCGCCCCAGGGGGCTTCGCGGGGCGTTGTCCGTCGTCCGTCGTCAGTCGTCCGTCCAGTCATGGAGGCTGGTGGTGATGCGGCAGTCGGGCAGGGCGTCCTGGAGGGAGGCTGCGGCCTGGCAGTCTTCGAGGTGCAGCCACTGGAGCTGGGTCATCTTCTTGAAGGGCGTCAGGTCCTGCGCGGTCAGCTCCGCTGCGCCCTGTCGGAACTTCAGCACCTTCAGGGGAAGCGACGCGATCGCCTCCAGGTGGGCGGGGCCGAGTTCGATGCCCGAGCGGCGGAAGGTCGGGCTGGTGCGCTCCAGGACCAGCCCCTCCAGCTGGGTGAGGCGCTGCCAGCATTTCGGCGAGAACCGTGCGAACGCGTTGCTGGAGGGGCTTCGGAAGTGCAGCCACCGCAGCGGCGTGATCTGGCTGAGCGCCGTCAGATGATCGTCGCCCAGCTTGTAGGTGCCGATCCGGATCGCGCGGATGGATCGGGTGTCTTGGAGCCCGGCCAGCCCGCCGTTGAGCACCGATGAGACCCCCAGCAGGTTGACCACCGCGAGCGCCGGCAGCGCCGCCAGGGGCGCGAGCGCGTCGGCGTCCTGGATCGAGTAGCTGTACTCCAGATCGAGGATCTGTAGCCTGGTCATGCTCTGTATCCAGCTCAATTCCTTAATTTTGACACAGTAACGCATAGAGAGCCGCTGGAGGGAGGTCAACTGTGCGAGGCTCCCGGTCGCCTTCTCGTTGATGGGGGTGTTCCCATAATGGTGGGGCTCATCGATGGCGTTGAGCTGCAGTTCTTCGAGCGGACAGTCGGCCATCACGTCGAGCCCGACGCCGACCCGGCTGCCCGTCAGGTCCACCGTGCGCAGCTTCTTGAGCTTCTTGAGCTTCTTGAAGCCCGGCCCCTTGAGGTTTCGGTGGTTGACCAGGGCGAGCCCCTCAAGGTTGGTCAAATCAGCGAGGTGGGCCATGGCTTTGTTGGTGATCCACTGGGCGTCCTTCTTTGTCCCCGCCTTCACGCTGAGGTGGGTGAGGGTCTTCCGGTCGCGCAGCGGGGCAAGCGCGGCTTCGGTGAGCGGGGAGGGGGCGTCGCTGATCCACCCGGTGTTGAGGCTCAACCACTGCAGCTGCGGAAATTGGCGAATCACCTTGAGATCATCGTCTGTCAGCTTCCGGCCGTCGAGGGCGAGCGCCTTCAGGCCGGTGTACGCCTTCAGCGCCGCTGAATCGAGGGGCGCGTCCCGTCGCGCCACGCCCAACCGGACAATCGCGGCGGGGTCTTCGGGTTGCCCATCTCGGGGCAGGGAGTGGCCGGGTCCGTCTGGTCGATGGTCATGAAAGTATGGAAAGTATCGGGTCCAGCCGGAGTCGAATCGCGGAAACGGGTCGTCGATCGTCATCGGTCCTCATCCTGATCGTTGGGGCGCGTCGTCTGGTGCGCCTCGCAACAGCATGCGCACGGTGTAGCTGCCGTTTACGATATCATCGGGTACATCGGGTTGAGCACCGCCAGTGATGCGCCATCGGACCAGGCTGTGGATGGCATGGTGCACCGGGGCATCGGGCGGCAGCACGATCGCATCGAGGAGGGGGAGATCGTGTTTGGCGAGGGCGAGCAGGCAGCGGGCTTCGGCGAGCTGGAGCGGTCGCTGCGCCCAGCCGGCGGCGGCGGCGGCCAGCGCGGCGGCGGCTTCTCTGCGGTGACCACGTTGCAGCAGGAGCTGCCCCATCACGAGGTGGTTGGTGCTTCGGGTGTTGGTGAAGGCGGCGCGTTCGGTGAGGGGACGCAGCCGGCTCATCAACGGCGCGGCCTGGTCGGGGCGCACCGTCTCTGCGAGGTGCAGGCACCGGGCCCGGAGGATGGCGGACTCCAGGTCGGGGTTGTCAAGGGTGATGGCCGCGGCCAGGGGGACGCCGAAGTCTTCATCGCGGAGGTCATCGCCACGGGCGACCCGGTACCGGAGCAGGAACGAGCGGTCATAGGTGATCCCGAATTGATCGCCGATTCGGAGGTCGTAGGCGAGGGCGGCGTCCAGGTCGGCGATGGCCGCATCGAGATCGCCGAGCAGCTCCAGGCAGGAGGCCCGGGACAGCCTCAGGCCCATCCGTTTCTCTTCGAACTTCGGGGAGTCATCGAGGTCGCGGAGGGCCGCGGTCAGCAACATCACCGCGGCGCGGGGATCGCCGCGCATCGCCCGGAGCTGCGCGAGGTTGGCCCGCGTCGAGGAGCCCTGGACACGGTCGACCACGGAGAAGATCTGCAGGGCCCGCTGGAAGCTCTGCTCTGCATCGTCGAGGTCGTTGTCGTGGTTGAAGGCGAGCAGCCCCTTCATCCGCCAGAAGTGCCCCTGGTTGAGCGTCGATGCCTCGATCCCGACGCGGGATTCCATGTCGGCGAGTCGCCTGCGGGCGGCGGCGATCTGGTTGTCATGAAAGAGCAGCCGGGTCAGCTCCAGGTTCATGGAGAACCGGTCCGCTGGGTTCTGGGATCGGTCGATGGCGTCGCGCAGCGCGTCGACCGCTTCGGGGATCCGCCCCATCATCTGGAGGGCCTGGGCCCGTGACCACTGGAGCCGAACCTGGAGGTCTGGAGAGGGGGGGCGACCCGCCCGTTGAAGGATCGCGAGCTGTTGCTGGGCGGCGACCCGGTACATCAGCACGTTGTGCAGCGTCAGGGCGAGCTGGCCGGCCTCGTCAGTGTTGGCGGCGCATTGCTCCAGGGCTGCGCGGAGGTTGTTGTGTTCATCACGCAAGCGCAGCCCCACAGCGTCTGCAGAGAGGCGCGCGTGTTGGTTGATGAGCGCGAGGTACGCGTCTCGGTGGCGTCGGCGCGCGTCGGCGATCACCGCGGGCAGCCGTCGGGTGGCCAGCTCACGAACGCTGACCATCAAACTGAGGCGTCCGCTTTCGGGGTCTTGTTGAACGAGGGAGAGCTGTCGGAGCGCCCGGATCCGCCGCAGCCCGCCGGGGCCCAACATGGACAGGGCGACGGTCAGGGGCGCGCCGCCGCGGAAGACGGCGAGTGCAGCGAGGTCCCCCTGTTGTTGGCGGTCGAGCATCGACCAGCTCCCTGCCAGGGCGGCGGTGAGGGATCGGTGGCGGGGCGGCAGGGTCTGGGGCTCCGCCGCTTCCAGCGGCTCGGAGGTGTCTTCGAGCAGGCGGACGAGGAGATGGGGCGGGAGGGTGTCCGCCCACCCCGCGGCCAGCTCGATGGCCAGGGGCAGACCGCTCAACAGCGACCCGAGCGGTGCGAGGGCTTCGGCGGTGACGTCCATCTGCCGCTGCCGCCACCGCGCCAGCAGCATCTGCGCGGCGGCATCTGCGTCCAACGGCGGCAGCTCAAGCGTCTCCCCGCCGGGCACGACCAGCCGCCGGCGGCTGGTGACCAGCAGCGGCCCGGCGCCGGCCGCCACCCACTGAATTAGCGTCTCCTCCACATCTTCGATCTGTTCGAGGTTATCGATAATTCCAAGGGATCCGGATCGGGCGGCCAGGGCCCGCTGGATCTGGATGGATGGCTGGTGGTCGAGCGACAAATCCAGCGTCATCGCGAGGGCCCCGATCAGCTCCTGTGGATGGTGGGCGTCTTCTGCATCGCACCACCAGCTGTCAGGCCACTGCGCGGCGAGGGCCTGTGCCAGCCGGGTCTTCCCCATTCCGCCAGGGCCGACGATGGCGATCAGCGGAACGTCTCGGGAGAGCGCATCAGACAGCGCCGCCAGCGCGGCGTCTCGGCCGAACAGGCCGGTCGCGCTGTTCGGCGGGGCGGTGACGATGGGGGCGGCCTGAAACAGATAGCCTTCCCCCCGGATCGTGATCAGGTGTTCGGGTTCTTTGGGGTTCAGCTCGATCTTGTTCCGGATCCGGCCGATGGTCACCCGAACGGTCCGAGATTGGACGCGGTCGTGGTAGCCCCACACCTCACGCAGCAGCTCATCTTGTGGGATCGCCTCGCCCTCGCGAGCGGCCAGATATTGGAGCAGCGATTGCTCAATGGGGCTGAGGGGGATCGCTGTCGAGGCTCGTTCCAGCAGCCCCTTGTGGAGATCCAGTCGCCCCGCCTTGAGCTTCCATACCTGCATCGGTCAAGTATACCCAAGCATCTGTATGGCTTCTGGTCAGGGCTGTGACCATCTGTGACCTGTTGTGCATGGGGCCTCGGAGGGGCTCGGGTTGAATTCCCATCACAACCCCTTGCGCTGAGGTGCACCCATGTTCTCGAAGATGACTCCGATGGCCGCTGTGCTCCTGTGTCTCGGATGTGATGGCGGTAACAACACCGCAGACTCCGGGTCCCCAGACACCGACACCGACACCGACACAGACACCGACACCGACACCGACACCGACACCGATGCGGATGCCGACACAGACACGGATGCGGATGCGGATGCGGATGCGGATCCGATGCAGGTCTCGATTGCTGCAGGGTACGACCACGGGGTGGTCCTTGTGGGGACGGGGGTGTGGGGGTTTGGCGATGACGCCAGCGGTCAGGTTGGCGATGGTGGCGGGTTTGGCCGCACATTTCGAGATCCGACGCCGGTTCAGGTGCCGAGTGGTGTGGTGTTCACGATGGTGGCTTCTGGCGATCAGTTCTCGGTGGCCCTGGATGAGGATGGCCGTGCGTATTTCTGGGGGCGCCTGGGTGATTCGGTCGAGGGAGCACCTGTCGCGGTTGACATGCCTGCAGACACGGTGTTTGTGAGCATCGACGCAGGCCGTCGGTTCGTGGCCGCGCTGGATGAAGACGGGCGCGCCTGGGCGTGGGGCGGGGATGATGACGAGGCCCTGGGCAACGGCGCCGGCGGCGATGAGAGCGCCCCTGCCGCTGTGGTGATGCCGGATGGGGTGCGCTTCACGGCGATCTCTGCAGGACGCTCCCATGTCGTCGCGTTGGATGAAGACGGCAACGCCTGGGCGTGGGGAGACGGAGAGACCGGTGCGCTCGGCAACGGCGGCCAGGTGGATGAGAGCGCTCCGGTTTCCGTCACCATGCCGGAGGGGGCGCGCTTTCTATCCATCGCTGCGGGGGCCTTCTTCTCGCTCGCGGTGGACGCCGATGGAAACGGCTGGTCCTGGGGGGGCGCGCTGGACGGGCGGCTGGGCAACGGCCAGGATCAGGTCGGCGCAGCGACGCCGACGCCGGTGACCATGCCCGCGGGCGTAGATTTTGACGCGGTCTATGCAGGGTATGACAGCGCCTTCGCGACCGATGCAGGCGGCGGATCCTGGATCTGGGCGACCACCTCTTTGGACGAGGACAGCGACGGTGTCGCGGATGTCGTGCTGACGCCCGTGGCCTTCTCTGCGCAGGACGGCGCGGCGGTCGACGCATTTAGCGGCGGCCGGTGCGCCAACCTGATCGCCGCAGGAGATGCGATCTACGCATGGGGCTGCGGCACGGATGGTCGAAGCGGCCTGGGGACCGAAGACGCGATCTGGACGCCGACCGCATTGACCCTGGCAGAGTAGTCATGGGGATCCCGCGACCTGATGGGGCCCTCGGAGAGGCAACGTCGAACGCCCCCATGGCCACGTGGCCATGGGGGCGTTCTGAGGGCTGGGGAGCCTTCATTCGCCGAAGAACCAGCCCCACCAGTCCTCGCTGATCGACTCTTCCATCGTGCCGCAGGCGGTCCCGAAGTCTTCGTCGACGTAGCCGTCGCAGTCGTTGTCCAGGCCATCGCAGATCTCGGTCTCCGGTTCGACTTCGTCGAAGCACTCGCTCCAGATCATGTCGAGGGTGCAGATCTGGATGCCAGGCTGGCAGGTGCCCACCATGGCATCGACGGCGTCGTCGCCGGAGCAGCCGCGCTCCTGGCCGGGGATGCACTCGCACCAGTCGTCTTCGTCGATGTCTCCATCGCAGTCGTTGTCCAGGCCGTCGCAGACCTCATCGGTGGGCGCGACCGCGCCGATGCATTCGCTCCACTCGTTGTCCGCGAGGCAGATCTGCACGCCGGCCGCGCAGGTGCCGACACCGACGTCGTCGGGGTGTCCTGGGAAGCACTGGCGCTGCGTGCCCGGCGTACAGTCGCAGACAAGCCCTTCGTCGACGTCTCCATCGCAGTCGTTGTCTTTTCCATCGCAGACCTCAGCCATGGGCAGGACCTGCTGCATACAGGCGCTGTAGGTGCCGTCTTCCTGGCAGATCTGTACCCCGTCTTCGCAGACACCCACGCCGATCTCATCGTCGAATCCGTCGTAGCAGGACGTCGAGGTCCCCGGCGTGCAGCCCGTCTGCTCGAAGAAGGCTTCGCAGGTCCCCGCGTGGCAGATCTGGCCTTTGCCGCATTGGGTGTCAGAGCTGCAGGCCTTGGTGCCGGTCGTGCCCACCTCTCCGCAGGTCCCCTCGACACAGGTGTTCCCACAGCTACAGTCGACGTCGCTCGCGCAGGGCACGGACGCGAACGCGGTCATCACTGAAATCATCGCCCAGAAGAGGATTCCCATCATCTGCTCTGCCCTCACATGGTGTATGCCCCATGAGGCAGGCGCTGTGCGGTCCCCACTTCCTGCACCCCTGCGGGAGACTGAACCGCGATGTGCGGGTTGTGGTCAGTACGGCTCTTTGTGTACAACTGTATACATGGACACAAGAGAACGAATCCTACATGCAGCAGAGGCCGAGCTGCACGAGCGCGGCCCCGATCGATTCTCCTTGCGGAGCGTCGCCAGACGGGTCGAGCTGACGCCGATGGCGGTCTATCGCCACTTTCAAGACCGTGAAGACCTGCAGGGCGCGCTGATCGCACGCGGATACGAGGCGCTGATGAGGCACCTGCAGCCTGCCCTGATCGGCCCGACGCCGCGAGAGCGGCTCTCTATGATGGTCGGCGGATACGTCGACTTCGCGCTCAGCGCGCCGGGAACCTATGCGCTGATGTTCAGCCATCGGATGGACGGCGAAGACCAGCGTAAGCTGGCCAATCGCCGCAACGCGGCCTCGTTTCTGATGCTCCAGGATCGGGTCCGTGAGTGTGTGTCCGCCGGGGTCTTCCCTGCGGACGCGGACCCCGAATCGGTCGCGTTGGACGTCTGGGGGATGCTCCATGGCCTGGTAACCCTTCATTATGCCGGCAAAATCGGATTCTCAGAAGAACGGCTGCGGACCCACATCGAAAAAATGATCGATCGTCTCTTTCCAGACAGTGCCACTTGAAGTATATGGTGTATACAATCTGAGGCGGTCATGTCTGCGATGCTGTTCTTCGCGATGCTCTTTTCTATCGGTCATGCCGAAGAAGTCCTTCGGTTCAACAAGGGCTTCACCAACGTATACGCCATTATCGGTGATGGGGGTGTGGTGCTGGTGGATGCGCACAACCCTGATCAGGAAGACTGGATCTTCAAGCGGCTTCGTCGGGCGGGCATTCGTCCTGAAGATGTGACGCTGTCGCTGGTGACCCATGTCCATGTGGATCATGCGGGTTCGGCGGCGGCGCTTCAGGCTGCGGGGTTGACGGTTGCGTTGGCGGAAGGGGACGTATCCGTCGCCGCGCGGGGGGATCATGGCGTCCTGTCGCCGACGGGTGCGTGGGGGCGTTGGCTGGAGCCGCGGATATCATCTGTGTTTCCATCGTTTACGCCGGACATTGTCATCACCGATCGGCTGGATCTGCGACCGTTTGGTGTGGATGGGGATGCGGTGGTCGTCGGGGGGCATACGGCGGGCTCGTTGGTGGTTTGGCTCACCGACGGCGTCGTCCTCAGCGGGGATCTGATCCGCAGCCGGATGATCGGCCGCCGACGCCCGGCGCTGCACTTCTTTCATGCCGATCTCGACCGGGCACACGGCAACATCGATCGCCTCCTCGATGATGGGGCGGCGGTGCTGAAGCCGGCGCACGGCGGGGACTTGCGGGCGCCGCGGGTGCGGCGGTGGCTGTCGCGGCAGGCGCAGTAACCATCGCAGATCCCCAGACCATCGCAGATCCCCAGACCATTGGGTTTGGGCTATCGATGGTCCATGTCTGTCTTCTCTGTGCTGTTCTGGCTGGGGCTGCTGACGCGTCCTTGACATGTGGTGACCGCGCGGTGGATGAGCCTGGGCCGGCAACAATAGGGCACGTGGGGCCAGAGAACTGCACTATGCGCGACATTGCGCTTGTGTGCCCTCAGAAGCAGCATAGACCTCAGGGTAAAGCAACACTCCTGAGGAGGGCATTCCGTGATTTTCCATCCAGCGTTTCTGATGATCTTTGCCGTGAGCCTGTTGATCAGCTTCGGCACTCAGGTGTGGGTGAACGCCACGACGAACAAGTGGAAAGACAACGAGCTGGGGCAGGGGATGACCGGGGCGGATGTGGCCCGATCGCTCCTCAAAGCGCGCGGCATCGAAGACGTCTCCATCGAAGAGAAAGACGGCTTCTTCACCAACCACTACAACCCCGACAGCCGCGTCCTGTCTCTGAGCTCGGACGTGTTCTCCGGGCGCTCGGTGACCGCCGCCGGATTGGCCGCCCACGAAGCAGGCCACGCCATCCAGCAGCTCGATGAGTATGGGCCGACGCAGCTGCGACAGATGGCCGTGCCGGTCATCAAGGTCATCTCCCAGATCGGCATGGTGATGGTCGTCATCAGCGCCGCGTTCGGGCTGTTCCCCATCGCCAAAATCGGCGCCGTCCTGTTCGGTGGCGCAGTGTTGGCCAGCCTCTTCTCTCTGCCCATTGAACTCGACGCCTCGACACGTGCCCGTGAAGCGCTGTTTTCAACCGGTCTGCTGAAAGAAGACCAGATCGATGGCACCCGCAGCGTGCTCACCGCCGCCGCGGTCGCCTATGTGGCGTCGGCGGTGACCGGCATCCTCGACCTGCTGCGTTGGGCCTCGAAGAACGCCTCCTTCGGCGATGACAACGAACGCCCCGCCTGATGGTGAGCAGCCCGACTGAGATTCAGGGCCCCGACTGAGATTCAGAGCCCGCGTGTGTTGCGGACGTCGGCGATGTTCTCCCGGAGCGCGTCGGCCTCGGGTCCGTCGAGCGCGTCGACGATCGCCTCTGCCTCCGCGAGCGCCTCGTCGGAGCCCATCCGGGCGAGGGCGCACAGGGTCACCCCCAGCTCTGCGATCGCATCGACCGCTCGCAGTCGCTCGGCGCTTCGCTCGATGAGTGCGCGCGCTTCGACGGATGCGCCGCGCTTCTCGGACAGCGTGCCCAGCTCTCGCAGCGTGACCCCTTCGAGGAACACCGCGCGCCCCGACGCGGGCATCTGCTCGACCACCGACAGTCCTTGCCGCAGGTGCGCCTCGGCGGCATCGAAGGCCCCCAACAACCGATGGGAGCGGGCCAGGTTGATCGCCGAGACGGCCTGTCCGGACAACAATCCCAGCTCGGCGCGCAAGCCGAGGGCGGTCTGCTGCTGCGCCATGGAGGCCTCCAGATCGCCCATCTGCCGCAGGATGTTGCCGAGGTTGTCACGGGTGTTGGCCTCGCACTGGCGGTCGCCCGCCAGGACGCTGAGGCGGATGGCCTCGATGTAGTCGCGCTTCGCACCGTCCAGGTCGCCTGCGTCTGCGCGGATGATGCCGATGTTGCTCAGCATCCGGCCAGCCTGAAAGCGGTCCCCGGTCTGTGTCATATAGCGATACGCCGCTTCATACCGCATCAGCCCAGCGGCCACCTCTCCCCGCATGATCTGGAGGTCTGCGAGGTATGAATCGATCATGGCCTGCTCGGCCTCATCGCCATCCTTGAGGCGCGCGCGCGCCTCGATGAACAGCGCCTCCGCCTCTGTGGTGCGCATCTGGTTGATCCGCGATCGCCCCAGATCGGCCAGCGATCGCCCTTCCCGCAGCTCGTCCCCCAGGGAGCGAGACAGGGCCAGCGCCTCATTTAAGAGGACGACGGCCTCCTCGTCTCGGTCCCGGTCCTGAAGGTTGATCGCATGACGCTGGAGGAAGTCGGTCAAATCGACCGTCTCGTTCAGGTCGCGAGAGAGCTGGATGGCCTTCTGGAGCAGCGCGGTGGCTTCGGCGAAGCGTCCGTGCTCCTTTGCGCGTGCGCCGAGGCTATACAGCGCCCAGCTCTCCCCGCGCCGGTCGCCATGTTGGCGAGCCAGGGCCAGCGCCGCCTGCGCCCGTGTGTCCGCGCCCGGGGCGTTCAAGAACCGGAGCAGCTCGCCCTCTCGCCACAGCAGGTCCACCTGCAGCGTGGGATCGAGGTCTGCAGAGAGCGGCTGGACCGCGCGGATCGCGGCGATGCCGGCCTCAGCAGGGCCGAAGGCCATCACCATCCGGCCGAGCGCCAGCGCGCATCGGGCGGCGATGGCTGCGTCCCCGGCGGCCAGGGCGCGCCGGAACGCTGCGTCGAGGTTGTCCCGCTCGCGGCGGAGCGTGCCCAGTGAGACGACCTCATCGCGGACGCCCATCTCTGCGAAGTGCGCGCCGTGTCGGCGCTCCACGTCACGACGCGCCGCCGCGGGCAGCTTCTCCTGGGCGAAGGCCTGGACCATCTGGAGCATATCGAGCCGATCTTCGTCGTCGACGGTCAGCAGGCTCCGCTCCAGCAGATCCTCGACGATCTCCAGCGGCGCGATACCGGCCTCCTCAGCGGCCTCGACCGAGAACCCGCCAGCGAAGACGCTCAGACGCGCCAGACCGTCCTGTGCAGGCGCATCGAGCAGATCCCAGGACCACTCCAGGGCGGCCCGCAGCGTCCGGTGTCGTTCGGGGCGGTCGGGGGCCCGGCTCTTGAGGAAGGACAGGACGTCATCGAGACGTTTGAGCATCTTCCGTGGCGGGAGCAGACGGGCGCGCGCGGCAGCGAGTTCGATCGCCAGGGGCAACCCGTCGAGCCGCCGCGTGAGCTGCGCGGCCGCTTCCGGGTCATCGTCGATCGCGAACCGCGCCCGCGCGGTGCGGGCGCGATCTTCAAACAGGGCGAGCGCATCGTCTTCATCGAGCGGAGAGAGGACAATCTGATGCTCTCCACGGATCGCCAGGGGGATCCGGCTGGTCACGATCGTGCGGAGCTGCGGAGCGGCATCCATCCATCCGGCGACGAGCGCAGCGGCGTCTTCTGGGAGCTGCTCGAAGTTGTCGAGGAGCAGCAGCGCATCCCCCCGGGCATCAAGCGCAGCGCCGATCTGGGCGTGAGGATCCGTGTTGTGGAGGACCGGGCCCAGGCCCAGGGCCGCGGCCGTGGCGTGCAGCATCGCCTCGGTCGAGCGCGCCGCCGCGAGGGGCACCCACCACGCCCCACCGGGCGCACGGGAGCGCCGACCCACCTCAACCATCAGACGGCTCTTGCCGATCCCGCCAAATCCCAACAGGGTGATCAGCCGCGTCGGCCCATGCAGCGCCTGCTCCACTGCGGCGAGCGCGTCGCGGCGCCCGACGAACGCATCCCGTGCAGCCGGCAGGTTATGAGGCGGCTCTGGCAGCGGTGTGGACGATGATGCTTCGAAGGCGCGGAACATCTTGAGTTCGGCTCGGCAGGCCGGGCACTCTGCGAGGTGCGCAGCGACGGAAGACGCGGGATCTGCGTCGAGCAGGGCATCGAGCGAGGGGTGCTCGCTCATGGGTATCAGGGTCTTGATGGACCGCGGCTCTTCCGGCGTGGGTGGTGGAGCAGCGGTCCATCGCTGGAGGACGGCGTCCGCCGATGGTGGCCGTCGTTGGGGATCTGGATCGAGCATCTGGTCGATCAGCCGGACAAGGTGGACAGGCACCGTCGGGGGCAGGGGGCGGTGGAGGCGGTTCAGCGCAGCGCGGCGCAGGGCAGCGTAGTTGTTTCCGGAGAAGAGGGGGGTTCCAATCAGCAGCTCGGCGAGCACACACCCAAGGGCGAAGATGTCTGCCCGCTCATCGGCAGAGGCGGCGTCAACGTACTGTTCGGGCGCCATATAGCCGGGGGTGCCCATCGCGACGTGGGCGCCGGTCAGCCGCTCTCCTCTGTCTTCGTTGAGCACACGGACGAGGCCAAAGTCGGAGACCCGGGGCTCTCCATGGGCGGTCATCAGGATGTTCGCCGGTTTGAGATCGCGGTGAATCAGGCCCGCCTGGTGGGCGGCGTTCACACCCGCGAGGATCCCGGCGCCGATCTTCAGCGCGCGAGCGAGGGGGGGCGGCCCACTTCGGAGGACATCGGCCAGGTCCGATCCTTCGACCAGCTCCATGACCAGGCCGATGGCGTCGTCGTGTTGGACGGTGTCGGTGACCTGGACGAGGTTGGGGTGGCGCAGGCGCGCCTGGAGCCGGCCCTCTCGCAGCAGCCGCTGGCGCGCGTCGCGCCGATCGGCACGGAGCAGCTTGACGGCGTGCTCAGAGCCCAGGGTGTCATGGCGGATCCGGTACACCTCTGCGAAGCCGCCCCGAGAGATCGGTGCGAGGACCGTATAGCGGTCGTCGAGTCGATCACCCGGGTGTAGCGCCATCGTGGTCCATCCTTCCTTGTTGCTATACTGCACTTCTGCCCTGAAAGCCCACCGCCTCCTGTGTACATGTGCCATGAAAACACGCCCTCGCCCTGGAGAAGGGCGATCAGGTTGCTGGCGCTGAACGTGGTCTGTTCGTTGACGATGAGGTACCCGGTCTTCCAGAACGCCAGCACACCGAAGACCGCGACGGACAGACACAGGATCAGCGGCCCCTCGTGCCCCATCCCGGGTCCTTCGCCCATGCAGACGTCTCCGGTTGAGCGCGCGCATATCGGGATATTCTACGCCTGACGCCGATCTGCGTTTTTATGGAAGTCGGATAAACCCCAGTCATGAACTCCAATACTGCAGTGCGTCTGGTGATCCTCGTCGCGATGGCAGGAGCCGGCGCGGCCCTCATCGCAGGTCTGATGTTCTTCCTCACTCGGACCCCGGATCCGCCACGAGGGGCTTCGGACGCGCCGCCGGCGCCGACCGCCCCAGTGGTGGAAGCAGAGACGGTGGAAGCGCTGCCCATGGATCCTGCCGCGCAGGACACCGGTGAGCCAGACCCCGAAGCGCCCGCCGAAGCGGACGGGCCTCCCGAGGCTGTCGAAGAAGACGACGCGATCGCAGATGCTGTGACTGAGGCGGACGTTGTGGAAGAAGGGGGCGGCGAAGCCGTCGAAGAGATCGTGGAGCCAGAAGGGCGGTGCCAGGACGTTCCGGGCGTCGTCCGCCACTCAGCGACGAAGTACACGCTTCAGAAGTCGTTTCTGGATCGGTTCGTCTTCGATCAGCAGCAGGCACAGCAGCTGGGGTGGGCCGGCTGGCGGACGAACAAGCGCGGTCAGAAGGTCGGGGTGCGGGTTCGTCGCCTGAAGTGCCCACCCATCGCGGCCGGATTGCAGAACAAGGACGTGATCAAGGAAGTCAATGGCCGTCCCATCACGTCGATGACGTCAGCATTTGCAGCATATCGTGATGTCAAAAACCGGGATCGGATCACCGTCAAGGTTCGCCGGGCCAGGAAGAACGTGATTCTGCAGTACACCCTTGAGCACTAAGCGATGCTGTTGTTTCATGGCACGACGGATGAGCACCGTTCTTCCATTGTTAGAGACGGGCTTCGCCCTCCTGATCCAACCGATCGGCGCGCAGAGCGGAGCTGGCAGCGGGTCTTGACCGGGTGGGGGCCCGGGGCGCACGTCTATCTGAGCACCCGACCCGTCGCCGGCAAAGGCGGCGATCCGGTCAGCTTCGCGATGGACTGGGGCGGGCAGGTGATGCGGGGGCGTCGCCGCGCGCTCCCCGGTCACATCGTCGTGGTCGATCTTCCGCCAGAACAACACCATCGGGTCCGGACCGCCATTCGCAACCTTGAGATCGACCGGCTGCATGAGCGGCTGATGCTGGAGCATCATCTCTCGACAGCCCATGAGCTGCGCGCGCTCATCGCCCTCGCCCGCATCGATCCAGAGCCGCTCATCGCCACGCCCATCGCCACCGGGGTCAACGACAGCATTCGCGATGACCTCGACCCATGGACCTGGATCGCGTTTATCGACGCGTATCTGCACCTCGTCACCGTCCAGATCGCCGATCTGGACGACGAGACCCTTCATCGAAAACGAAGGGCGCTCCTGGATCGGTATGCGCTGCGGCTGCCGGATTGGATGGAGGCCGATCGAATCGACTGGCGGCTGCCGTTTACCGTTCAGAGCCTCTACCACTATGTCTGGCGGATCGAAGGGGTGCCGACCACAGAGCAGACCACCGATCGATCTGGTGCGAGAGTGGGGTACCACTTCTCTCACGTCCTGCGGAGCTTCGATCGGATGGTGATCGGCCAGCTGCCCTGGCTCAAGGGGTTGATGGGCGCGTTCCTCGCCGCCCACCCGGCCGATGCGATCGACGACTGGTTGGCGCACGCGCCGTTTCGGACTGGGTTTTCAGCGCTTCGTCGACGGTTTCCGCCCGATGAGTCGCGATTGCCGCTGGTGTGGCAGGAGGCCTTCTTCCGCCGAGACCACCGGCCGTTGTGGCGCGAGCCTGACGTCCAGCTGCTGTGTGACGCCATCCCCGCCGAGCACATCCTGGGCACCATCCCGCTGAGTGAGAACCGACGGCTGCGTCCCGCACTTCGCCCCAACCGCCGTCGTGGCGAGACCCTGGAGCGCAAGCTGTGGGCCGCGGCGCTCGCCCTCAAGCGGTCATGACGTCTTCGCCAGATGATCCAGCACCCTCCGCACCTGGGTGACCAACGCGGCGTCTGGATGATGCGCGGCCAGGTGCTGAAGGATCGGCTGGGCCGCGGGCTGGTTGTAGAGGACCCGCGGACACTCTCCACACCAAAGCCATGGAGCGTGGGCCCCACGATTGTGGAACAGCCGCTCCGGGTGATCCCGAAGGATCGTCAGGACATTGTCGCGGTGGGTGTCGATCTCGATGCGATGCAGCGGGCCTGCGGTGACGATCGCGCCGGGCGGCGCCGGGCTGCGGACCCCGACCCCGATGACGGCGCCTGTCAGATCCTCGGCGCGTACTGTCGGACCGAGGATCTTGCGAAAGGCCTCGAAGCCGAAGATGAAGCCGCTGCACGGAGACCCGTCGCTCGTGGGCAGCGAGACGCAATCCCCCGTCGACAGCGTCCCCGAAGAGAGCACCCCGACGGCGATGCTCCAATGGTGGTAGTGCCCGATGGGATCGCGGTGAATCTCAAGCGCTTCCTGCACTTCGAAGTGAAGCATCGCCGCCTCTGCCACGGTTCGTCGAGGGCTTAACGCCTCGTGAGGGCACGACCCGTCCCCAAGCCTCTCTGCGGTGGCTTTCTACCCCGCTTCTCGCCGGTGGGGGCGCCGGACTCATCGCCCTGTTGTCGCTGGCAGCGTCTCGCCTTCGGCGGCGCGGGCAGGGCCGCGGTTGAAGAGGGCCTCCTCGTCGAGCAGGATGCAGCATCCAGGGAGGGGACATGATAGACCTCATTCCCCGTGGGAGAAGCCATGACGCTGCGAGATGAGTTGGCCCGACACCTGAACAGCGACTTCACATCTGTTGATACAGAGCGGCTGGCCTCGCTCGGTCAACACTACAAAGGCAAGGTCCGGGACCTGTTCACCGGCGACGATGAGATCGTGATGATCACCTCTGATCGGCTGTCGGCCTTTGACGTGGTGTTGACCTCGATCCCTTGCAAAGGGGCGATCCTCAACGCCATCGCGGTCCGGGCGTTTGAGCAGACGGCGGACATCTGCCAGAACCACCTCATCGCCGCACCGCACCCCAACGTCCTTCGGGTGCGCAAGGCGCAGCCGTTGCCGATTGAGATCGTGGTCCGCCGTCACATCACCGGCTCGCTGTGGCGGGATGTTGAGGCCGGACGCCACGGCGTCTATGAAGTCCCCCTGCCAGAAGGCATCCGAAAGGACCAGCGGCTCGATACGCCGATTATCACTCCGTCGACCAAGGCCGCGGTGGGGATCCATGATGAGCCGATCAGCCGCCGGGTGATTCTGGAGCGGGGGCTGGCAGATGAGGCGGTCCTTGACCGGGCCTACGACGTTGCGCGGCAGCTGTTCGCCCGGGGAGAGGCGATGGCGGCGGCGCAGGGGCTGATCCTGGTCGACACCAAGTATGAGATGGGCCTCATCGATGGGGAGCTGATCGTCATCGATGAGATTCACACCGCGGATTCCAGCCGCTACTGGGTCGCGGACACCTTCGCGGAGCGCTTCGCCGCAGGTGCGCCACAGCAGATGCTGGACAAGGAGAACATCCGCCAGTGGCTGATCGGACAGGGCTATATGGGCGATGGCGAGATCCCCCACTTCCCCGACGATGTTCGCCTTGACCTGGCAGAGGTCTATGCCACGCTTCATCAGAAGCTGCTCGGTGAGGCGTTCGTGCCGCCCGAACGCCCGGTCACAGAGACCCTGTACGACGCCCTTGGGGTATAGGGATTATTTACAGACCAGGATCCCTGGCAGCTCAGTCCCGACCCCGGAGACGACGGTCCACTCTGCAGGGATCGGGGTGACGCCGCGGTGGTTGCCACCCCATCGGGGGCCGGATTGTGGGTCCGCGCGGGCCGTCAGGACCGTGCACTGGGTGAATCGGGTCGCGTCCTCGGCGAACGCCGGGCGGGCGAGGGCCTCGATGATGGACATCGTCGCCGCGCCGAGCAGGGCTGCGAGGAAAAGCGCTCCTTTTTTCATGACGTCTTTCCTTGGTTTCAGGCAGGACGATGATACCATTCCGCGCGGCTGGGATGGCCTGCGTCGCGTGATAGTGTTCTTCATATGAGAGATTTGAAGACGGAGAAGCCTGACGGCACCGGCCTCGTCGCGCGGGATCCCTGGCTGAGGCCGTATCGGTCGGCGCTCCAGGAGCGGTTCCAGCATGTCCAGGACCTCCGCCGCCAGCTCGACCAGACCGGCGGGTTCATGGGGCAGGTCTCACAGGGGCACCGGCATCTGGGGTTCAACCGGGGTGAGCGAGACGGCCAGCCTGGGGTGTGGTACCGCGAGTGGGCGCCGGGCGCGATGCTCCTGTCGCTCATCGGGGACTTCAATGGCTGGGATCGTGGCGCCAACACGATGCAGCGTGATGCCTTCGGGGTCTGGTCGTGCTTCCTCCCCGACGCGGACTATGCCGGACGGCTCACCCATGACTCGCCCGTCAAAGTCTTCGTCGCCAGCAAAGGACACACCGGCGACAAGATCCCCGCCTACGCGATGCGTGTCACCCAGGAGCCGAACTCGGTCGCGTTCACCGGGCACTATTGGGCGCCGCCGCAGCCGTTTCCCTGGCGATATGACGGACCGGTCGACACCCCGCGCGCCCGCGGCGGGCTCCGCGTGTATGAGGCGCACGTCGGCATGGCGACCGAAGACGAGCGGGTCGGACAGTTCTCGGAATTCACCGCGAACGTCCTGCCCCGCATCGCAGGCCTCGGGTACAACGCGGTGCAGCTGATGGCGGTCCAGGAGCACCCCTACTATGCAAGCTTCGGCTACCATGTCTCCAACCTGTTCGCGGTCTCCAGCCGATTCGGCACCCCCGATGACCTCAAGCGGCTGATCGACGCCGCCCATGGCCTCGGCCTTCGCGTCATCATGGACATCGTGCACAGCCACATGGTCAAGAACACCGCTGAAGGGCTCAACCAGTTCGATGGCACGGACCATCAGTACTTTCATGAGCCGCCCCGCGGCGATCATGCCGCCTGGGACAGCAAGTGCTACGACTATGCCCGCTTTGAGGTGCTCCGCCTGCTGCTGAGCAACTGTCGGTACTGGCTCGAAGAGTTCCGCTTCGATGGGTTTCGTTTCGATGGCGTCACCAGCATGCTCTACCTCGACCATGGCCTGGGCCGCGACTTCACCGGCTATGACGGCTACTTCGGGCCGAACGTCGATCTGGATGCGTTCGCGTACCTCTGCCTCGCCAACGAGCTGATTCACACCGTCAAGCCCAGCGCCATCACCATCAGCGAGGACATGAGCGGCATGCCCGGCATGGCCCGTCCAACGGCAGAGGGCGGGCTGGGCTTCGACTATCGCCTCGCCATGGGCGTGCCCGACTACTGGATCAAGCAGCTCAAGGAGAAGACCGACGAGCAGTGGGGGCTCGATGAGATCTTCGGCACCCTGCTCAACCGCCGGCGCGATGAGCCACATGTCGGCTACGTGGAGAGCCACGATCAAGCCCTGGTGGGCGACAAGACGGTCGCGTCCTGGCTGATGGGTGACGCCATCTACACCCACATGAGCGTGCTCAACGCCAACCTCGCTGTCGACCGCGGGATCGCCCTGCACAAGATGATCCGGCTGCTGACCTTCTCGGTCGCCGGAGAGGGCTACCTCAACTTCATGGGAAATGAGTTCGGCCACCCCGAATGGATCGACTTCCCGCGAGCGGGCAACGACTTCAGCTACCACTATGCGCGCCGTCAGTGGTCCCTCGCCGATACCGCGCACCTCCGATACAAAGGATTGAACGCCTTCGACAAGGCGATGCAGCGGCTGGATATGCGGCTCGACCTGCTCCGGGCAAGACCCATCGAACAGCTCCTCTGTCATGAAGTGAACCGCCTGCTGGCGTATCGGCGGGGGCCGCTGGTGTTCGCGTTCAACCTTCATGCGACCGCGTCCTACAACGATCTGCAGATCCCGGTGCCCGATCGGACCGACTACCTCAATGTCCTCTCGACCGATGCGAAAGCGTTCGAGGGACACGGCCATGTCGAAGCGGGCGGGAAACACATCTGGCGAGACGTGCCAATGAACGATCGTGCACAATCCACACAGATCTATCTGCCCGCGCGCACGGCCATCGTGCTGGTGCCCGACGGGTTGGTTGTGTCGGCGATCGTCTGATCCTGGGAAAGGCAGCCACGATAGTCATATGTGTGGCTTCCGTCGCATCCTGTGTCTCCTCATGTCACCTGCCGTCACGAATTGTTCAGGTTGATAGCAAATTCGGGGCGAAGCGGTAGCTCCCTGTTGCGCGATGATGCGCATGATAACGGAGCTTCGATGTCTCAACTGTTTCGTGTCCTGTTCCTCTCAATATCGGGCGTCTCGACTGCGCTGGCCTCGCCGCCAGACATCATCGACACCGCCGAATCTGCAGGTGCGTTTGAGACCCTGCTCGCCGCGCTGGACGCCGCCAACCTGACCACCGCGCTGCGCGATGAGGGGCCGTTTACGGTCTTCGCGCCCACCGATGCCGCCTTCGCGATGTTGCCGGATGGGACCGTCGAGCGCCTGCTCCGCCCCGAGAACCGCGATGATCTCAAGCGGCTGCTGACCTATCACGTCATCGCAGGACAGATCGAAGCCGCAGATGCGGCATATGCCAAGCAGGCCACCGCGCTCTCCGGTGACACCATCGCGTTCGGGTTCTCCAACGGTCAGCTCACCGCCGCCGCTTCGCCGGTCTCGGCGACGGATATCCAGACCGCCAACGGGGTGATCCACGTCGTCGATTCCGTCCTGATCCCACCGAATGGACCCGACGCCATGTCTTCTTCCGTGTCCGAAGCACAGGAGATCATTCGGTTGGCCATCCGCCGCGGCGCGCCCTTGTTTAACAATGGGCAGCCCGAAGCCTGTGCGGCGATCTATGAGGTCGCGGCCAGGAGTCTGATCACCCTGGAGGCCGTCGATCCCGATGCGACCGCGACGCTCCGGCGGGCGCTCACCCAGGCCGAAGGCGCCCACAGCGCCGCTGATCAGGCATGGGCGCTGCGGCGCGCGTTCGATCAGCTCCTTGAGCAGATGGCCTCCGCGAGCTGATCGCGATGGGGGCGCCGATCGGGGGCGGTGTGCTCAGTTGACCTGTACCGGAAGCGTCGCGAACGTCTCTGCCCAGACATCGGATTCCGCAAACCAGAGGTCCATTGCGACGTTCAGGAAGTCTCCATCGCGATCGAGGACCTCGAAGACGCCGCCCTCCGGCCCGATGTCGATGTCCCAGTCGCCGTCTTCATCGCCGCCACAGACGATCCCGTTGACCTTGACGGCGTTGGGGTTCTCAAACTCCGGAGTGACCGTGAAGCGGTCGCCCGGGCGCAGCGCAGCGTACAAGGCCCCATGGACGGTGACCCGGGCCATGATGACGCCCTGTGCTTCGCCGCGGACGTCGACGGCGAAGCCAGAGGTCTCCGGCTGACCGTCTTCCCAGACCACCACCTCTCCCCATCCTGTGCGGGTATGGGCGTTGAAGCGGTCGATCTGGCCTGCGATCTTCACGTCGCCGAGCGGCGCGCGGGGATGGAAGATGGGCATCTCGATCGTGGCGGATGGGTCCATCTCGGCACACCCTGTCAACATCATCAGAACACAGCCCACCATTGCTCGCATCTGACCCTCCTCTGCAAAACAATACGTGGGAAGGGCCAGATTTATGCACGGTAGTGCATCTCCATCCCTGGATGGCGCTTGACGCCATCCAGGGATGGGAGCGGTCAGTGGATCTGCCCGAACCCGGGCTGGCACGCTTCAATGGGCTCCCCAGTGAAGTCGACGGTGTTGTCCGGGTGGGCGGCCGACAAACACGAGTCGTCGATGTTTGGCCCTGGCATCCAGCCCTCACAGCTCATGTCTGTATACTCCAGGGCACCCGCCGAACATAAGTCCATCGAGCCTCTCTCTCCATAGACCTCTTGCCGGAGGCCGATGATCACGGAACCCGGCGTGCTTCCACCATGCACATAGTCACAGTGCCCGAAGAAGCCGCCCATCCCGTTGTTGTCACCAAACATGAAGTCCATGCCGGCCTGCCCACACATGCGATCGTTGTCGGGGCCGCCCTCCATGTAGTCGTTGCTGTCGCCGCCGTCCATGATGTCATTGCCGAAGCCTCCCCACATCTGGTCGCCGCCGGCGCCCCCATCCATGATGTCATTGCCGTTCTCTCCGAAGAGGAGATCCTGGCCGCTGCCTCCGGAGATGGTGTCCGCCCCGTCGCCGCCGTAAATCTCGTCGACGTCTGCGCCGCCCGTGATGGTGTCATCGCCGGCCTCTGCATAGATGGTGTCGGGCCCGCCGCCGCCGTTGATGATGTCCGATGGCACAGACACCGTGTCCGCGCTCCCGGTGATGATGTCGCGATCGTCCCCTCCGTCGATGTCATCGCGTTCTCCGTCGATGGGGATCATCGGGTCTCCAGAGAAGATGGTGTCGGTGCCCCGCCCCCCCTTGATGGTGTCGTTGCCACCACCGCCAAAGATCGTGTCGTGCCCGAATTCGTCTTCTGGACCCAGCTCTGCGTATGGATCAGCGCTGTCGACGCGTCGGAACCCAACCAGCTCGTCGTTGCCGGTCGAACCGAAGAGATGATCATCCCCGTCGCCGCCAAACAGGCGGTTGTTGCTCAGGTCTCCCGTGGTGAAGTCGTCATCATCTCCAAAGAGGTGGTCGACGCCGCCACCACCCTGCAGCGTGTCACGATCGCCTTCTCCATAGAGGTAGTCGTCGCCGCTGCCACCAAGGAGCAGATCGATGTCATCGCCCCCGTAGGCGTACCCGCCGCCGCCTTGAGTGTCGATGAGGTCTCGATCCGGACCGCCGTGCAGATGCTCCGTGATGTCTGCAGAGTCGGAGCCTTCGATGTGATTGTCGCCTCCCCAGTCGATGACCTCGACCGTCAGGTCCGTTCCGGACGGCGACTCCAGCTCCTCTGAGCCCCGACTGAGGTAGATATAGTCCCGCTCAAAAGAACCCTCAATGGTCAGCTCCAGCGCGCCAGAGGTCGCCGTAAACGGAATGTGTTCACAGTTGTCGACGCCAGACTTCATGATCCGGAGCGAGATGACCTCGCTCCCGCCGGAGCTGCTGGTCCAAACATAGCTCTGGAGATCGGCCATCGTGGGAAGGATACATGTCACATCTGAAGCGCTGCTCGCAGAACAGTACGGGGTGTGGCTGGTCGGCGTGCACGGCGCGGCGTGTGCGAGCTGTGGGGCGAATACCGTCGCCAGAAAGGGCACAAGAAGTGAGCGATGCATCATAGCTCCGTGGATGTTGATGTGTGAGCCGAAGATGACCTCTCTTCAAGAATAGAAGAGAACACAGTGTGTGCCGCTTCGGCATCTGGAAGGTACTGGATAAGACGCGAGCAATCTGGCTCAGTCTTGGCTCAAATCAATCGGTGTGATTCGTACGCCCCACTCCACAGTCTCTCAATGGTTTCTTCATAAAACCATCAGGTGCCTGTGAAGGAGGGCTATATGACCAGCCAGATCGTCCGTTTGTTTTCCTCGTCCCGCTGCGTTCCGTCTGGGGTTTCGGTCATCGGGTGGCTTGCCTTGACCGCGTGCTCGGGAGAGGACGCGCAGACCGACTCTGCGAAGGGTACGCTTCAACAAGATGACGATGATTCGGCGTCTCCGGGGGAGACCGGGGACGCGTCGTGCATCGTCGACACGAGCGGTGAGTTCGGCGATGCAGGCACGACCACGCTGACGGTCGAGGTGGTGGCAGAAGGGCTGGCCATCCCCTGGGGACTGGACTGGTTGCCGGATGGCGCCATGCTCGTCACCGAACGGGCAGGGACGATTCGGCGCATCAACGCCGATGGCCAGCTCCAGGCCGAGCCGGTCGCGACGGTGCCGATCACGACCGGACAGGAAGGCGGGCTGCTCGGGCTCGCGTTGCATCCCGAGGTCGCCGATAACGGGTGGATATACGTCTATGCGACGGTCGGTTTCGGCGCGACCCTGCGCAATGAAGTCCAGCGGTGGGTGTTGAACGACACCCAGACGTCGGCGACCTTCGAGTCGGTGGTTGTCGAAGAGATCCCCGCCTTGCTGTACCACAACGGGGGACGGATCCGGTTTGGACCCGATGGGCACCTCTGGATCGGGACGGGCGACGCCGGGGCGCCGGAGCTGTCCCAGGATCCGTCCAGCCTCGGTGGGAAGCTCCTGCGGGTGACCGACGAGGGGGCGGTGCCCGATGACAACCCGATCGCCGGTCAAGCCGCCTACCTCACCGGGGTTCGCAACACCCAGGGGTTCGATTGGCGTGCAGATGGAACCGTGGTCATCACCGATCATGGCCCGAGCGGGCTGTCGGTCGAAGCGGGGCGCACAGACTACGATGAGATCAACGTCGTGGGTGCGGGTGACAATCTCGGGTGGCCGGATGTCTATCGGTGCGACACCCAGGAAGGCATGATCACCCCTCGGAAGACCTGGGGCCGCGCCATGCCGCCCGGAGGAACCGCCATCTATACGGGCAGCAGCCTGCCCTGGCAGGGCGATGTGCTCATCGGAGTGCTCGGGTTTGACGATGACGTGGGGCACCTGCACCGGATCTCGCTCGATGAGCAGGGGAACGTCACGCTATCCGAGACCTACCTGCGCGGCGAGGCCGGCTACGGCCGGCTGCGAGAGGTCGTGATGGGACCGGATGGGCACCTGTATGTGACGACCAGCAACTGTGATGGGCGCGGCGACTGCGGTCAAGGCGACCGCATCCTGCGCATCTCGGGGAGCTGAGGAGATGGTTCAAGCACCCTGCGCTGCCGCCGGTTGACGCCGCTTCAACGTCGTGGCGGAAACAGTCACCGACTTTCAAACCCATCGATGGTGACTGTAATCTGAAAGGCTGAGTAAACGTTGAAACTGAGTTAATCGATGTGCCTGAGCCATCGGTTTCGCTCGCTTAAGAAGCCGTTCAGGTGAAAAGTGCTATAAGTACCATAGTATCCAGCATATTGCATGAACGCTTTGTATGCATGCGGCGTCGTGTGGGGTGCATTGGCGCTACAAACGCCCGACGGCCTTGAGGGCGACGCTGAATCCGGTGTTGCCCTGTCGCTCCAGGACGCGATCGATCAGCCCGCCGATCAGTGGGATCGTGATGTGTCCGTCTGAGGTCCAGGTCACCCGGGTCTCATTGGTGTCGAGGGATTCAAACATCAACGTGCCGTCTTTGTGGTCCATCGGGAACGGTCGGCTCTGTTCGATGTGGTAGCTGAGCCGAACGTTGGGTTCAACGACGGTGATCCGTTCCCAGAACCGCACTGGACCGATGTGGACCTCACGAAGGGCGCCGACCCCGTTGCGGCTCGTGTCTCCGGGTTCGACGATCCGGGCGTGGTCTACGCCCGGAAAGCGCGCATACCCCTCATGGTCAACCAGAATGGCGAACACCACGTTCACAGGCTTCGGGATGGTTCGGACGACGCGGATATTGAACATGCTCCCCCTGTAACCGCCCATCCCCGACGTTTACAACGCCATCTGCTGGGCCATCTCCTGCCATTGTTCGGCCATCTCCTCACGTCGTGAGCCGATAATCCCCAGCTCATTCCCGACCCGCTCGAAGATGTCGAGGGCTTCCTGTAGCTCTTCGCGCTTATGCGTGGCCATATAGGAGGTCCGAATGAGGCATGCGTTGGTGGGGACGGCAGGCGGCAGGACGGGGTTCGCG
>JBCBLB010000437.1:0-8358 GCA_038520555.1 Myxococcota bacterium | reverse complement strand
CTCGCTGAGGGTCTGGAGGATCGGGTTCGTCTGCTGGCGGGCTGTGTGGCCGGCGGCGCAGACCCTGATTGTGTCGAGGACACCGTCCGTGCCCGAGAGGCGGTGACGGTGGAAGACGTCCAGCGGGTGGCCCGAGACCATCTCTCGCTGGAGCGGCGGGCGCTTCTGTCCGTGCTTCCGGAGCGGCTCTCTCGTCGCGCGCTCCCTGACAGCGAACCGCTCGACCTGGAGGGGCGATGATCGGGGTATGGCTCTTGATGGGCCTCGCCGCCGCGGAGCGGCCGACGGTCGATGCGGAGATCGAGGTGCGGCCTCCGGTGCCGACGGTGCATCTGCTCTCAGACGGCACGCCGGTCTGGATCGTCGAGCAGGACGCTGTTCCCCTGGTTCGTATCGAAGTGGTGCTTCGGCGCGGGTATCTGTCGGCGGAGAACCCTGCGGCGGGGATGATGGCGGGGGCGCTGCTGGTGGGCGCTCCCGGAGAAGCGCTGGAGCGCTCTGGGGGGCAGATGCTGGTGGGTGTCGGGGCCCAGCGGAGCTGGGCAGACGTCGAGGTGCTCAGCGGCTTTGAGGCAGAAGCGGTCGGGTTTCTGGCCGAGGCGCTTGGCGAGGTCCGGTGGTCTCGCCGGGCGCTCCGCCGTCAGCGCAAGCGGTGGGCGCAGGCGCGGTCGGAGATGTGGCGCGGCATCGGTCGGGTCCACAACCTCGCCCTGAGCGAGGCGCTGTACCCCATCGGCCACCCGCTTTCGTTTCGACCGACGGCGTCTGACTGGCGGGGGCTCCGGGTTCGGGATCTGGCGGCGGCATGGTCCCAGATCTCGACGCATGCCGCCGCTGCGATCCTGGTGGTCGGGGACACTTCGGCGGACATGATGTTGCCGCTGCTGGAGGCCACGCTGACCGGGCTGGGCGGAGACGCGTCTCCGCTGATCATCGATGAGCCGCGTTGGCCGACGGTCTCTGTTGGGGATCCTCATGTGATCCTGGTGGACCATCCGGGTGCGGGGCGGGCCTGGATCACGCATACCCGGCCGGGGCCGGGTGTGGGGTCGCCGAACGAGGCGCTGGCAGAGGTGGTAAACCACGTCTTCGGCGGGGACTTCAGCAGTCGTCTGGTGCAGCGGCTCCGAGAGGCGGACGGGTTGGTCTACGACATCGAGAGCGTCTTGCTGGGGTGGCCGGGGACGGGGCGGATCGAGGTGACCTGTTCGGTGTCGGCGTCGGATGTTCCGGCGGCGTTGTCGGCGTTATCGGAGGAGATTTCGGGGATGGGGTCTCGTCCGCCGTCGGCGGCGGAGCTGGGTCGCGCGCGGCGATCGTTGGCGCTGGAGGCGGGGCGGTCGATGCAGCGGCTGTCCACGATGAGTGCGCCGTTGAACCAGGCGCTGGCGTTTGGGCAGCCGCCGGACACGGTCGCGCGCCGTCTGGCGGCGCATCGTTCTTTGGAAGAGGAAGCGGCGGCGTTGTTGTCGAGGGCGCTGTTTGAAGGCGCGGGTGGGGTGTGGGTGGTGACCGGAGATCGGGCTGTGCTGGAGCCGTTGATGGAGGCGACGGGTTGGTTCCCGGACGAGATCCGCTCGGGTCGGTCGGTGACGAATGGGGAGCGAGCGGAGAAGCGGTCGACTGAAGGCCGATAGCTGCGTTACCCTGTGGGACGGATGTGGAGGGGGTGTCATGCTGTGGATCTGGATGTCATCGGCGGCGATGGCGTACGAGTCTGATCCTCAGGAGATCGAGCTGTACGACTTCGCCGAGCTGTTCACGGCGGGGCTGGACACGGGCTGGGTGCCGTCGAGCGGTCCGCTCGGGGTTCGGTTCTATGTGGACGCGGACGGCGGCGCGGATGCGTATCTGGACGGGGACGCGCACCTTCGCTGGCCGGAGGATCTGAACCTGTCCTTTGAGCCGCAGGCGGGGACCGGCCTCATCGACATCAATTCGGTCGTTGCGGCGGTGGTTGAGATCCGCTTCGACATCGACATCTGGAGTTCCGAGTTCGAGATCGGCCGCGAGTCGGTGGATCTGGTTGGCGCGGAGACCTTTGATCCGTTCGTGATGGTCGGCAGCGTTCCTGAGGTGGTGACGGTGATCGCCCGTGGGGATGAGGAGGTCCTGTTCCGCTACAGCCAGGCTCTGTTTGGCGTGGTGGACGTGGGCTTCCAGGCGGATCTTCAGCCGGTTGGTGAGGTGAACTTCGAGGGCGTCTCGTGGCTGGTTGAGGATCAGCGGATCGATGAGGCGGGCGAAGCCGCGGTGCTCGCGCCTGAGGGGCTGGCCTCGCTGAACACGGACGCGACGTTCGTGGCGGCGTGGGACAGCGTTCTGGACCTTGTGTTGACGCCGACGTTCTTCGTGGACACGCCGATCGGGGGCTTCGACTTTGACATTTTCCAGTTGCCGCTGAACCTGTCGACGGAGCGGTTTGAGCAGGCGTTTTCGTCGGTTCCGCTCCGGTTCCCGCTGCCGCTGCTGTCCGTGGACGGCAACGCGCACGACTTCGGCGCGATCGAGGTGGGCAACCTGAGCAACTACCAATTGGCGCTGAGCAACCTGGGCGAGCTTCCGAGCGAAGGCGTGTTGAGCATTGTGGGCTCTGAGGACTTCACGGTGTTCCCGGAGTACTTCCTTGCGGCGCAGGACACGACGGACGGCGTGGTGGTGACCTATTCGCCGTCGGATTCGGGTGTCGCAGAGGCGATGCTGGTGATTGAGAGCAACGATCCCAACACGCCGCGGGTGGAGATTTTGCTGTCTGGCGAGGGCTTCGTCGAGGGGGCTGCGTCTGGAGCAAACGGCGACGGTGACAGCGGCGTGGATCGTGAAGGGCAGCTGGTGACCAGCGGCTGCGGGTGCAGCGCTGGCCCCCGCGGGGGGGGATGGTCTGCTCTGCTCTTCCTGGCGGGTGTTCTGGGCGTCGCCGGCCGACGGCGTCGGGGGGCGATCTGAGCGACGAGACCTCCCACACCGGACGGCTGTGGGTGCGCGCGGGCGGCGCATCCCAGAAGGGGCCTCAGAAGCCACAGAACCAGGACGCGTTCTGTCGGCTGGGAGAGTCTCCCAACGCGGTGGGGCGGGGGCAGCTGTTCGCGGTCAGCGACGGCGTCAGCACCGTCCGTCTGGGGCAGTGGTCGGCCCGGCTGACCTGCCTTCGCATCGAGCAGTTCTTTGCCAGCGACCAGCCCATCGACGTGGCCGCCTTGACGCAGCTGATCGGTGAGATCGACTGGGAGCTTCGGGGGGAGGGTCACGGCAGCGCCGCCTGCACCCTGTCGATCCTCTGGCTGCACGGCGAAGAGGCGGTGGCCATCCACGTCGGCGACTCTGCGATCTACCGGGTTCGGCACGACAACGTGGCGCTCATCACCCAGATCCACGGCGGCGGTCGTGGGCTGGCGGCGTTCATGGGGATGGGTCCGGCGGTCAGCGAGGTCGTCCGCGTCGCCCGTGAGCCGCTGCAGGACGGGGACATTTTCATCCTGGTGACGGACGGTGTGACCGATGTGGTCGAGCCCGCTGAGCTGGCGGTGCAGTGGGCGCGCTCCGGGGGCGATCCAGACGCTGCGGCCCGGCAGATCCTGGAGCTGGTGACCGAGCGCAAGGGCCGCGATGACGCGACCGCGGTGGTCGTCCAGTTCCTCAACGACGGCACGCACGAGCGGGTGACCGACCCGACGAACGCCCCGGACGTTCCGAGTCGGCTGCTCGGGGGTTAGAGCGGGCGGTATGAAACTCCTGGTGACAGGCGCCTCCAGCTTCCTGGGCGCACATTTCAGTCGGGTCGCAGCACGACAGCACACGATCTACGCCCTGTATTTCTCGACGCCGTTGCGGCTGAACGGGGTCACCCCGATGCGGGCAGATCTTCGAACCATCCGGGATCGTCGCCGGGTGCAGGAGCTGCGCTTCGACGCGGTCGTCCATATCGCATGCAAAATCCGGGCGACGCCGCGGCCGGGCGAGGACGAGACCCCGGGCCAGGCCGCACAGCGCGAGAACCGCGCGATGATGGACGCGGTCCTGTCGTTCAACCGGCCGATCCTCTACGCGTCGAGCACTGTGGTCCACTGGGAGCAGGACTCGCCCTACGCGTCCTCTCGGCGAGAGGATGAGAAGCGACTGAAGGAGAGCGGTCTTCCCTGGTCGATCATGAGGCCATCAGCGCCCTATGCCCGACACCTCGCCAACCATCGGCCAGCCCACCGGGAGAGCTTCCACACCCTCGTCGATATCGTCCGGCGTTCGCCGCTGGTTCCGGTGATCGGCGATGGAACGTACCGTCGGCAGCCGATCCACATCGACGACTTCTCAGCCGCGGCGCTCGCCCTGTTGCGCCGTGGGCTTCCCAACCGCGCGTTCGACGCCGGCGGTGGAGAAGCGCTGAGCTTCAACGACATTATCAAGCGCATCGCCGCCGCACAGGGGCGCCGTCGGGTGCTTCCGGTCCATCTGCCCAAGGCGATCTATGTGCAGCTGGCGAAGCTGTCACCGGACTTCGACCCCGATCTGATCGCCGCGATCGATGAAGATGAGATCGCCGATCCCGCCGCGCTGTCTGAGGCGACCGGTGTGCGACCCCGCCCGTTCTCTGAGGGCGTCCACGATCTCGTCGCGCCGTAATCGGTGCGCCAGCGGTATGGTTGACCGGTCAGGAAAACTGCGCGCGGGGATATTGAGCGAAGCAGGGTGAGCCCGCAACCCCGCCCGTTCCGGGTCGGGATAGGGCGAGGTGCCTCATTTGCCTGGGCGTTTGGGAGCTGTGCGGCGCGGACACGGCGGCTGCTGACGCCCTTCAAGCTGTTGACGAGCCTGGAGAGAGCGACCTTCGGGGGATAGCTGACGAGAAGATGGACGTGATCGGCCTCAATGATCGCCAGAGCATCCAGGCCGAGCGCGTTGCGCCTGTACCTGGTGGTGAAGACCAGGTGGGCAGAGAGGGCGTAGACGACCTGCCTTCCGCGCCTGATGTCGGACATATTGTGACTTCGTAATGTGAACAGACCACGTTCTGTAACGGGCATGACGTTGACGGCCATCGCGTCCTGGGTTGCCGCCACCGTCGGTCGCATCTGTGGCACATCCGGCAGGTGTGCGTCGCGGTTCTACAACCCGCCCCTGGTGTGTTGTAGAATCGCGACAGCCTGCTGAGATTACAGCATCAGGCTTCAATGCGGCATTCTTTGCCGATGGGGCTCCTTCAGGGCCGGGAGGATGTCAAATGAGGCGATTTTCTATGGGGTTGTTGGGGTGTTGTCTTCTGAGCGGCGCCTGCACGGTCATCGAGCAGACCCCCATTGAAGCGATCCAGGTCGATGGTGTCTGGGTGTTCGCCTATGAGGGGCCGCCGATCTCCTGGATGCATGCGCTCGGCGGTGGAGAGCTCGCCATCGTCGATGATTGCCTGGAGATGGACGGTGCGCTGGTGGTGTGGACACCAGAGCTGCTCGATGAGGTGGCGGACGTCATCGCTTCGGTCAAGGCGGGGGAGCCGCGGCGCATCGCCGAGCTTGGCGGTGGGATGCTCAGCCGAGGGAACCCAGACGACGAGTACTATCCAGAGGAGATGTTCGACTGCGCTTCTCCGGACGTCTGGGAGACGGGAGAGACCTCGATGATTGTCCTCGAGAACGATTGAGATTTGATGGTACCCTCGACAGACCAGGAGGGCGCCATGGGGTTCAAGGGCGAAGCGCATTGGGTCGCGCGACCGGACGGCGCACGAATCCTGACCCGGGTCTCCGGAGATGGGGCTCAGACGGTGGTGTTTGCCCACGGCTACGGCTTCGACATGGGGGAGTGGGATCAGGTGGCCGAGCGGCTGCCGGATGTCCGGAAGATCGGCATGAACCTTCGCGGCCATGGCGGCTCAACGATTGGCTCTGATGGGATCATGCCCAACGTCGCGGCGGCGGACTACCGCGCGGTCCTGGAAGCGCATGATGTTCAGGACGCCGTCCTGGTCGGACACTCCACAGGTGGTTTTCTGGCGATGCGGTTTCTGCTGGAGCACCCGGAGGTCGTTCAACAACGCCTTCGGGGCTGCTTGCTGATCGGGACGTTTGCCGGGGATGTCAGTCGAAAGAACCTCCAGAACCGGATCCAGATCCCCCTCATTCAGACGGGCCTGCTCACCGCGATGGTCCGCATCCCGATCTTCGGGCGGGCGTTTATCCGAAGCCTCTCCGGCGATGGGTTTGATCCGGCGTGGGTCAAGCCGGCCCTGGACGTGTTCTTGGCGAACGATCATCGGGCGCTTGTCCCGCTCTTGCAGGCCCTGGTCGATCAGAGCGACTACCATCGGCTGTCTCAGATCGACCTTCCCTGTCGGATCGTGGTGGGCGAAAAAGACCACACCACCCCGTCGTTTCATGCCGATGACCTACACGCCGGCATCCAGGGCTCGACCCTTCGTCGGATCCCGGGCGCGGGGCATCTGCTGAACTGGGAGGCGCCCGACATCCTCGTCGAGGAGCTGCGCGCGTTGATGGTATAGTGCGTGGTTCGTTGGCTTCTCAGCGTTGAGGGGCATGACGGTGGATGTCACGGACGCGGATGCAGTTTCTCGTGCGATCCAGGGGGCGACGACGATGAGCCCATGGACGTTACACCTTCGTTATGCGGAGCCCTGGCAGAAATGTTGATTTTTTCTCCTGACCGGCAATCCCTGAGGCCGCGCCACACGACTCAAACGCTGATCCCATCTCTTCTCAGCGCGGACGCCTCCCATCATCGGTCCTGCTTTGGCAACAAAGCCCCAAAAACACGACCCATACTTCCCCCAGGAGCACAGATGTTCAACCTCCACCTGTTGGCCCTCTCCACGGGATGGGCTGCTGGCAACGAGGCGCTCTACTACAGAGAATACAGCCGGTTTTCCCGGTCCAGCAGCTACCCACCTGACACCTTCGAGGACGACAATAACGCTGACGCCGGCACCGGGGGCTTGACAACCGGCGGGTTCACAGATAACGTGGGAGGGCTCGCGTTGCTGGAGCTGGCCTGGCGCCTGTATTTTCAGTGACTGTCTAATACTGCGCTCGACCTGATCGCAGCCCTGTGGTTCGTCGGCTGCTCCGGGGGGGAGACCAACATCCCCCCCGATCCTGCCCCTCCTGGAAACGGAACAGCTGATGCTGGATCTGGGCGGGAAGAACGCGGGTGCAGCGGGCACCTGTAATGTGCAGCAACCGGCTGCGAGCAAATTCTGGGAGAACGCACAATGAGACTGAGACGACAAGCAATCCGAGAAAGTCTGTTCATGGTGTCTTCTGTGACATCTATGTGGTGGCTGCTGCTTCCTCAATCGGCATATGCTCTTGGTGATGATGTGCTGATGTATACGGGGAACAGTGGTTTTGAATATCTTGATCTCTACGGGCCGGACCCGTTTCTTGATGTGATGACTGACGAAGGGTGTGTTTCAGAAGGAACAGAGGATTCATCCGGGTTTCCGACTGATCTAAGCGACTACAGCATCGTCATGCTGCTTCTCAATTCAGCGAGATTTACCTCATCCGAGGTCAGCCTCATGTCGGATTTTATTGATGATGGAGGCCTGCTGGTCCTGGCTGGCGATTCTACAAGCTTCGATTCAGCCCACGTCACCAACTTTAACAGGCTCCTCTCTGATTTAGGGATCAGCTCCAGTTTTGCCGCCTCTTCTTCTTACGATACGGGATGTTCGAGAACGGCCTCCGTGAGCAGTTCTCACTTTCTCAGCACAGACATCTCAAGCCTTGCATACGGCTGGTCGGGTGACGTCGTCGCCGGGACAGACGGAACAGAGGTTTTTGTTGGCAGATCTGGCCAGGGGATTGTCGTTGTAGAAGACAGGGTGGTTCTTATCTCAGATCTCAACATTCTTCTCGATACTTGCACTGCTGTTAAGAACAATGAACAGTTCTTCTTGAACCTTTACGCATACTCAATTTCTGTGGATGATTATTGCGATTTGGATGAAGATGGTGTCGACAGTGATTATTGTGCTGGCGATGATTGCGATGACTGCGATAAATCCGTGGGTGATGATACGGAAACGTACTATCACGACCTGGATGAAGATGGGTACGGTGATCCGGACAGAGATACTGTTGCATGTAGCCAGCCATCAGGAACGGTCACCAACAATGACGATTGTGATGACACAGACGATACGATCAACCCCGACGGTATCGAAGTCTGTAATGAAGTCGACGATGACTGTGATGGCAGCGTTGATGAAGGGGTTTCCACCTTCTATTTTGACATGGACGGAGATGGCTTTGGCGACTCCAGCGATGTGGTCTCTGGATGCACTCCGCCGACCGGATATGTGGCCGTAGGTGGTGATTGTGATGACGATGATGACGCACAGTACCCCGG
>JBCBLB010000037.1:0-25701 GCA_038520555.1 Myxococcota bacterium | reverse complement strand
CCAGCCGCCGCTCTCCAGGCGGATCCGCGACCTCGAAGATGAACTCGGCGTCGATCTGTTCGTCCGCTCTGCCCGGGGCATGGCCCTCACCGACGCCGGCCGACGGCTGCTCCCCCATGCCCGCAACATCCTCGACGCCATCGATCTCGCCGTCGAGGCCGTCAGCGAAACAGCTCCTCCGTCGGCACCACCTGATCCGACACCAGCTCCAGCGCTCGACCCGCCATCGCCTCATCGAACATCGCCTGCTCCGACCCCGGAAGCGGCGATGATCCCGAATATACGATCGGCGTCACTTCGCCCAGGCGATCGATGAACCCCTGACCATCCCCAGTCACCACCACGATTTTCAGGTCCTCGGGGCGGATGTGCTTCTGGATCGCCTGATTGACCTCATCCCGGGTCAACGCCGCAACGCGCGGCGGCAGCGATTCGATCGGATCCGGCCAGCCCATCAACGCCGCCTCCACCGACCAGCCCAGACGGCGTCCCGGATCCGCTGCCCACAGCGCGATCCGGCCCGACAGGTAGGCCTGCATCCGCTCGAACTCCGCCTCTGTCAGGCCCTCCTCGACGAAGGCCTCGACCATCCCGACCGCAGCCTTCAGCGCAAACGGACCGTTGTCCACGGTCACCGGGCGGAGCCAGACCAGAAACGGGTTCTGCAGCCGCCCCGACGCCGTCGCCTGCTCCGAGGACCAGCCCGCCTGACGGTGCACTTCGATATACGCGTAGTCTCCATAGTTCAGCCCGCGCGTCGCTCGCAGCGACTGGTACAGCCGGCCGTGGCTCTGGCGGTGCTCCCCGAGCGCCGTCATCGCCAACACCATCGCCGGCCAGTCGGGATGATCTCGACGAAGCCGCGTCGGGTGGCCGAAGTGGATCCCCGTCGCCGCCGTGTCCTTCTCGACCACCAACAGCGAACGCCCCGCCACCGGCGCCACCGCCCGCGGCGTCACGTCCGAATACAACATCGGCGCCAACCCCGCGGTCAGCCGCCTTTGGAGCCCGCGCACCGCAGAAGCACCCGGCGCATCCGCCACGATCGCGCCATCCTCGCCGAGCATTCCACCAGCGACGCCGAAGACGGACGCCGCGCGGATAAACCGCTTCGCGCGAAAGTCTTCGACGTCTTCGCGGGTCAACGTCTCGACCACACCGCCACGGCCAGCGGTCGGATGGCCGTAGGGGTGCCCGGAAAACACCCAGTCGTCAAACACAGCGCCGCCAAGACGCTCATCGTTGTTCGCCAGCCCCCGCTGGAGCCACTCCGACGCCTCCCCCTGGAGCCGACGCAGCGTGTCGGTATCCAGGGCCGGCTCCAACAGGATGTCTCCCATCAGATCCGCCATCTCGTCCAGATCTTCGGTCAGACAGCGGGCATGAAACCGGATCATCTCCCGATCAACCTGGACGCCGATGTCTGCGCCCAGGGTGTACAACAGATCTTCCACCTCGGACGGCGAGCGGCCCCCGGCGCCCCCCTGACGCATCAGCTCCGCGGTCAGCGCAGACAGGCCCTCTTTGCCGATCGGATCGTGGGCGCTCCCCGCACGAACCGTCACCTCAAGCCAGGTGATGGGGCCCGCGGCCGGCACCGTCACCGTCTCGATCGGCCCGGTTGCGACGTCCCGCGGCACAGGGCCGGGGGCTCGGGTCCAGGTGCACGACAGCGAAAGCCATATCCAAAACATCACGCCCCCTCTCCGATGAGAACGATGGTCGTCCGCTGGGTTGGGATCAGCCATGTCGAGACCGCCGCCGTCAGATCGTCGACCGTCACGGACGCCAGCGTCTCCAGATAGGCCTCCATCGACGCCGGCCCCTCGCCGACCGTCGCATACCATGCCATGTTCCCCGCCCACCCCGCCGGATCACCCAGCGAGAGCAGCAGCTGGCGCCGGGTCCGCGCCTTCGCTGCCTCCAGCGCCTGTGGGGAGACCGCCCTCAGGGCGACGACCGCCTCCTCGACCAGAGCCTCGACTTCAGCCGGATCGGCCCCTTCGCGAAGGGTGATAAACAACGCCAATAAGCCTGGATCGATCCGGGTCGGGCGGTCTCCCCACACCCCCTGGGCCAGCCGCTTTTCCTGAACCAATGTCTGGGTCAGCGGCGCGGCGCGCGCGGTCAGCAGCGCCTGGGCGAGGACCAGGGCGGCGCTCTCCTTCGAGGTCGGCGAGAACGCGGGCGCTTTCCAGCCGATCGCCACCTGATCGCTCACGTCCCCCGCCCAATCGATGGTGTCTCGCCGAGGGGCGGTCTGAGCGGGCTCTTCGGGGATCGGCGGCGCCTCCTTCAGCGGCGGAGACCAGGCGGCGAACCGCTCCGCCACCATGTCCCGCACCGCTCGCGGATCGACGCCGCCAGCGATGACCAGGGTCAACCGCTCCGGCCGGTAGAAGGTCGCATAAAAGTTCTGCGCGATCTCGAAGCCGTCGGCCATCCCGAGGACATCCTCCTCCAGACCGATGGGCGTATGGTGGTAGGGGTGCGTGGTGAACGCCGTGGCATACAGCGCCTCGTAAATCACCGACCCCGGATCCGAGCGATCTTTGCGAAGCTCGCCCATCACCGCTCCGGCCTCCTGGCGGACGGCGTCGGGCGTCAACGTCAGCCGAATGAACCGGTCGGCTTCCAGGTCAAGGATCGTGGGCAGCCGATCGGCCCGAACGGTGATGTGGTAGTTGGTCTGATCATCTGAGGTCCAGGCGTTGTCGACAGCGCCCGCCCGAAGCAAGGCGTCCTCTCGCTGCTCGGCGGTATACCGCGCGGAGCCCCGGAACATCAGATGCTCAAAAAAATGGGCATAGCCGGTGGTTCCTTTCGTGACCTCATCGCGCGCGCCAGCGGAGATGCGGGCTTGAACGTTGACCAGCTCCGAGTCGAGGGGGACGACGACCAGCCGCATCCCGTTATCCAGGGTCTCCACCAGCGTTTCAGGAGGGAGCACCCCATCTGCGAGCGCGGCGGCGGGTGTGGAGAGGGCGAGGAGGGAAGCCAGCAGGCCGTTCGGGGGCTTCATCTCATGACCCCTGGAGTTGTCACCCTGTTGAGCCAACCTTTTCTCATCGAACCCTCCGGTCACCGCGATCACATTCTACGGTCGGAGGTGCGTATCCTGCTCACCTGGGAGTCTGCATGAAAAACAACGATCCCTTCGATCCGAACAGCTCATCCCGGCAGCTGATCCGACTGCTCCGGATTCAGCCAGACCGCATGGAGGACGCACCGGAGGCGCTGCCGGAGAGCGTGCTCTGGCAGATCTACTGTGAGCTTCGTCGTCGCGGCGAAAAAGACGCTGCAGACGTACATTTTCTTCGCTCGATCGATCGCCTGCTGAAGCGTCGGGCGATCAAGGTCGCCGACCTGCCGACCCACGACGCCGCGCCGGATGAGCACAAGCTGGTCGACGATCCGATGCTCTCGGAGCTGTGGCGGGCCTATAAGCGGTGCATCTGCAACGGGCGCCCCGGCACCGCCAGCCAGCTGCTCCGGGACATCAAGGCTCAGCTCGCCGAGAGCTGAGCGGCCTCTGCGAACAGGTTTCGCTTCGCCGGCTTGTGCCAGCCCTCCGGCCGGGCCTTCGCCACCGCCGGGCGGGCCTCCATCCGCAACCGATACCGCAGCAGGTTCGGCCAGCCCGACAGCGACAGCCCTCGACGGACCTGGTAGGCCAACGCCGGATAAAACACACAGTCCGCAAGGCTCACGGTCGAACCCGCGACAAAATCCGCCTCACCGGCGAGGCGCTCCCAGACGGTCAGCTCTTCGGCGACCCGGGCCGGCGCCGCCGCTGCGGCCTGTCGTTGTTCCGCGGTGCGCGTGTTCAAAAACAGCGCCTCCAGCGGTCGGTATGCTTTGCGGAGGATCTCGACGGCGTACATTCGGGACAGGACCCGGGCGAGCGCAGCCGGCTCCGCAGGCAGCAGAGCGGGCGTCGGCGCGATCCGTTCCAGATAGTGGAGGATGGCCAGCGATTCGGTGATCACGGTGCCGTCAGGTTCAACCAGGGCGGGCGCCTGACCGCGGGGGTTGATGGCCAGAAACGATGGCGAGCGGGTCTCTCGTCGTGGGCCCATCACCCGCAGCCGGTGCGCATCGTAGGCGAGGCCTTTTTCGTTGAGGGCGACCATCACAGACCAGCTGGGGATGGATCCGTTGACCCAGTAGAGCGTTCGTCCCATCACCGCCTCCGGTCACGGAAGTTGATCCGATCGAAGCCCTGGCCATAGTGGGCGTCCCAGTCAAAGTCAGGGTCCCGGTTCTCCGTGCCGAAGGCGATGAGCAGCGCGTGCCGCTCTTCCTCAGGCGCCATGGGCGGGCCGGTGCGGGCGCCCTGCCCCACGACGGCGCCATCATCGGTCCGGAAGGTGGCGATGGTGCGCAGGGTCAGGCTGATGCGTTCGCCGCCATACCGCAGCTCGTCGCGCCGCTTCTCGATGTCTGCTCGCTTATCGGGGCGAATGCCATGTTTGAACGTGCGGTTGGTCTCCCACCCCAACAAAAACAGCGAGTTGTGGGGCAGCTCAACGCGTTGGCTGGGGAATTGTCCATTTTCCCCACGGGTCTTCGACTGGAGCAGCATGGTCCGGGTGGCGCCGAGGCTGTAGTTGACGATGACCGAGCCACGGGCCACGTCGAGGGTCTTGTCGGCGTGCAGGCTGATGTTGCTGCTGCCGTCGGGGTACCGCTGGATGAGGGCATGGTTGAGGGCCTGGCCCAGTCGTTCGGCGACGACGGTGCGGATCCGGTCCACGAGCGGCGTCCAGGAGACCAACGCGGGCTGTTCATCGGCAGGATGACGGTACAGCGGCTCTCGATCCCCTTCGCGCGTGCCCTGGATGGCGATCTGCCGCGGGACGAGGCCGCCGCGGTGGTACATCTCCTGCCAGTCGACCTCTTCCCGAACCGCGGCGAGGGCGCCATCGGCGATCTCATTGGGCAGAACGCCGTAGAGGACGCCGCTGTCGCCGGCGCCCAGCCCCCGGCGCTCGAACCCCCACCGACCGAGCATCTCCACCGCGGAGCGGATGGTCCCATAATGCTTCTCGATGACGTCGAGCCCCTCGCGCATCCGCTTCGAATCCGTCGCGCCGATGCCGTCCTCGATGGCGTCCACTTCGAAGCCACAGAAGAACGCATCGGCGGCGGTGGCCCGCACACAGACGTTGGCGACGACGCCGCAGACCGCGACCCGGCGGACCCCACGTTCCCGGAGCATCTGGGCGAGGTCGGTCTCACCGAAGGCCGAGTATCGGTGCTTGACCACGCGCAGATCGTCGGGCTGCATCAACGCGGCGACGGGCGCATACATCCGGGCGGTGTCGCTGCCCGGCGCACAGCAGGGCCGACCGGCGTGACCGCTGGCCAGCCGATCGGTGTTCATCGGCACGTCGGCATACCGCGGCCCGGGCGGCCTGGGCGGCCGGAGCGGCTCCGGGAACGCGGCGCGCTCCGGATACTGACTGGTGATCCAGACGATGGTGTGGTGGTTGTGCCGGGCAGCGTCGAGCAACATCGTCAGCGGCCCGACGAGGGCGCGGCCGTCCACAGGGCGCTTGAACATGCCCGCCCGGGTGAGAAACTCGTCTTGCATATCGATGATCAGGACCGCGGTGTCGCTGTGCATAAATCCCTCCGCCGACACTTCTCTTAAGCATCGCAGCGGCGTACGTCGACGGGGGCGGTATGCTGAAGGTATGGCAGAGACACTCGCATTCCTCGATTTCTTTATGCTCGTCGATCGCAGCCTGACCGACCCGCAAGCGCTCACCGAATTGGAGCGGCGGTATCGCGCAGACGCCGCGGTGCTGGTGCTCGACTTCTCCGGCATGGTCCAGCGCACCGCTGCACACGGGATCATCTACGCTCTTGCCCGGGCGCGGGCGGCGATGGCCGCGGTCGAGCCGACCCTCCAGGTCCATGGCGGTCGCCCCGTCAAGCGGATCGCCGATACGCTGTTCACCGTCTTCCCGACGCCAAAGCAGGCCTTGTTTGCCGCCTTAGACGCCCAGGTTCGCACAGACCAGTTCAACCGCGACGCCGACGACCCCATCCACGCTGGCGTCGGCCTGGGGTGGGGCCCCTGCTTTATCCTTCCCGGCCAGGACCTCTATGGCAGCGAAGTGAACCGTGCCTTCGTCCTTGGAGAGGAGCTGGCCGAGGGGGGCGAGGTGCTGATGACCCCGGCGTTCGTCGACGCACTCAAGCCGATCCCCTCTGGCATCGGCATTCATGAAACCAACGCCGATCGGGCCCACCAGGGGGGCTTTCCCTTCTTTGAGGCCCGCGACTACCGCGACTGAGTCAGTCGTCGTCTCTGCCGAACAGGAACTGAAACGGCGAGGACTCGCGCAGGGCCGCGATCATCTCTGCGCGAAAGCGGTGAAGAAGCTCACGAAGATGGAGACCAGTGCGAGAGCTCCGGCGACGATCCACCCGACCCTCACGGGAGAACGGTCTCGGCGGGTGCTCAAGACGCCGGCGTCCGCCCCCCGTCTGGGCGGGCCGGCGATCGTAGGGTTTGGCGGCCTCGACGCCTCCTCGATCGCGGACAACCCTTCTGCATCTTCACCGCCTTCCACCAACAAGATTGCCACATCGGGGCGCCGGAGCGCCGACAACGCCCGGGCCTCTTCCATCGTCTCCAGCAGGTTGAGCCAACAGAACACCCCATGCCGACCGGCGCGGGCGCTCATCATCGCCTGACCGACCAGCGAGCGCCGACACGCGTCCGCCTGCGCGGCGCCCCCCCAGACGCCCGGCCCGAGCATCGGCGCCTCAACCGGCGGCGGGGCAGGGAGGTCGAAGATCATGTCATCGATGGCGTGCTCCACACCGTCGGGGGCAGCGCCGTCGTTGAGCCACCGCTCGATCACATCTTCGGGGAGGAGCTGCCGAAAGTGTGCGGCGAGGCGACCGTCGAACCAGGTATCGATCAGCAGGCCGAGGGCCTTCTCCTCACCGGGCGTCCCAACGGCCAGCAGAGACGCGCGGATGTTCCGTCCCTTTCCATCCCGGCGCCCGGTCTCCATGGCGGTGGCGTACATCCGCCAGCCGTCCCGACCGGTCTCGACGATGAGCATGGGCGCCTCCGGCGTGGTGGCGTCACGGAAGCCGGCCCACCAGTCTGCCCACCAGAACGGCATCCGGTTGGTCTCCGGGCTGAGGATGCCCTGGGGGTAGTCGACGTGCCGCCCCCGGGTCTGCAACCACCACTGCATCGATCTCAGGCCTCAAACGGGCGAAGACGGCCGCTGTAGGGGCGCTCGCTGACCGCCTGAAGGGTCTCCTGGAGCTGCTGCAGGGCGAGCTGCTCCTGCTCCGCGCGGGCTTCAGCCCGGTCGGCAGCGCCCCGAAGTCGGCGGCGTTCGCCGCTGATCCACATCCAGAAGTTCTGGAGCAGCCCCTGGCGGACCTCGGCGGAGGTCCGCCGCTTGCTGGCCTCATCCCGGGCGATCTGGGCGAGGCTCTTCTGCTCCTGCCGGGCGTCACCGATGATTCGACGAACCAGCGCGATGAACAGGTCATCGGCCCCCTTCTGCCGAAGCTGCGCTTCGGTCCGCACCCGGTAGTGCGGGACGGGGTGGCGGTCTTCCTGGCCGGGCTGGGGCCACTCGACGCGGAGCACCTCAACACAGCCGATGGTATCGATGGGACAGTAGAGCACCTCGGTCCCTGGCGCTTCGGCGAGCACCCCCTCAACCAGCCGGCCATAGCTCGACCGGATCCGCTCCAGAAGCGCATCCGCCCGATCCCGACGGCCGCCGTTGTCGTCGAAGTAGGATTCACACTTGACGGGCGCGATGACCAGCAGCCCGGGCGGCTGATCGTCGGCGGCGCGGGCCTTGGCCCAGTACCGGGTGGCGACGCTCTCAATCTCGGCGATGTCGAGCAGCTGCTGAGCCCGCTGGTGCTGGCGCGGGGTGACCGCCTCCATCAGCAGGGTGGCATCGACGGGCAGGACCAGGACATCGGCGTCCCGGAACCAGCCGCGGACCTGCTTCCAGCTCTCGCCCTCCTGCCCCTCCAGCAGCCCCCCGGGATAGTCCAGAAACTCCAGCTTGAAGCTTCGGTCTGCGAGCGCAGCCTGAATGGCGAGGTCATAGCGTTGGATGCTCTGGGTGCCGCCGATGCCGCCGGGGACGAACTCGCGGGCCCGCAGATGGCCCTGTAGGGCGTTCTTCAGCCGGTTGAGCCGTCGGCGGGTGGGGCCGATCGCTTCCACGCTGACCGGGGAACCGGCCAGCACCTTGGTGTTGGCCTCATCGAGGAGGGCGGCCAGTACGGAGGTCTTGCCGATTCCAGACGGGGCAGCCAGCGCGATACGCATCCCCCCATGGTTGGTTGCCTCTTCTTCGACCTGCTCTGCGTTGTCATCGCCGCTCACCGTGTTTCTCCTGCCGAGTCGACGCGCGCATAGGCGCGCTGGGTGGCTTCGAGGGCCTGCCGGCTGGCGGCGAGCAGGGCGTTGGCCTGCTCGATTCGCGAGAAAGTCCCCGGCCAGATCCGATCCCGATGTTTCAAGGCGTATCGCAAAAAGCCCTCACGCGACGCCCCGGCGCGCAGGAAGGCGTCGTCAAACTGCTCCGAAGCGGCATGGAGGACCAGCGCGGGCAGGGTGACATCAAACAGCAGCGCTTTCTGCGCCTCATAGGCGGCCTGCTCGCCATACTCCCGGAGCAGCGCGAGCATCTCATGGGCCCCCTCCAGCGTCGGCGCCACCACGATCCGAGCGGCCTGCCGCCCGGTGTCCCGCTGCGTGAGCTGAGGGCTGAGCACGTCCAGCTCGCGCCGCATCCGCGGATGGAAGTGGGTCCGATAGTCGAGCCGCAGCTGCATCAGCTCTGCGATCGCATCGGCCATCGCGTTGCTGCCAACCGCCTTCAGCTCGCCATGGAGGATCTGGAGCCCGTTGGCGGCGGGTGGCCGGCCCTCCGCCTCGAAGCCGAGCAGCTCGGCGAGGGTCTGCCACAGCTCTCCCCACAGCCCGTGGACCAGGGCGCTGAGGTGCGCATCGAGGGAGTTGAACTCTGACGAGATGTGCACCCGGACCCGGTTCAGCTCGGTCTCCGCGAGTTCACCAGAGCCCTTGTTGCCCTGCAGGGTCCGCTCGGCCTGTTGGAGCCACTGCGCTTCGCCCAGGCCCAGGCCATCGGCCAGCCAGGCGCGTGCGCGCTGATAGCACTGGGAGACGGCGTCCTCGAAGGCGGCGTCTTCGGCCTCCGGGCCACGGGCCGCGCGCAGCCGCCGCTCGACGATCTGGCTGAACCGTCGGGCCAGCTCTTTGCGGAGGTTCTCGGTCTCAGAGACCAGCAGCACCTCGATCGGGGTCGCGGTGGGGGCGAGGTTCTCGAGCAGCTCCTGTGCAGATCCGACCGCCTCACCGATGTCCCTGCGGAGGGCCGCCAGCTCGGCCTCTGCATAGGCGAGGGCGGCCGCGTCCATCACAGACAGCCGCTCGGCGAGGTGGTTGAGGACGGGCCGCAGCAGCCGACCGCGGACGTCTTCGGGGTCGATGGCATCACACTCGAGGATGCTGAATACGCCACCCTGGGGACGCTGTCGGAGTCGCCGCTGGATGTCACCGAGCAGCGCGCTCCGCTTGCCCGACGAGGCGCCCCCGGTGTTCACCACGATGAGGGCGAAGTCAGAGGACTTCACCCCTGCCCGGGCCTGAAGCACGAGATCGAGGGTCTGCGCCGACTCTTTGTCCCAGTAGGCGAGCCGCTCGGGGTTGGTGATGAGCAGCACCACATCGACTTCATCATCCAGATCGGCGACATGCCGCTCCTCGGCGACGATCTCACCGGTCCCGGGCAGGTCGATGAGGCCGAGCCGGCGCACCGACACGCCGGGGAAGGCGCATTCGATCCGGGCTTCGCGAACGGCCAGGTACTTCCGAGGCGGCGCCCCGGTGCGTTCTTCGTTGCTGTCCGGGTAGGCGACGAAGTCGCGGATGGCGTCGAGGCTCAGCTCGATCTGCTCGCCGTTGAGGTAGCCGCGGTAGCTGGGCAGCGAGCGCTGCATCCGCTCCAGCCGATCCCGCAGAGACGTCAAGAATACGGTCTCATCCGTATTTTCCTGAATCGGCGCCGGGTTCCAGTTGCGGAAGTCGTCGACGGTCTGGGGCGTCGCCCCCCCGAGTCGAGAGAAGTACGGCGCGAGGACTTCACGTTGAAACGAGTCCCAGGTGTGGAACGAGATGAGGGCCCGCGCGCGCTCGACGGTATGGAAGATCCGGGAGCGCACGGCGGTGACTGGAAGCTCATCACCGGTGGGGATCTGCCCGTCGCCGAGGCCGGAGATGGACTGGAGCAGGGTGCTCTTTCCCATCCGCGCCTTCCCGGCCACGCCGATGTTGAGGGAGCCGCGTCGGGAGCGGCTCTCGACCCGCTGGAGGCGGGGGACGACCTCTGCACCGATGCGTTCCGTGATCCGCTGCGCCCGCACGGTCTCAACGAGATCGCTGAGGCTGTTCGGGCTGTCGGGGTGCTGGGCGTAGTCTTCCAGGCTGACCTGCAAGGTGATGAGCGCCTCATGCAGACCGCGCCACGCGTTCAGTCGTTCACGGATCTGGTCGGCCCGTGCGGCACGCGCAGCGAGGATATCCGCCAGTCGATCCGCTACCTCTTGTTGATCCATCGTCGGAATTGCCCTCGCAATGGGAGTCGTGAAGGAAATGTAGCATGACCGCTCCCCTCCTCCTCACGATGCACGAGGATACGCCTTCATTCCAAGAACCATTGCAATTCAGCTGCTGCACGGTACAGGCGCGGCCTGGATCACAACGACCGGTGACGGGGCTGGGATCCCACAGACGCTCCATCCCCGGGATCTTCGGATCCTGCGATTCCGGCGCATGAGACCGGACCGGCGTCCGCTCGCCGAGCTGCCGAAGATCGATGCGTTGGCAGAACAAAAGCAACGCCCTGGACGATGACTTCGACAAGGGGACAGGGTTCATCCGGCGCGCGCAGCGCGCAGGCCTTCATGAGGTCGGCCAATGGGACGGATTGAAAAGATGCGGGTGTAGGCTGGGGGATGATATGCCGAAACCCCTGACTGACTTCACCTGAAATTTTCAATCCGCGGCCTGGTTGGGGGCGACTGTCCAACTCGGACACGCTAAACCGGGCGACGGAAAGAGGAGTGAATTCCCATGCGTCGGCTGCTGTTGATCGGACTGTTGATGAGCCTCTCCGCCTGCCAATACATCATTGACGGGGGGCGGCCCAACATCATCCCCCTCCCTGACTCATCAGATCGGCTCGGCGACCGGCCGAACACCGCCGATGACAACCTGGAACGCAAGGAGCGTTTTCAGGAGCCCTGGGCTTCGATGAACCTTCCGTACGGCGACGCCGAAATCCAGACGGAAGAAGCCAACAAGCTCGTCCTCCAGTACGACAACAACAAGCTTGAGGGCACCACCACCAGCTACGACAGCTACTTCCGGACCGGCGGCTGGCGGCCGATCTATGAAGCGATGGAGAGCAACACCCGGACCCGCCACTACCAGAACGAAGGGCTGGAGATCCACATGCTGGTGGAGTACGCTGCAGAGCCCACGCCGTCCGTGACGGTGACCATGGAGCAATTCTCAGCTTCCGCTGAGTAATACGTCACGCGGCACCGTCTCGTTGCGGGCGATCTCTGCAGACTGCAAGATCATCTGGTCGCCCTGCTGGGCGAACCAATCGGCGACGTGCTCGATAAATGCGCGGGTCTTCGGGGGCAGAAACCGCCGCTCTGGGAAGACCAGCGACATCGACGCCGTCGCGCCGAGCTGATCCGGGAGCACCGCGCGCAACACGCCAGCGCGCCGGCCGGCCCGTGAGAACGGCCGGGGCAGCAGCGCGATCCCCTCACCTTCTTCCATCGCTGCGGTGAGCAGCCCCAGGTCGTTGCTGACCAGCCGCCCGCTCACCGATACCCAGCCCCCATCCCGGGTCGGCCACCGCCGCTGCGGCTCGGTCCCGCCCACCATCCCGACCAGGCAGTTGTGGTCTGTCAGGTCATCGAGGGTCTCTGGCTCACCGTGCATCTCAAGGTAGTCCCTCGCAGCGACGGCGATGAGGTCGCTGGCCCATAGCTTCCGGGCGACCAGCCCGGGATCCTTCAGCTGCCCCGCCCGCATCGCCACGTCGAACCCCTCAGCGCGCAGATCGACGAACCGGCTGGTGGCGAACAGGTCGAGCTGAACCAAGGGATACCGGCGCAAAAAAGAAGACACCATCGGCCCCAGGATCGAAGCCCCGCCCCCTGGCGGGATCGATACCCGGAGCACCCCGCGGGGCGTCTCATCCAGCTGACGTACCGCCAGGACGGCCTCACGGGCCGCACGGACCAACGGTCGCGCCCGCTGCACCAGCCGCTCCCCCGCCGGCGTCAGGTTCAAGGTCCGCGAGGTGCGATGCAGCAGGCGCACCCCCAGCCGCTCTTCAAGGCGGGCGAGCCGACGGCTGAGCGTCTCACGGGGGACATCCAGGGCACGGGCTGCTGCCGAGATGCTGCCTTCATCGGCGATGGTGACGAAGATCTCAAAGCCCTCTGTCGACTCCAGCACGCGGCCCTCCCTTATCATCCGTGACGAATGTGACCAGCTGATGTGATTGAATCACATATTGTGATCAATCGTACCAGATTGTATTTTGAGAAGGTCTTCAGAACATGAGGTTCGTTTCATGAACGCACGCAACATCGGCTACTGGGCCACGCTCGGCCTGTTCTCCCTCGCGCTGCTCGGCTCGGGGGTGATGGCCCTCACCGCACAGCCGGACATGGTGGCGAACTACGTCAATCTGGGCTTCCCAGAATGGTTCGCCCAGTGGCTGGGCTTCTTCAAGATCGCCGGCGTGGTCGTCCTCCTGCTCCCCGGCCTGGGACGGCTGAAAGAGTGGGCCTACGCCGGCTTCACCATCAACCTCCTCAGCGCCTCGGCCGCACACATCATGGCCGGCGACCCGATCGGCGAAGCGATCCCGCCACTCGTCATGCTCGGCTTCGCACTCACCTCCTGGGCGCTCCGCCCCGACAGCCGGAAGATGGCCGCCAACACGGACGCCGTCGCCGTCGCTGCAAAGTGACCCCCGAAGTGCGCCGTCAGTAGTCGTCTTCGGTCAAACTCCGGGCGAGCCGCATCCCTGTGTAGTACGCCCGGAATCCTGGCAGACCGTTGCTCCGACTCGCACAGTATCCGACCCGAGAGTTCAACGAAAACGCTCCGCCGCGACGATTGATGGTCCCTTCTTCAAGGTTCGCGTGCTCCGCCACTGTGACGAGGGCCCGGTCGTTGCGGACGTTCAGGGTGAGTTGCCTGGAGTCCAGGCACATTGTGCTGACATTACCGGATAGTCCGATAATCCCGTAAGGGCTCTCATCGGCGCGGTCTTCATGAACCGTGCGCGGCAACCGACGCCCTGAAAAGGAAGAGGCGACCAGGCTCCACGCCGGCTCGACGAGCGGACCATACGGCGCCTCGCGTCCGTCGGCGCCGCGGGCTGCCTTCTCGAACTCCAGCTCTGTCGGCAGGCGCCAGGGTCGGCCGGTGTTCACCGCCTCAGCCCTGGCAAACGCCATCGCACACGACCAGTTGATCATCATCACCGGCCACTCCGGATCCCAGATGTCGCCATCCACGTCGGCGATGAGTCGGAAACGCCCTTGCGGATCACGGCCATAAAGGGGTGAGCCTGTGGATTGCATCCCATTCGATCCGGCTCGGGCCCGTGGAGCCCACTGCAACGCTTCTGCTTCGTTGCCTTCGCGCACCAGCGCGTTCATAAACGCGAGGTACTCTCGGTTGGTCACCATGTACCGGCGCATCACGAACGCATCGATCCAGACCTGCCGGGGAGGGAGCGCCCCGTTGGCCATCGGATGGTCTGATCCGATCCAGGCCCACCCACCGGGCACGACGACGTCGTCCGGCCCCAACACACCCGCCCGAGGCAGCCGAATCGGCGAAGGGGTGTCTTCCCCAGGCGGCGTGTTCGTCCACTGACCGTTCCGTGCGATCCAAATCGGTGCGCGCACCGTCGCGCGTCCCGGCGCGCGGATGACTGCGATCCAGCTCCCCATTCCCAACACAAACCTCTCGATCGGCGTTGTGAGCGGCTCACCGACCAGAACCTCGACATAGCGGCGGCGGCGTTCCTCGACACGAAACAGCTGCACCGTCGCGCCCGGCGGATCGGTATACAGCGTGAGATGCCCCTCACCGGACAGATACGACCGGTACCGCCCGCCGGTGTCATGAATCAGGAGCTCCGCCTCTGCGCGGGCAGTCGCAGGCAGATCCTTTCGCTTCTCCGCCATCTGGTGGGTTCGATAAAACCAGTCGGCGAGCAGATGATCTGCCTCACGGAGCCCAGGGCTTCGGGCCAACGCCCCCCGAGCCGCCTCAAGAAATGCGATCTCCTCACGGGCGACCTGACTGCGCAGCTTCTGGATGTGCTCACGCGCGTCCCACAGCGGGAGCTTCACCTCAATCGGTTCATACGCTTCGATCGATTTCATGAGCTGTTGGCAATGCGCTACCGCAGCGTCCAGCTGGTGATGCAGGCCACTGATTTCATCAAACTTCTGCTGGGCGCGGGCCAGCAACGCTCCCGCCTCCGCGCGGCGGCGGGAGCCGTCGAGATACGCCTCGATGGCGGCGATGAGCTGGCTCACCGAGGCATACCGATGGCTGGGCTGATAGGCGATGGCCTTTCCGATGATCTCATACAAGGCATCCGGCAGACCACGCTGAGGCGGCCACCACGCCGGATCGAACGACAAGGTGGGTTCGAACGCCCGGACGAAGGTCAGCAGCTCGTATAAGACCGCGCCGAGGGCGAAAAGGTCTGCGCGCTCATCCCCCGGCTGCCCCTGAACCACCTCTGGGGCGATATAGCCGGGCGTACCGCTGCCACGGGCCTGGGCATCCGCGGACGTCATGATCCGGGCGATGCCCCAGTCCGTCAACAGCAGCTCCCCGAAGCGACCGACCATCACGTTCTGCGGTTTGATGTCTCGGTGCACGACGCCGCGATCGTGGGCGAAGGCGACGGCCTGACACAGCCGCTGAAACGCCACCAGCCGACCGTGAAGGGACTGCTGAGCCCGCCCCTCCCGAAGCTGCGCGATCCGGGCGGCCAGGCTCTGCCCGGTGACCTTCTTCATCACAAAGAACAGCTGCCCCTCATCGGTGATGCCCATCTCATGGACCGGGACGATGTTCGGATGGTCAAGCTGGCTGGTCAGCCGAGCCTCGACGACGAACTGCTCGACGCCGCCAGGGTGCAAGGCGGCGTGGGCGTTGAGGACCTTGATCGCGACCCGTCGCTGAAGCTCTGGATCCTCTGCGTCATAGACCACCCCCATCCCCCCCCGCCCCAACTCGCCGATGATCTGAAAGCGACCGATCTGATTCGTCGGGAGGGGGGACGGGGGCTGCAAGCGGACGTCTGCCTGAACGTCCAGCCGGGTCAACGCCCCATAGACGGTGACGGCGGGCGGATGCGCGGGTCCCGGCTTGCTCATCGCATCAGGCGTGTGAAAGGAACGACGCCCGCAAGATACAGGGGCGGGCCAGCTGATGCACCGCGGCGTCCGCACCGATCGGGGGAGGGGGTGAGGTCATCGCGTCGTGGGCGTGCCACACCCGGCGCGCGTCGAGTCCGATACACGCTACTCCTCTTCGTTGGGCGGATGCCATCCGGAGCCGACCGGCGCCCGCGGGTGGATGAGCTTGGCGACAAGGCCGGTCCAGCCGGTCTGGTGTGCGGCGCCCAGGCCCCGGCCAGAGTCGCCATGGAAGTATTCATAGAACAGCAGGTTGTCGCGGAAGTGCGGATCATCGCCGAACCGGGGGTGGTTGGCCATCGCCGGCCGCCGGCCGTCTTCGTCGGGCAGAAACAGATTCACCAGCCGTGCCGCGAGCGCATCCGCGATCTCCAACAGCGAGATCTTCTCACCGGATCCGGTCGGGTACTCGACGATGAAGTCGTCACCGTAGTAGTGGTGGAACTTCTGCAGGGACTCGATGAGAAGGTAGTTGATCGGGAACCAGATGGGACCGCGCCAGTTGGAGTTGCCGCCAAACAGCCGGGTCTTGGATTCGCCGGGCACATAGTGGACCTCAAAGCGCTGCCCGTTGGCCTGGAGCACATACGGGTCGTCGCGGTGGTGGCGGGACAGCGCGCGCACGCCGAAGTCACCGAGGAACTCATTGGGGTCGAGCATCCGCCGGAGCAGACACTTCATCCGATGGCCGCGCAGCAGCGACAGCAGCCGCCGCTCGCCCCGGCCGGGCTCGCGCCACCGGGAGACCAGCCGGGTCAGGTCGGGGCGGTTGTCGAACACCCACTGCATCCGACGCGCAAACCCCGGCAGCCGCTCCAGCATCTCCGGCTCGATCGTCTCCACGGCAAACAAGGGGATGAGACCGACGATCGAGCGAAGCTTCAGCGGGATCCGTCGGCCGTCCGGCAACGTCAGCACGTCATAGTAGAACTCATCGTCCGGGTCCCACAGCCCCAACCCATCGGTGGTGAACTGGGTCATCGAGCGCGCGATATGCAAAAAGTGCTCGAAGAACTTGGTGGCGATGTCTTCATAGGTGGGATTGTGCAGGGCCAGCTCCAGCGCGATCCGCATCAGGTTGAGCGAGTACATCGCCATCCAGCTGGTCCCATCCGACTGGTTGATGTGGCCGCCGGTGGGAAGCGGCTTGCTCCGATCGAAGACCCCGATGTTATCGAGCCCCAAAAAGCCACCCTGGAAGATGTTGTTGCCCTCAGCGTCCTTGCGGTTGACCCACCAGGTAAAGTTGAGCATCAGCTTGTGAAAGACGCTCTCCAAAAACGCCAGGTCGCCGGCGTCGCCCCGCTGCTTCCGATCGATCTGGAACACCCGCCAGGTGGCCCAGGCGTGCACCGGCGGATTGACGTCTTCAAACGCCCACTCATAGGCCGGAAGCTGCCCGTTGGGGTGCATGTACCACTCGCGGGTGAGCAGCATCAGCTGCTCTTTGGCGAAGGTGGCGTCGATCATGGCCAGCGGCAGGCAGTGAAACGCAAGGTCCCAGGCAGCGAACCATGGATACTCCCACTTGTCCGGCATCGAGATGATGTCATCGTTGTAGACATGATCCCACTCGCTGTTCCGCCCATGCCACCGATCCGGCGGCGGCGGCGGCGCGGACGGATCGCCCTCAAGCCATGTGTGAATATCGTAGTAATAATACTGCTTACACCATATCATCCCAGCGAACGCCTGCCGCTGAACCCGGCGAAGCTCTGCCCCCTCGGGGCCGTCGGGCAGCTGCGCCTGAAGGTGCGCATAGAAGGCGTCGGCTTCGGAAACGCAGCGGTCGAAGGCGTCTGAAAACCCATCGAACGACGTGGCGACGCTGTGGGCGGTCCGGGTGGGCGTCAGCTGAAGCCGTAGACGGGTCTGACCACCAGCAGGCACCGTCCGACGATCGTAGAAGGCCGCACGGGTCCCTTCCTCTGCCGAAACCGTTCGATGATCCCCGCTGATAACCCAGTCATGGAATGCGTCCTTGAACGGGCCGGTTCCAGGCTGGCCATACAGCGCCGGGGTGTTCGTCTCGTTCTCGGTGAACAGCACCCGCGGCCCACCCTCAGCGGTCAGCGTGAACCGACCCAGGGTGCGGTGCTCGATCTCAATGGTCTCCGCATCGCTGAGCCGCATCAGCGGACGATACGGATCCTGACCCCACGACCAGGTGTTCCGGAACCATGCCTGCGGCAGCAGATGGATCTCAGCCGCGTCAGGGCCACGGTTGATCACCGTGATCTGAATCAGGACCTCATCGACAGCAGGGCGGGCATACTCGATGACCACATCAAAGTATCGGTCGTCGTCAAAGACGCCCGTGTCCAACAACTCGAACTCCAGCTCGTCGAGACCCCGGCCGGCGTTCGCCTGCCGCAGCTGCTCATACGGAAAGCGCCGCTGAGGGTACTTGTAGAGCATCTTGAGGTACGAGTGGCTGGGCGTCGCGTCGAGGTAGTAGTACAGCTCTTTGACGTCCTCACCGTGGTTGCCCTCAGCGTTGGTCAGCCCAAACAGGCGCTCTTTGAGGATGGGATCGTGGCCGTTCCACAGCGCCAACGAAAAACACAGCCGCTGATGGTTGTCCGAGAACCCGCCGATGCCATCCTCACCCCACCGATACGCGCGTCGATGAGCGATCTCAAAGGGGAAGTCATCCCAGGCGGCGCCGTCATAGCTGTAGTCTTCGCGAACGGTCCCCCACTGCCGATCGCTGAGGTAGGGCCCCCACCGCTTCCAGTGGGCTTCACGGGCATCAGAGGCGGCAAGGCGGGCGTGCTCTGCGGTTGGAAAGCGGCTCATCGATCAACATCCATCACTGCGAGACATCCCAGGGATTACCCCAGGCAACGTGAGATGGGAGCTTAACCACAGAATTAATGTTGATACTGATTATCATTCTCATTATAAACAAAACAGCAAGGTGGAGCGGCCCCGAAACACCTCGAACCCAAGCTCCTTCTCTGCCATGAGGGGAGCAGGGGCCGTTCCTTCCACCTTCTCTTCATCCCCCCTGTCGGGTTCAGACAGTCGGGTTCAGACAGTCGGGTTCAGACAGCTGGGTTCAGGCAGTCGGGTTCAGGCAGCGCAGGCGCCCCATGTACGGCTGACGACGCAGTTTCGGCCTTCTTTTTTGGCGTCATAGAGGGCCTCGTCGGCATGCTGTAGCAGGTCATCGAGGGCGACGGATCCGTCACTGTGGATCAACCCGAAGCTTGAGGTCACCTGAAGGAGGTCTCCATCTGGAGAGGGGACCTTGTTGTTCATGATGGCGCACCGCATCTGCTCGCAGGTCGTCTCCACCCGCTCGGTGGAGATCCCGACGAACAGGGCGGCGAACTCTTCCCCGCCGAGGCGTCCGAACAGGACGTCCTCTCCGAGGACGCTCAGGCATGCGTCGACGGTGGCTTTGAGGACGTCATCGCCGGTGGCGTGTCCGTGGGTGTCGTTGAACCGCTTGAAGTGGTCGATGTCCAGCATGACCGCAGCGGCCGGTTGTCCGTCTTCGGCGGCCTTCTTGAGGATGTCTTCCCCCATCGAGAAGAACGCCCGTCGGTTGTATGCGCCGGTGAGGACGTCGGTGGTGGCGAGGATGGCGGCCTTCCGGCGCTCCTCTCGCAGCTTGGCGATGGTGTTGTGCATCTCAAGGTTGTGGAAGACGCGACAGGACAGCTCTTCGGGCTGGAAGGGCTTACGGAGGAAGTCGTTTGCGCCGCGCTTGAGGAACTCTGCAGTGAGCGAGGAGTAGCTGCCGGAGTTGGACAGGCCGATGACGCCGATCTCATCCCATCCCCACTTCGCGCGAATGTTTGCGGCGAGGTCTGCGCCGCTGATGCCGGGCATCTCGAAGTCGGTGAGGACGAGCTGGACGTCATGGGTGTCGAGGGTCTCCAGGGCGGTCTCCCCATCGGGCGCCTCGAGCACCTGGAAGCCCAGCCGCAGCAGATACGTCCGCGCCAGTTTCCGAGCGGGCGTCGAGTCGTCGACGATGAGAATGGTCCGGCCCCGCCCCTGCTGCATCCGATGCAACAGCCGCGCGACGTTCTCGACCAGGTTCTGGTCCTTGACGACGTAGTCTGCGACCCCCTGAGACAGCAGCTGCTGCCGGAGCGGCTCTGAGAAGCTGGATGTGAGGACCACACAGGGCACCTGGGCGTCGAACACCGTATCGATCGAGGCGTTGGTGTTTTCGCCGAAGTTCGGGTTCGTGATGGCGGTCAGATACCGGTCCGGATGCGCCTTCAGCGCCTCCGCCGCGGCTTCCAGGTCCTCCCATAGCTCTACTTCGAGGCCCAGGTGGTTCGTAATTTCATTCTTCAGGGCCAGACGAAGGGTTCGTGAGCGCAACAACAACGCGACGATGTCATACATAGTGCCTTCCGATGTTCTCCGTTCTGGGTATCGGTCGGTTGCATGAAAAGAGTGAGCCCCTCAGACCAGATAGGCGCCCCGCTCCGATGCGTCCGTCAACCCGTTGACGTGTGGATGGTTGACAGGATGAAATGGGTCCGGTAGGTCACCGGGACCATTCCATTGTGAGGGGGATCGGAGCGATGGAGCTTGACTGGCAGGATATCCGGGGGCGTGGGGTGCGCGGGGTGGGCATCTCTGAAGAAGAAGCCCTGGCCATCACGGCGCTCTCTGACGCAGATGATCTGAGCGCGCTGTTTGACACTGCGGCCTTTGTGCGGCGCGCCCAGAAGGGCAACGCCATCAACACCTGCGGGATCAGCAACGCCAAGAGCGGTCGCTGCCCGGAGAAGTGCAATTTCTGCTCGCAGTCGGCGCACTTCAAGACGGCGGCCCCAAAGTACACGACCAAGAGCGCCGACACCATCGTCGCAGAGGCGAAGGAAGCCTTCGACTACGGCGTCCGCGAGTTCAGCATCGTGATGGCCGGCCGGGCGATCAACCAGAAGGCGGACCTGGACATTCTCAAGACCGCCTTCACCCGGATCCGTGAAGAGACCGGGCTGCAGACCTGCGCCAGCCTGGGGCTGATGACGAAGGAGCACCTCGCAGAGCTGAAGGCGGCGGGGATGCAGTCGATGCACCACAACCTGGAGACCGCCCGCAGCTTCCACGATCAGATCGTGGAGAGCCACTCCTACGATGACGAGGTGGAGACGATCCGGGCCGCGAAGGCGCTGGGGATGTACGTCTGCTCTGGCGGCATCTTCGGGATGGGCGAGCAGTGGGCGCACCGGGTCGAGATGGCCCTGGACCTGCGCGATCTCGACGTGGACAGCGTCCCGATCAACTTCCTCAACCCGCGACCGGGCACGCCGCTGGCAGACCAGAAGGATCTGACCCCCATGGACGGTCTGAAGATCATCGCGCTGTATCGGCTGGTGATGCCGACCAAGGACATCATCGTCTGCGGCGGTCGTGAGGTGAACCTGGGCGAATCCCAGGTGGACATCTTCGCGGCGGGCGCCAACGGGGTGATGCTGGGCAACTATCTGACCACCGCAGGCCAGGCGGTCGCCCGGGATCTGGAGATGCTGGCCGATCAGGGGCTGGTGGTTCGCGCGCCCCCCCATCAGCCCCACCCGCCCTCGGTCCCACCAGCGGTCCGGAGCGCAGGCACCGACCGGGGCGATCTGCCACCCAGCGCGAAGTGAGCCGCCGTGGGGCGATTTGATCGGCTGGAGGGGCGGATGGCCCGCCTCAAGAGCGCCGGGCTGGAGCGGACGCTCCGCCCGCTCACCATGACCGGCCCGACCACCGGACAGCTCGACGGGCGGCCGGTCGACGTGTTCTGTTCCAACGACTACCTGGGGCTGGCCCACCATCCCGATGTCCGGGCGGCGTGGTCCCATGGCGCGGGCGCGGGCAGCGCCCGGCTGATCTGCGGCGACCGGCCCGCCCACCATGCCCTTGAGGACGCCCTGGGCGATCTGTATGGTCGACCGGCGACCCTCCTGTCCTCGGGCTACCACGCCAACCTCGCCTTGCTGTCCACGCTGCTCCAGAGCCGGGACGTGGTCGCCTCTGATGCCCTCAACCATGCATCGATCATCGACGGGGTGCGGCTGTCACGCGCGCAGAAGGTCATCCTCCCCCACAACCAGCCCGACGCCATCCCCCAGGACACCACGATGGCGATCATCGAGGGCCTCTACTCGATGGACGGCGACCGCCCCGACGTCCGCGCGTTCCAGGGGGAGCACTGGCTGGCTGTCGACGAAGCCCACGCCTTCGGCGCGATCGGTCCACAGGGGAAGGGCGTCGCCGCCGATCAGGGCGCCGAGCCAGACTTCCTGCTGGGCACCCTCGGCAAGTCCATCGGCGCATATGGGGCGTTCATCATCGGCCCGCCCGCGCTGCGCGCGCTGCTGCTCTGCCAGGGGCGGACGTTCATCTTCACCACAGGCCTGCCCGAACCCGTCGCCGCCGCCGCCCTCGCCGGGCTCAAGCAGATGCGCAACGGCGAAGCCCGCGGACAGCTCCAGGAGAACACCCGGCGGCTTCGACGCGGCCTCGATGACCTCGGCGTCGACGCCATGGGCAAAGACCACATCGTGCCCATCGTCCTCGGCGAGCGGACCATGGACGTCGCCGACCAGCTGCGGAAAAGCGGGATGGTTGTCCCCGGCATCCGCCCCCCCACCGTCGCGCCCGGGACCGAGCGGCTGCGGATCTCGGTCTCTGCAGCCCACACCCCCGATCAGATCGACCGGATGCTCGATGCCCTCCACGGCGCCCTCCACGCCTGAGCCGACCCCACCAAAAACACGGGGCATCGCTGGGTCTCGGTCGGAAGGAAGATCGTAATGGACACAGTGGTTTCAGGGAACAAGAGTAGTAGAGGGTGACGTCGCACAGCCTGTGGGGGTGAGAACATGCCGAACCTGCTCACACTGCCCCTCTTCTTCAGCTGCGGATTCACCGACAGCCCCCTCCCCCCACAGCACACCGTGTCTGCGCTGCTGGTCCCCTGCCAGACCCCTGCCAGCAAGACCGTCGTGTTCGGCGTCCTGCAGAACGAACAGTGCGCCCCAAACAAGACGATCCGGGACTGCGCAGCATGGAAGACGATCCTATCGTACGCCTACGCCTGCCAACCCGGGGCGCCGCTGTTGGAAGCCGATCCCCAGAACGCGATCCTCTTCTGGCTGGAAGAGGTCCCCGATCCCAAGCACCTCGCCGGCACCGAAGCCGCTCAGGCCGAGCGGTGGCAGTGCGACGGCACCAGCCGCGAGATGATCGACGGACTCGCTCGCATCGAATCCGATGAAGGCGGGCTCGCCACGGTCAACCTGGAGCTGGAAGAGATCAGCGGCCCCGCCACGTTCACCGTCTGTCGTTGACCGTCCGAGCCGGTATCTGATACGATCAATCCGTTTATCCTCCTGAATGGCTGAAAACAGGAGGACAGTGTCATGGCGAGGGGCGCAAGCCCGTTCAGCCCCCCAGCCCAGCCAGGCAATCGACGATGTCGTTGAAGTCGCCTTCGTCCATGTCCCCGCGGAGGACATCGCTGACGTCGTCGAACGTCATCCGCAGCACCATCACCTCGTCTGGGGCGCTGAACATCTCGTCTGTCAGCGCCGGGGTGTGGTGCTCCCCTTCGATGACGCCGAGCAGACCAGACAGCGCCTCCGCATCGATCGCATCGATGATCGACAGCGCGTCGTCGATCACGAGATCAGCACCAGAGGCACACAGCAGCCGCGCAGGATCGACGTCCGGATCAGGGACACCCGACACCGCACATCGGCCCGCGAAGATCGTCCCCAGCTCGTCGTCGAAGGCGACCACCCGCAGCGCGTCCCCGTCAACGCCGCCAAGCCACTTCTCGATGCCCATCGCGAACTTATCCACCTCCTCGATGAACTCGTAAAGCCTGGCGTCATGGACGTCGGGGAAGCTGTCTTCGGAGTCTGGGATGCCGTCGACGTCCCTGTCAGCGAATGCAACAGAAGGAAAGAACAGCATAGAGGTCAGGAAAACCCCACCCTGCAGAAGTCGATTCATTGTTCATCCTGGGCGTAGTGATGGACCCGAATCGTTCGGGTCTATTCAACAGATGTCGCAGGATAGGGAGACTTCACAGCCGCACCCAAAACACCAGAGCGGAGGCGTACCCGACGGAGTCCGGTCGCCCCCACACCACACTCACTTCTCCCAGCAGATGTTGTAGGGGCCATCGATCATATCGGCGCAGTACTCGTCGTCAGGACACGGAGCGTCCGGATCTTCCGACTCCACATCACAGGAAGTACCACAGGTTTGAACTGGATCGCCGCCGATATCGTACCACGTCACACACTCCAGCCCGTCCCCACAGCGGCTCCCGTCAGAGCAGTCTCCACCGCGTTCGACACCGTCACAGCCAGCCAGGGCCAACAGCCCAGTCAGAACCCATCGCGTCATCACTCCCTCCTGGTAGAACGTATACCTGCACCATACACGATGAAGATGTCATAGGATGAGAAGACTTCACAGACACACACGAAGTATCAGAGATGTTTCGTAACCGACATGTTCAGATCGCCCCCGCATCACGATCACCGTCTATGCCAACAGTCCTGCAGGATGATGGAAGTGATAAGAAGGTAGTCAGTGCCCTGTAGGGTATGGACCAATATCAATAATATTCAGAGAACCTGCTCCTGGAGGAACACTCAGGGCTCGAAGAAGGACCGAGTCTGCACCAACACCGATCAGATCATTGGCCAGAATCCCATCAAGCCCATACCAGACCTGCTGGCCGCCAGCGCCGCCGTCGAGCCAGAAGTATGCCACGGTCTCTTCGGTCGGAGGCGTCGTACTCTCATCAACCTCGATGACCTCGTAGAAGTGATCGTCAGTCGTCAGGTTCACTGCCGGTATTGGGACAGGGCTGCTGAGATCGAACCGGCCAAAATCGTATTCTTCCCAGGCCTTGTCCGCATAGTGGAATCCGCTGTTGGCCGGAACCAGATGGAAAGCCCCACGCCACGCGTTTCCATGTGCTGGATTCCACCACCAGTACTCCTGACCGGCTGCGAAGCCATTGATAGAAGCGCTGCTCCCATCATCAACAGCGACCATTTGTCCGATCACTACATTCTGAAACGTGATGTCGTAGTATTGGATCTGAGATGGGCCGACGTAGAACTGCGCTTGCGCATCAGAGACTGAGAATAACAGTAGTGCTCCGCACGCGAACCATGAGCTTTTCACGCTTCCTCCGGTTTGATAAGACGACTCAATGAAAATGTGTAACCATAGGGTCAAAAAGTGATCCTTGAAGATTGTTTTAAGAATATCATGACCATCTAATTCTGTAAAGCGGAGTTGTGCCTGTTCGAGAAGATTTTTGGGCCCGGCAGTCTGTGCGCGCGAAGTGCTCTGCGACTTCGCGAGGTTGGCTCAATCGGAGCGAGGATCATCGAGCGATCGGATGGCGCGAAAACCAGCGATCATCCTTCTTTCATTCGCCGGCATACCATTGCGGCGTGCGAGGGCACATGCGGCGATTCCCATACTCCAGCTCCCAGCTCGGAGCAATCGATATGGAATGTCTGGAGATGCTTTCAATGCGGTTGCTGGGGTTGGTGCGCTTCCCCCCTTTCCGAGAGGTAGTCCGCGTCTAGTGAACGGATCGAGACACCACTCCATTACAAATCCACTGGTCGCCCGGACACCATAAACACTCTGATCGGTCTTGAAGTTGGTGACCGGACTGGGGAGGGGCTCACTCAAAGAGGATTGGGTGTTGCAAGTCCAGGTTGCCTCTGGGTGATTCCCCCATGGAAACTTCCGTCCATCAACGCCACGTGCGGCCTTCTCCCACTCAAATTCCGTAGGTAGACGCCAGGGTTTCCCTGTCTGATCGCGATACCACTGACACCACGCCCATGCATCTTCCCAACTCAGACCTACCGCTGGCCACAGCGGATCCCACTGATGATTGTGTCCATCGACATCAAGAAAGAATCGTCCATCCTCATCGCGATGAATTCCACTCGCAGGTGCAAGCGCAAGGGCACGCGCAGCAAGCTCTTCCATTAGACTTGCTTCATACAGAGCGTTGAGAAAGTCCACATACTGACCACAAGTCACCGGGAAACGAAGTATCACCCGATCATCTACCCAGACTCGGGCTGGAGAGGTGCTATTGTGTTCGTATGAGTCCCCGCTGAT
>JBCBLB010000734.1:0-4616 GCA_038520555.1 Myxococcota bacterium | reverse complement strand
GGTGTGACACCGCTTGGGAGCTGATGGTTCCCCTTCAAAGGCGCTTCACCGCTCGCTGCCCGGTTCAACCCATCGAAGATGGGTAAAAAGAATCGTTCTACCCCAACAGCGGTTCACTTCCCGATGTTGGTGATGCCCCCCAGAGGCGCATAAAATTTAGCATCCAATCGTTCTTTCAGTGATTCGCGGAGCGCTTCGGGGAGCATCCCACAGACAGAGACCCGCTCAAAAGAAGCCACCAGAGCAACCTCGCGGGTATCGGTCTGCTCCATATGGCGAAGGAACGCGGCCACGTCTGCATATTGCTCGATGATCACAGCACGCTCGCCGCTCGAATCGAAGCTCCAGGTGTACAGGTTCGTGCCCGGCTCCGATCGAACGTTTCGGGCGACGCCCTCAAAGTACTTGACTACCGTATCTTTCTCACCGGGCTGCACCGTGATGTGGATGAGCAGCGTGATGCGCTGCTCGACACGCGCGAAGGCCTGACGGAGGGCTCGCACCCGCCGAGACAACGCATCCTGGGTGATCGCGCTGTCCCGATTCAGATCAAAGGCGTGGATCGTGCCTTTGGTCACGTTCAGCTCGACCGGAATCCCAGCCTCTCGAAGCCTGTGCGCGTACGCCACGCCTTCATCGCGCAGCACATCAAACTCACACGGCTCGATATACGCAGGGGGTAAGCCGCTGAAGTCCTCGGTCTCCAGGGGGGAGGCGTATTTGGGGGGTGTATCATGCCCCTGGAGGTACTTGCTCCAGCTCTTTCTGGCGTTCTCTGCACCCCACACCGGCGCATCCGGCATATTAACCATCGAGTCACTGTCGAGCCTGTTGCTGGTGACCGGATAGATGAGCATCTGGAACAACGGCTCGGTGAGCGATCGATCCCGAACGATCTGTGAAAGCGAGGCCGTCAGCGCCCCCCCGGCGCTCTCCCCAGCCAACGCCAGACGGCTCAGATCCAGACCCAACGACGCCGCGTTCTCGATCGCCCATTTCAGTCCGGCGTAGCAGTCTTCTACGCTGATTGGGAAGGGATCGCGGATGGCGACGCGGTAGTGAGGGATGACCACCACACAGTTTGCGCGGGCCGCATATTCACTGCAGATGTCCATGTGGGCCGGCAACAGATCCATCAAGAACCCGCCGCCGTGTGAATAGTATACCCAGGGCAGCGGCTCCGTGGCGCGCTTCGGGGTGAGCACGTCGATCGTCAGCTTGTGGCCCTGATACCCTTCGATCGTGTGCGTGGTCTTCTGTACGTGTTCATCCGGCGATCGATACCGATACTGCGTACCCATCAGGAAGTTGGTCAGGCGCAGCCGGAGATCGCTGCTCATGTCCAGACTGAACCGCGAGAGGTCGTCAAAATCATCGCTGAAGGGATACTTCTTGGTGCTCACTGTGAATCTCCAAGGGTAGCGTTGCCCACTCGCCACAAAGTCTATTTACGGCTGTCGCAAGAAGTCTGCGACATCTTGCATGAGTTGGTTCCTCTCGGGCAGAGGAAACATGAACCAGGTGTGCTGCATCCCCTCAAACTCGCGGTATCGGTGCTTAACCTCTGCTTCCGCGAGGTGTCTCTGTAGCCGTCGAATATCCGGGAGGAACGCCTCAGACGTTCCTGCATAGAGGGCGATCTCAGGAAGACTGTCCATCTCTCCGTATACAGGAGAAACAAGGGGTGATTTGACCGACAAATCATCGGCGAAGATCTGTCCGATTTTCCGAAGGGCGCCAAGGTTGCTGAGCACATCCCGCCCAAGCATGTCCGACACCTCTGGGTTGGTCAGAGAGATATCGACCCATGGGCTGAGCAGGACCAGCTTGTCTGGCAGCCTCCGCCCCTGATCACGCAGCTTCTGTGTCAGCGCCAGGACCATCCCCGCACCTGCAGAGTCCGCGATCACGCTGACCTGTTCCTGTGGATGGGCTTCCATCAACACTTCAAACGCAGACTCGACGACCGCATGTGCGTCCCGATACCGGTGCTCCGGCGCAAGAGGATATTCCACCCAGGAGATGCGCCGAGACGTTCGCTGCATCAGCTGCTCGACAACCCACCAATGGTGAGAACCACCTTGTAAAGAATACCCCCCACCGTGCACGAAGATCAGGTGGGCCCCTGCCTCAGGCGCTTCGGGGGCCAGGGTGACGGTGGCCCACCCACGCAGATCGTAGGTTTTCTCCACGCGTCCTCGAAGGCGCGGCGGAACCTCGAAGGCTGAGCGGGGAGGGTGCAGCAGACCGTACCCGATGATCCGCCGGGCCTGAACCATCCACGCAATGGTCTCGATTATCCAGCGAACCACATCGAGCCTCACATCGTGTTCGGGGAAAGCGCAGAGATTGAACCGGGAGCGGGTTCAGGCTGTGCGGAGATGGGCGTCAAAGAACGTGATCAGAAAGTCCGGAGACTCTGTGACCCAGGCGTACGCCGCCGCTCTCTGTGGCTCAAGATCCAGATCCAGGCGTTCTTTTTCGACCGTCAAGGCCTCAAAATACGCGTCTACGTTTGCCATGTCCGGGAAGGGATCGTTCTTATTCTGGACCAGCAGGGTGGGAACCGAGATCTTTGAGACATGCGGCATAAACGACGCGTTCACCAGATCTACACCTGTACGCTCGCTGTTTTTGGCGTTCACCCAGTTGTTGACGAAGTCTGGCATCTTCATCGACTTCATAAAGTCGGTGTACAGAAGCGGTTGAACACCAACGAGCGCTTTAATGTTTGAGATTGTTCCCAGGCCGTCCTCTTCTCCGTATGCGTATGTGGTAGAGGCCAGCCCCATACAGAACGATAACAGTCCGATCGGGCTGTCTTTGTAGTCTGGATGCGACGCAACAAAACGCACCGCAGCGAGCACGTCCAACCGTTCCGTCGGCCCCCAGCTCACCCAATTGTCATTCGATGTATCGCTGTTTCCGTGGTTACGGGTATCATACGCGAGCACAGAGTACCCGGCGTCAACCAGCGCCCGGATATGCTTCAGAAAGTGGATGTCCTGGCTCCACAGCGGCATCCATCCTTTTCCTTCGGGCGTATACCCGGATCGGCTGCACTGGACCCCAAAGTGGGACTGGACGATGATGCCGGTTCCTGAACCGCGGAACAACCACCCCCGAAGGGTGACGCCGTCCGACGACACGAACTCGACATCTTCCGGGGCCAGCCCGTACTGTGCAGGGTCGTCAAAGACAGGCGCGACACCGCCTTTAATGATCATATTTGAGAGATACTCGGTGAACATCTTCATCCTCCGGATCGATGGGAACCCAGACTGCATGGTCAATGGAGCCATGGGGTTGCATGTGTTGCGCGAGCAGCAGGCCCTCGCGGCTGGGGTGGGGTGTACCGTTCTGCCAGACGAGCAGGGCCGCGACATCGCCGTCATACTGCCCATGGCGCAGAAGCTGACTTTCACAGGGCAGCGCATCAAGCTGTGCACGAAGCGCTGGAAGAACCACGTCGAGCTGACCCGGACTGGATCGAACACGGATCAACTCGACCCACTTCATCGCTCCCCCCCACCGCGAATGCGTTTCTGGAACAGGGCGCCGATAAGGGTCATGGGTTCTTCTCAGGGCTGGGGTCGGGTTGTGCGTTGACCCGTACAGCAAGCCGTGTGCCATCCCGATGTAATGGGGATTTCTGTATATTGAGACCAAATACGGTGCCAATCGACACCATATATGGCGTCGGCGCCGTATATGGTGTCACTCATGGAATCCTTCTTCCGTGAGCTGACCCTCAGCGTGTGTGGGAGCCTCGACATCCACGTGGGTCTCCGTCGGACCCTCCCCATCCTTCAACGGTATCTGCCCGCCGATGGGCTCGGCCTTGGCTATTCAGACGTTGAGAACGCAAGGATGGAGGTCGTCGGGTGGGTCGGGTCGCACCCGCCCTGGGCAAGCCCGACTGGTGAGGGGTTCTCCCTGGACAACGCCGGTGTCCAATACGTTCAATTTGAAGGCGCTGGAGCACCATCCCCCTTGATCATCAACACTCCAGGAGGTGCCCCTCCGGGGCTTCTGAGGATGTTCCCCGGTCTACAATCCCAGTCTGTCGTGTTTCTTCGGCTCGTCATGCACAACGACGAAGTCGGGGCGTTGGTGGTCTGGGCCAGGGGACATGGTCGCTACCGCGATGAACACGCCAGACTCCTCCAGACCGTCGTCGAGCCGCTCACCCTGGCGATGGTCAACGCCCGAACGCACCACCAGCTCAAGGAAGATCGTGATCGCCTGGCCGAGGACAACCGCTCTCTGTCGCACGACCTCCATGCAGACCTGAGGACCGAGATCGTCGGTGCGGACTTCGGGCTCCGTGAGGTGATGCGCCAGGTCCGCCGCATCGCGCCCTCGAACCGCCCCGCGCTCCTGACCGGCGAGACCGGCACCGGAAAGGAAGTCATCGCGAACGCGCTCCACCTCGCCTCTCGGCGGAACCTCGGTCCCTTCATCACCCTGCAGTGTGGCGCGGTCCCCGACACGCTCCTGGACAGTGAGCTGTTCGGCCATGAAAAGGGCGCCTTTACGGGAGCCACGAGCCGCAAACGCGGGCGATTCGAGCGCGCACATCGCGGCTCACTGTTTTTGGACGAGATCGGCGAGTT
>JBCBLB010000182.1:0-14918 GCA_038520555.1 Myxococcota bacterium | reverse complement strand
GCCAGGCTGGTGGCGGTGCCGCCGTTGTTGCCATCGGCGGTGATGGTGCCGGTCACGCTCAGGCGGCCCCCGGCGAAGATGACGATGATGCCGCCGCCGTCGCCACCGGCGCCGGTGCGGTTGCGGGTGTCAGAGCCGTCGCCCTCGGTGTCTGGTGATCCGCCGACGCCGCCCGATCCCAGAAACCAGGTCGTCAGGGCGGCGGTGCCATAGGTGAGGCCGCCGGTGGTCACGTTCGAGCCGCCGTAGTTGGTCCCCGAGCCGCCGCGCGATCCGTACGCGCCGCCGGCGCCGCTGTCGCCGTTGTCTGCCCGCCGCGGGTGTGCGCCGCCGCCGCCCTCGTTGGCGCTGGTGTCCCCGGTGCTCCCGGAGTCCCGGTATGACTCCCCCTGTCGGGGGTTCGAGCCGTTGCCGGAGACGCCGTTGCCGCCGCGGAACCCACGGCCGTCGGCGGTCACGGTTCCGGTGATGCTCACATCGCCGGTCGCCCGGAAGAACAGGACCCCGCCGCCGTCGCCGGCCCACTCATCCGGGCGCAGCGTCCCCGACGAGGAGACGGTCACGTCTTCATAGTGGGGCACCCGCTGGACCAGGACCACCGAGCTGCTCGTGTAGCTGTTCGACAGCGGCGGCTCGATGGTCAACGTGTCGCCGTCGATGTCGGTGATGAAGACGGTCTCCATCTGCCCGGCGTCTGTGCCTTGCATGCTGAGGATGAGGATCTCGTCCTCTTCGGCGAAGTCGCCGGCGTCGACCACGTCGATGGTGTCGCTCGCCGCGCTCGCCGCGCCGCTGAGCCGGGTGCGCTCCGAGAGGGTGGTGGTCCCGGTCACGCTCAGATCCCCGTCGGTGCCCAGCCCGGCGGTCGGCGCCCGGGTGACGTCATCATCGTATGGGTCGGCGTCCCACTGGTTACGGACCCCGTCGCCGTCGATGTCGTCGTCCTCGCAGTCCTGCAGCCCGTCGTCGTCGGTGTCGAGCGGGTCGAGGTCGTCGCAGTCCTCGTCGTTGCCGACATGGCCAGAGGGCTGGGCGCAGGAGCGGAGCGTCCGATCCGGATCGCCGTAGCCGTCCTCGTCGCTGTCCAGGTACCACGTCTCTGCGTCGACGGCGTCGTTCTCATCGATGTCTCCGTCGCAGTCGTCGTCGTGGCCGTCGCAGTACTCCAGAGCGCCCGGGTTCGTGGTGAAGGCGTCGTCGTCGCAGTCGGTGTCGTCGGCCACATAGCCAGAGGGCTGGTAGCAGGCGACCGTCTCATCCATGCCATCGCCGAAGCCATCCACATCGACGTCCCGAAACCAAAGCTCTGCGTCCAGCGCCGCGTCTTCGTCGACTTCCCCGTCGCAGTTATCGTCATGGCCGTCACAGTACTCGTCTGCGTCCGGGTTGGCGTCCTCATCTTCGTCGTCGCAGTCGGTGTTGTCCGCCACGTAGCCGTCCGGGACCTCGCAGGCGGCGGTGACGACCCCGCCATCACCGAACCCATCGCCGTCCGTGTCGGCGTAGAACGTGCTCCCCGTCGCAGCGTTGAGCGAGCGGTCGTCATCGTCGATCAGGGCGTCGCAGTCATCGTCGATGTCGTTGCAGACCTCTTCGGCGTCGGGGTTGACGGCGGCGAGGGTGTCATCGCAGTCGGTGTTGTCCGAGACATAGCCCGCTGGGGCCAGGCAGGTGTCCCGGGCGGTGGAGGGGTCGCCGAAGGTGTCTGCGTCCGCGTCGGCGTAGAAGGTCGCGCCGCCGAACGCCGGATCCCGGCTGTCGTCTGCATCGTCGACCAGGGTGTCGCAGTCGTCGTCGATGTCGTTGCAGATCTCCACCGCGTCAGGGTTGATCTGGGCGAGCGCGTCAGCGCAGTCGCCAGGGCGAGCGGCGTAGCCGGTCGGCAGCGCACACGCCTCCGTCGTCTCGTCGGATTTGCCGAACCCGTCCGCATCAACGTCGACATAGTAGGTGGTCGTCACCCCCTCGTCGACGGTGCCGTCGCAGTCGTTGTCGACGGTGTCGCAGACCTCAGGGTTGCCAGGGAACGCGACGGGCTCGGCATCATCACAGTCCGTGTCATCGACCACATACCCGCCCGGCAGCGCGCATGCAGCCAACACATCGTCCGGATCGCCGTAGCCGTCGGTGTCCTTGTCAGCGTAGAAGTCGGTGGTCACCCCCTCGTCGATGGTGCCATCACAGTCGTTGTCGACGGTGTCACAGACTTCGGCGTTGCCTGGGAAGGCCGCGGGCTCGCCATCGTCGCAGTCGGTGTCCGTGACGGCGCTGCCGTCCGGTTGGGCGCACGCCTCGAGGGGGCGGCTCGGATCGCCGTAGCCGTCGCCGTCCTGGTCATCGTAGAAGGTCGATGTGACGCCCTCGTCGATCTCGCCGTCGCAGTCGTTGTCAATGCCATCACAGACTTCCGCGCTCTGGACGTTGACCAACGGGTCATCGTCGTCACAGTCATCGTCGCCGCTCAGGCCGTCGCCGTCGTTGTCCTGAACGGTGATGCCGCCGACGTCGGAGTCACCGGATTCGCGGGTCGGGCCGCAAGCGGTCACAACGGTCCATGAGAGCCACAACAGGGGATGTCGCATCGCTGCCTCCTCACACCGGAGGTGATTCTATACCGAGCGCCGGGCGGTGCTCGGTGAACATCTCGATCGATCAGGAGAGGCCGACGGCGGCCTGGGCGCGGTCGAGCGCCTGCCGCAGCCGGGGCGCGTCGTGCTCCCGCAGCGCCTCCTCAGCTTCGATGAGGCGATCGACCGCGCCCGGCGCGTGCGCTGGCGCCGCCACCACCGTCGTCAACGTGGGACGATCCGCTGACGGGACGAAGCGGAACCCCTCGCCCCGGACGTTGAAGATATGGCCCGGAGTACGCGCGGGATCGTCGATGATCTTTCGCAGCCGCCGCACCGTCGTGTGGATCACTGCCGGCGGATGCTCGGGGCGATAGCCCTACACCTCAACCAGCAACTCTGCGTACGACAGCAGCCGCTCCGGATGACGCGCCATATATGGCGAGCAGCCGGACCTCAAGCTCACGCATCGGGCGCGCCGCCCCGTCTCGCGGTGCGAAGGTCTGGTGGGAGACGTCAACCTGTCCATGGTGGAGGTGGATCTGTTGCATCGCTCAGATCATAACGGAACAGGAAGCCCTCTCGCCGCGTGCAAGAGGCGAAGACGCGGCGCGAAGACGCGGTGCGTGGATGGTGTCCGGGCGCCAGAAGATGGACCGCCTCAGTCGAGCGGAAGCGTCACCGTGGTGTCGACGTAGCCACGGCGGGTGATGCCGAAGATCCCCTGGACATGGATCGTCACGTCCTCATCAGTGACGTCGGTGACGTCGAGCGTCAGCTCTTCTGCCGAGTAGTCGTAGGCCCACTCGTCCTCCACCTCGCCGGCGCATCCGATCGCATGAATCCGCGGCTCGCCGAAGGGGATCCAGTCGGCCTCGTTGGTCAGCCGTTGGCCGGCTTCGAGGTCTTCCAGCGCGAGGTTTTCGATCGTCACCATCGACATCATGATGCCTTGACCGCTGCCGCGAACGTCGATCGCAAACCCGGCGGCGTCCCAGGAGATGCCTTCCCCCCAGCCCTGATCGGTGTTCGCCTTGAACTCGTGCAGCGATCCCCGCAAGGCGACCCGCTTCGGCGAGATGGTCTCACCACCCACACGCCAGCCCCCCGAGTCCAAGGAACGCGGCTCCGAATCCAAGACGCCCTCAAAGAGCGATGTGCAGCCGGTCAGGCAGATGATCAGGGGCGCGAAATAGACAGCCTTCATCGGTACGATCTCCTCTTTGGGGGAATAACTATGGGGTATCCTGGATAGTGTACCGTGCATCTCCCAACATCGAACAAGAATCCGAAAAACGCGACCATGTCGCTGGGGAGATGGAGTGCGCCTCAGTCCAGCGGCAGCTGGACCGTCGTGTCGAAGGTGTCGCGCCCGGAGTGCCCGAAGATGCCCTGGAGGCGAATCGTGACGACGTCTTCGGTGACTTCTGTGACATCCAGCACGAGATCCGTCGCGTCGACGTCTGTCTCCCACTGGTTGTTCTTTTCACCGCCGCAGCCGACGCCACGGAGGTCTGGAGCGTCTGGAGCGTCGCTTCGATTCTCCACCACGCGCATCCCGGCTTCAAGATCGTCCAGCGCCAGGTTATCAACCGTCACCATCGCCATCACGATTCCCTGGCCGCGGCCGCGGACATCGAGCTGGAATCCCGCGTCGTCCCATGACCGGGTCCGCCCCCAGCCCCGGTCCGTGTCCGCGTTGAACCGGTGAAGGTTCCCCTTCATGGCGACGCGGTCGAGTTGTATGAGGGTCTCGTCTCGTCTCCATCCGCCAGAGTCCGAGATGCTGGGTTGGGCCTCCCAGGTCCCCTCAAGGATGGACGAGCAGCCTGTGAGCAGTAGGGCCAGGGGTGCAAGATAGACAGCCTTCATCCTGATAATCTCCTATCAGAGCCATTGGGTGCCGGGGAACACTCAGACTGTAAACCGCAACACGCACGCGCAACCGGGCAGATCGCGCATGTCTAAGACGCAGATGAGATCATCGACATGGCCGCTTGGGTCGCCTGTGGTGGGTGTGATTCTTACTCAGCGTCAAGGGCGCGCATCATCCGCTGCTGCTGAGCAGGCGACAGGCTGAAGATCTGCGCGGACAGGCTCTCCAAAGAAGCCCATGCGGCTGGGTCTTCCGGGGATCGTGTCAGGGCATCGACCAGCGAATGCATCTGCGCCCGCTGGGCGGTGGTGGGAGCAGGCAGGGGGATCGTACGTAGAAAGGCCGTGTCGATCTGGAGCATCGCGCCCAGCCGCTTCCGCGACCGCAGCCAGAAGTGGACCGGCGCCGAATTCAGGATCCCACACCGGTACTTCAGATCGAGCCGCGAAGAAACCACCACGTTGATCGCACGAGAAACATAGGCGGGCCGCTCGGTGTAGACGAACGCCGGCCGCCGCACCCGGGTCGGACAGATGAGCTTCGGGCCCGCCTGAAACAGGCGCTCCGCCCGCGGCCAATGCAGATGGAACCAACGGCGAGCGTTGCGCTGCACCTCTCGCCGCTGTTCCAGCCGTGCCCGAAATGGCTGCATCTTCGTCCGGAAGGCAGGGTGTCGTTCGGGGTCGAGCGCGTCGAGGTTGTGGTGGGTCAGATAGGCGATCCAGCGGGTCGGCTCGCCGAGATGGAACGGCCCCGCCGTCGCGGTGTGGTGCGGGCGCAGCAGGGCGCGCTCGTCTTCGGTGAAGTCCTGGTCGAGGTCGTAGAGGAACGCCTCGTCTGGGCCGCCGATGATGCCCTGGCCGACCTCTTCGCTGTGGATGGTCAGCCCTCCCGCGGCGCGTAGGGCCGCCAGCAGCGCCTGATCCTCTTCGGAGACGATCTCGATGATCCCGCCTCCATCGCTTGGAGAGAGGACCGCGTGGTGAGCGGTCATGGCGCCGTCGTCGCTGAGGTCATGCTGTGGGCGCAGCCGCTGAACGGTGAACGGGTAAGGCTTCGTTGGTGCCCCCTGTGAGACGACATAAATCATCGTCTGAATGCTGGCGCCGGGAAAGATCCGGGCCTCATGAAAGTCGATGAGGGCCTCCAGGCGGACCTGCTCACGCAGCCGTTGGCGGAGGATCCGGGCGCTGCCAGCAGCGATCCAGTTGTTCTGGGCCACGAAGCCATGTCGTCCACCGTCGGCGAGGCGATCGAAGGCCGCGCAGCTGAAGCTGTACCAGAGGTCCATCTTGGCGGCGTAGGTGTCCGCGAACGGCCCCGCTCGGAGCGCACAGAAGACCTGTGTGTCGTCTTTCTCCTTGATATACGGCGGATTTCCGATGATCGCATCGAACCGGAGCCGTTCATCCCCGAGCCATGCCAGCGCGTCGGCGCAGATGAGGTGGGCGTCATGGTTCGGACAGACGCGATCCAGCGCGAGCCGGGTGACCCAGACCGCGTCCGGATCGAGGTCGACGCCAAACAAGGCGCCTTTGAGCGGAGCGGCGTGTTCGGGGGCGGCCTGGACGAGGCGCTGATAAGCGCGGACCAGGAAGAAGCCGCCGCCGCAGGCAGGGTCGAGGATCCGGAGCTGCGTCAGCGCGTCGGGAGGACGGGCGGCGAGCAGCGGTGAGAGCACCCGATCGAGCAACAGATCCACCACAGGCAGGGGCGTATAGTAGCTGCCGCCCTGGCGGGTGAGGTGCCGGCTCTTGCGGGCGCGCAGGGCTCCGCCCTCGGTGACCAGGGCGACGCCGAGCAGGGTCTCATACAGCTGCCCGGGCAGCAGCGGGTCGTCGGGGTGGGCGTCGAGCAGCCGCTGAATCGCGAGCCGTCGGGCCTGCCGTTCACGCGAGGGCCCGTCGCCCACATCCCGCCCGGCGTCGACAAAGGCTGCGAGGATCGTGCGCTTGTCCGGTCCGTCAGTGGGCATGGCTGCAGTATGGTGTACGGGGCATGGTCGGATAAAGAACCGACCATGACGGTCTGGATTTCGGTTCTCTGTGGGATGATGTTGATCGGGTGTCGACGGGATGATCGGCCTGCTGCGGATCCAGAGCTGCCCAACGTGGTGTTTGTCTCGCTGGACACGCTCCGTCAGGATCGGGTCGGGGCATACGGATATGCGCGGCCGATCACGCCTGCCCTCGATGCGTTCGCTGACAAGGGCACGATCTTCTTGAACAGCTACGCGCAGTCATCGAGCACCCTTCCGACCCATGCGTCGATTTTCACCAGCCGCTGGCCGCAGCAGCACCAGTCGTTTGGACAGGAGCGCGCCCTTCATGAGGACGAGCTGACCCTCGCCGAGGTGCTCCGCGACGCGGGCTATGACACCTGGGCCGGGGTCAGCTCGCGTCGGTTCATCCTCCCGTTGAACCTCGATCAGGGCTTTGAACGGTACGCCCGCTACTGGTGGTTCGAGAAGTCCGCCCGCAGCGTTCGGTTGAACAAGGACTTCCTTCGGATCGCCCGGCAGTCCAAGGACCGGCCGGTGTTTGCGTTCCTCCACTATTTTGACGCCCATGCCCCCTATGATCCACCGGAACCGTACCCGGAGACCTTCACCACGGTTCGCGAAGACATCCGCCCTGACGACACCGCGGATTTTATCGCGCGGTATCGCTATGCGCGGCTGTCCGATGAGAAGCTGACCTACCTCAAGGACCTGTACGACGGCGGGATCGTCTACCTCGATCACCACCTCGAAGAGCTGTTCACTGAGACCCGCTTCAGCAATGGTCGTCCAACGCTGTGGATCATCACCGCCGATCATGGAGAGGCGTTCTCAGAGCACCGGTACCTGGGGCACTCTCGGAAGGTGTATGAAGAGCTGCTGCATGTCCCGCTGATTATGGTCTGGGAGGGCGTGATTCCGGCGGGGCAGCGATCGCCTGCGCTGGCGCAGAGCGTGGATTTGTTCCCGACCATCCTGGAGCTGCTGTCGCTGGAGGCGCCAGAGGGGCTGATGGGGCGGAGCCTCGCGGGGCCGCTTCGCGGTGAGATCCAGCCCTCAGACGAGCGGATCCCCGGGGCCCTCGATGTGATCCCGATCCTGGATCTGCCCGATGTGTGGGGGATGATCGCGACCCTCCCCGGTGAGGGGCGGCTGAAGATCATCCAGCACCGCGATGAGGCGCTGAAGCTGTATCTGCTCGATCACGATCCGGCGGAGCGCCGCAACATGGTGCGTCGGAAGCCGGAGCTGCAGGAGCGGATGGTGCACATCGCGGACTCGGTCGGGCTGCCCGCGTTGAAGCCTTTCACCGTCCGGTCGGAGGGGGCGCGAGAGGTCTCCGCGCGCGAGATCGATATGCTCCGCGAGCTTGGCTACATCGACGAGGCGGATGACATTGAGCGTTGAACTCGCCTTCCTGAAGGCCGAGAGCGCGCTATCATGTCTCCTATGAAACTTGCCGTCGGCGCGCGGGTTGACCGATACATCATCGAGAGCCGCCTCGGAGAGGGGGGCATGGCTGAGGTCTGGGGGGTCCGCCATCAGCTGCTTGGGACGATGCATGCGCTGAAGGTGCTGTTGAGCCTGCGCGGTCGCCACGCCGAGCGTCTGCTGCGAGAGGGGCGGACGCAGGCCTCGCTTCAGCATCCCAACCTGCTCCCGGTCCGCGACGTGCTCGACATCGATGGGACGCCCGGGTTGCTGATGCCGTTCATCGACGGGCCGCCGCTGTCGCGGTTTATCCGGGCTCGCTCGATGCTGCGTGAGGAGGCGCTCGCCACGCTCCGGGCGATCACGGAGGGGCTGCGCTTCGCCCATGAGCGGGGCTTCGTCCACCGCGATCTCAAGCCCGGAAACGTGCTGATCGACCTCCGCCATGAGGCGTTCCAGCCGCGGATCAGCGACTTCGGGCTCGTCAAAGAGGTCGCCGCCCCCGAGCAGACGATGCGCGGTGCTGTGCTGGGCACCTTGTCGTATGCGGCGCCCGAGCAGCTTGAGGACTCGGCCTCGGTGACCACCAAAGCGGACATGTTCAGCCTGGGCGCCATGATGGTCGAGCTGTTGACCGGCGCGCCGCTGTATGCGCACCGGAGCCTGGGCGCGGCCCTCGACGCGCGCCGTCAGCCGCCGGATCTGTCACGGGTGCCGTCCGAGCTGCGCGATGTCATCGCCGCGTTGCTGTCCACCGATCCGGTAGAGCGGCCAGACTGCGCCACGGTGCTGGCCGCGCTGCCGGCCAACGTGGGGGTGCTCCTCAGCGCGCAGGGCGCGCTATACCGAGACGCCGTCGAGATGCGGCGTGTCCCGCACTCTCGCGAGTCGACCCTGTTGTTCTCACGGACCGAAGATCTGTTCTCTTCGATGCCACAGCGGACCCACAATCTCCCCGGGCCGCGCGATCGGTTCATCGGCCGCGCGGAGCTGATGGACGAAGCACAGCGGCGGATTGAGGGGGGGGCCCGGCTGCTCAGCCTGCTGGGGCCCGGCGGGGTGGGCAAGACCCGGCTCGCCCTGGAGATGGCCCGGCGTGGACGGGATGGCTGGCCGGGCGGGGTCTGGTTCTGCGACCTGTCCGACGCTGCGGATGCGCAGGACGTCGTCTCAGCGATGGGCCGGGCGCTCGGGATGCGCCTTGAGCAGCTCGATGTCGACGAGATGGGCGCCGTCCTCCAGCGCCGCGGTCGAAGCCTGGTCGTCCTCGACAATTTTGAGCAGGTCGTCCAGGCTGCCGCGCACACCGTCGGCCGCTGGCTGGATCTCGCTCCTGCCGCGGTGTTCGTGGTGACCAGCCGCGAGCCGCTCCTGCTCCGCGGTGAGCAGCGACTCCTCGTCGATGTCCTCCCTGAACAAGAGGCGATCGAGCTGTTCCGCGACCGCGCTGCCGCCGTCCAACGCGACGATTCGCCCGAAGAGATCCGGTCCCTGGTCCGACTGCTCGATCAGCTCCCCCTCGCCATCGAGCTGGCCGCGGCCCGCGCCACCACGATGCCCGCTCGCCGAATCCGGCAGCGGCTCACCCGGCGGTTTGACCTGCTCAAGAGCCGCGTCCGTGATCGCCCCGACCGCCACCGCTCGCTCCAGGCGGCCCTGGAGTGGAGCTGGGATCTGCTTCGGCCCATCGAGCGCGCCGCCCTGTCGCAGTGCAGCGTCTTCGAGGGCGGGTTCTCGATGGGCGCCGCCGAAGAGATCCTCGCCCTCGACGATATCGATCCCGACGCCTGGGTCGAGGACGTCATCGCCGAGCTGGTCGAGCGGAGCCTGCTCCGCGGCGTGCAGGCGCCGGCGATGCGCCTGCAGATGCTCATCAGCATCCAGGAGTTCGCCCGCGAGCGGCTGGACAATGAGACCGCCCAGGCGCTCCGCCTGCGTCATGCGCAGGCCTTCGCCCGCTCCGGTCGGCAGGCGGTTGGACGGCAGCGCGGGCCGGACGGGGCGTCGTGGTGGCGCCGGATGCGGGCAGATCTGGGGAACTTCTTCGCCGCGGCCCGCTGGGCGATGGCGAACGAGCGTCCCGAGCTCGCTGCGGAAAATGCCCTATACGCCGGGATGGTTTATGGGTGGCAGGGGCCCATCGAGCGCGGGATCGATCAGCTGCGTGAGGCCCTTGAGCTGCCCCTGCCGCCGCCGCTGCGGGCCCGGATTCTCCTACAACTGGCCGCCATGCTCGAAGACATGGGGCAGTCCGACGCCGCCCTGGAGCTGTATGAGGACGCACAGACCCACTGCCATGCCCACGGGCTGGATGTGCTGCTCGCCAGGGCCGTCGCCGGACTGCTGCACATCGAAGGGACGACGAAGAGCCTCGACGGCGTCCAGCACTTTGACGAAGCGGCTGCGCTGCTGAGGCGATTGCCTCGCCCCCAGCGCCCCGACCTCCTGCGCGCGATCGCGGCGACGCATCTGCGGCGGCGAGAGTGGGACGCCGCTGAGATGCTCCTCCTGGAGGCGCTCCAGATCAGCCAGAGCCACCAGGATCGGTACGGCATCTTTCAAGTGCGCGCCAGCCTCGCGGACCTGTATTGGAAGCAGGATCAGCTGGAGGACGCCCTGATCGAACATCAGCGCCGCCTCGATGATGCGTTCAGCCGGCTGGTCCCGCGTGAACGCGGTCACACCCTGATTCATCGGGGCCACGTCTTGCGGCGGCTCAGCCGACGGGCCGAAGCGCTCAACAGCTATGAAGAAGCGTTGGCCATTTATCGCCGCCTTGGAAGCCTTCGGCTGGAAGCCGACGCCCTCCACAGCCTCGCCATCATGTCCATGGACATCGGCCAGCTGGAGGAAGTGCTCGGCTACTTCCAGCGCGCCCTTGAGGTGTACCAGGCCAGCCGCCTGGTCGAGCGGCAGCAGGTCACCCTGCACAACATCGGCGTCCTCCAGAACGCGATGTGCAACTTCCGCGCCTCTGAGGCGGCCTTCCGTGAAGCCATCGCCTTCGCAGAGGCCCACACCCACCCCGAACGCGCGGCCCAGAGCCGCAAATGGCTCGGTGAAGTCCGCTGGCAGATGGGCGACCCCGACGGCGCCCGGATCCTGGAAGACAACCACCGGATCTCTTTGGAGAACAACTACACCGACCTGATCGTGACCTGTCGGCTGTCACTGGGGCACTACCATATGCACGCCGGTCGCCTGGATGAGGCCACCGAGTGGTTTACAGCTGCCCGAGATTACTCTTTTAACCTTGAGAAGTACTATCAGGGAGCGGCGATGCTGGGCATGGGGGAGCTGCTGCTGGAGAAGGGGCAGGTCGAAGACGCCATCACCACCCTGGAAGCCGCCATCGATATGCATGGAAACGTGGAAGGCGACAACGCGCGCGCGGCCTTCGCCCTCGCCCTCGCGCACCGCGGCGATCATGAGCGGGCGAAGCTGGAGATCGCGCGCTCCATTGAGGCGTTCTCCGGCGTCGGCGCCGGATGGCGCGCGGTGCTTCGCTGCCACCGGGCCCAGATCCGTGCCCTCGCGGGGGATGGCGACGGATCCGCGGCGGATCTCCGGGACGCGCAACAGATGATCGACTCGGTCGGTCCGTTGCCAGCGGGATGCCTGTTGCATCTGGAGATGGCCGCCGCCCAACGGGCCGTTGCGGCGATTCTGGGGGATTGTGCTCCCGCTTCTGCGGGCTGACGCTAATCCTCTCCGTATGACGACACCATCCTCTGCCCTGGTCCTGGGCGCCTCTGGCGGGATCGGCTCCGCCCTGGTCGGCGCCCTCCGCGCCCGCCAGGTTCAGGTCACGCCCCTCAGCCGTCGCGGTGATGGCCTGGATGTGACCGATGAAGCGTCCGTCTCCGCCGCCGCAGCGAAGGTGAACGCCAGCGGCGCGCGCTTCGACTGGATCATCAACACCGTCGGCGCCCTCACTGTCGATGGACACCGCCCCGAGCGCGCCTTCCGGGAGATCAAGCCCGATGTGATGCTCCGGGCGTTCGCCATCAACAGCGTCGGCGCCGCGACGGTCTTCAAGCACTTCACCCCGCTACTGCGGACCGAGCGCGAACAGAAGACCGTCTTCGCCACCCTGTCCGCCCGGCTGGCCTCGATCGGGGACAACGGCCTCGGCGGGTGGATGAGCTACCGGGCCTCAAAGGCCGCTCTCAACCAGATCATTCGCTGCGCGAGCGTCGAGATCGCCCGCCGGCGGCCCGCCGCGGTCGTCGTCGCCCTCCACCCGGGCACCATCGAGACCGACCTGACCCGGCCCTACGCCCGCGGTCGGTTCACCGCGACGACCGACGAGGCCGCCAGGCAGCTGATCGACGTCCTCGACGGGCTCACCGCCGAGCAGACCGGCGAATTCTTCGATTACGCCGGCAAACCCATCGTCTGGTGACGGGAAAGCGGGTCATGCTGAGGATTCCGTCTTCATCACGGTCTTGTGGGGACAAGCGGTGCTGAAGAGCGAGCGGTTATCGGGGAAGTATGCAGAAGTTCTTCAACATCTCCGGTCCGTGTGTGTCGGACAAGCACTACATGCTGCCTGCTCTTGTGCGGTTGCCCGATCCGATCTCCTTGATCGAACAGGAGCAGTACTTCGTCCTCCATGCGGCCCGTCAGACCGGTAAGAGCACCGCGATGATCGCCCTGGCGAAGCTGCTTCGGGAGCGTGGCTACGCGGCGGTGTATGCGAGCCTGGAAGCCAGCCAGGGCTTCGCGGCGGTGGAGGGCGCGGAGTCGTTGTGGCTCGCGGCGCTGTCCCGGCGCGCCGGGGAGCAGCTGCCGCAGCTCGACGTGCCGTCGACGCAGCACGTCACGCGCGGGACCGTCGGAGATCGCCTGCGCGCCTGGCTGACCGCCTTCAGCCAGATCGCCGCCCCCATGCCAGCGGTGGTGCTCTTCGATGAGGTAGATGTCATCGAAGGCGCTCCCCTCATCAGCCTGCTCCGCCAGCTCCGCGAAGGCTTCACCGGTCGCGCCCCCGGCGTCTTCCCCTCCTCCATCGCGCTCATCGGGATGCGGGATCTGCGGGACTATCTCGCCTATGCCAAGGACGGCAGCCCCGTCAACCCCGGCAGCCCGTTCAACATCAAGACCGCCTCACTGACGCTTCGCAATTTCACCGGGCAGGAAGTCGCCGATCTGTACCAGCAGCACACCGATGAGACCGGTCAGCGCTTCACGCCCGAGGCGAGCGCCCGGGCGTACTGGTGGAGTCAGGGCCAACCGTTCCTCGTCAACGCCCTCGCTCGGATCTGCACCCAACAACTGCTGACCGACCACACCCTGCCCGTCACCGCCTTCGATATTGACCGGGCCAAAGAGGCGCTGATTTTCGCGCGGACGACGCACCTCGACAGCCTCGCCGAGCGGTTGCGAGAGGCGCGGGTGGCGCGCATCGTCGAGCCCGTCATCACCGGCGACAAGCCGTTCTCCATTCCCTACGATCATGATGACTTCGAGTATGTTGTCGATCTGGGGCTGATCGTGCGGGGCCCGCAGGGCGCGGAGCCGGCCAACCCGATCTACCGAGAGGTCCTCGCCCGACAGCTCTCCTACAACGTTCAGATGGCGACGCCGGCGCCGTGGTGGAGATGGCAGACCGAGGACGGACGGCTGGACTTCCCCGCGCTCGTCGACGCGTTCCTGGACTGGTGGCGAGAGAACGAGGCGGCGATCATCACCCAGGGCGACCGGACGTATCCCGAAGCGATGCCGCATCTGACGTTCATGGCCTTCCTGCAGCGCGTCGTCAACGGCGGCGGCACCGTCCTTCGCGAGTATGCCGCCGGGCGCGGCGCGGTCGACCTGCTCATCACCTATGGCGAGGATCGCTTCGTCGTCGAGCTGAAGCGGGTGGCCGCGGGGGTGCAGGGCATGGACAAGGCCAAAGACAGAGGAAGCCAGCAGCTCGCCGACTACCTCGACACGCTCGGCGAAGAGGAAGGATGGCTGATCATCTTCGACCAGCGGACGTCCTCGACCTGGGATGACCGGCTGTGGCGAGAGAACCGCATCGTCGACGGACGAACGATTCACCTCTGCGGCGCGTAGTTCGTTCTGCGGCAAGCTGATTCAGCAGGCTAACAGATCGGAAGCGACCCCCTGAACTGTCGGTTGGAGCAGGGGGGAGCGTTCAGTCCTGGAAGCGGACGGCGTTGGGCAGGCGGTCGAAGTGGACGAGCACGGTCTCGCCGACGCAGGGCAGGGTGGCGATCTCCTGCTCGCCCTTGCGGACGACGACGCCGACGAAGCTGTCGGGGCCGCCGCTCTGCTGCGAGGTGACCGTGTAGGCGTACTCGCCGTTCTTGACGGTCAGCTCTTCGGCCATGCTGCGGGCGTACATCTTCTCTTCATAGGCCCAGACGCTCAAGTCGGTGATGGCTGCGGGGGTCGTCAGCTCCGGGCTGCCGGCGGGGCCGAAGCGATACTGGAGTCCTTCTGTTGCGGCGGGCTTGCAGACCGACAGGTGCTTGTTGGCCTTGACCGGGCAGCTGAACACCACGGTCTCATCAGCGGCGCACAGCCCCCGGTATGAGGCGTCTTCAGCGAAGGCGAGGGGAAGGGCGAGCAGCAGCACAGACATTGACAGACCTCCATCAGGTGCCTGTTTGTATCGAGTCTCACCGCTGCTTCGACCAGATTTGTCGGCGGTGTTTGACATCCGCCGATGGGTTTTGACAGGGGCGCTTCAGGGCGTCTCGTCGTTGGGATGCATCTCCAGCGAGACCGAGATCTGGATCTGGGGGTGCAGGCTCCGGTAGACGGGACAGTACCTGGCGTGGAAGCCCATCACCCGGTTCACCGTCTCGACGTCGAGGTCCGGGTCGGTCTTGAGGTGGTAGGTGACGTGGATCCGTCGGATGACGAGGACGTTGTCCTCTTTCTCGACTTCACCGATGGTCTTCGAGGACAGCCTTCCATGACTGGCCGGGATGTTTCGTGCCTCCAGCGCACCGCCGAAGGTTCCGGTCAGTCAACCCGCGGCAGCGGAGACGACGTAGTCCAGGGTGGTGCTGGTGGTCGGGAAGTCGTC
>JBCBLB010000746.1:0-4526 GCA_038520555.1 Myxococcota bacterium | reverse complement strand
TCTTCGAGCCCCTCCAGCTCCGCCAGAGGAGACAGTTCAACCAGCGCTTTGGCGTCACCGATGTGAACGGTGCTCAGCGCACTCAGGCCGGACAGCGCGGACAGATCGATGAGCCCATGCGCCTCATGCAGCGACAGCGTCTCAAGGGCGCTGTTCTTTTGAAACACCCGTAAATCGCCGCTTCTCCAGAGATGAATTGAGACGGTCCTCAACTGTAAACTCTTGGTCAGGGAATTCTCCTGCTGAACCTGATGGCAGCGCAACGTTGAGAGATCCGGCGCGTTCAACATCCCCTCTACTCGAAGGCCCGGCGCCGATAGGGTGACGAGTCCATGGAGCCCCTCGACGTTGACCGCCTTCACCGCGTCGGAGAGCCCGGACAGACGCAACTCGGAAAGCCCCGTCAGCGTCGGCATCGCAGATGCGTCGTTCAAGTCTGGACAGTCCTCCAACCGGAGCACCTTCAACCCACGGAGCGCCGCGATCATGGCCAGGTCTGCGACCCCTGCGCAGCCGCGCAGGGTCAGCTGTTGCAGGCCCATTTGCGCACCCAAAGCCGCCATCGCCGCGTCATCCAACGGCACCCGGGCCAGGGTCAGCGACCGCAGCGGTCGGGTCAGCGCCTCGGCGATGTTCAGGCCGGTGGCGTCCCGAAGATCCAACGCCGTCAGCGCTGGAAGCTCCGGCAGCGACGTGACCCCTGCCGCGTTCGTCAGAGACAACACAGCGAGCGCCGGAAACGCAGAGAGCGGTGAGAGATCCAGCGCCGCCGGCTCCTGCGATGCAAATCGCAGAGACAGCCGCCGCAGCGTCGCCCGGACGTCGGCGAGGGCGTCGCCAGCCCGATGCAGCAGATGAACCGCCGCATAGGTCCGATAGGGCCGCGCGGTGTCTCCGCTGGTCAGGAAGCGGCTGAGCACGAGGGCCCCCGCGTCGTCGACGGCGATCCCGTCGAGCAGCGACGCGGCGGTCTGGGCGTCGACCTGGCCGAGCGCGGCGTGGATATCGGCGACAGTGGTGGACTTGAGCAGGCGGCGGATCGATGCCTGGGGGTGCATGGGTCTCCCTGTGGCGAGCGGGGATGCCCTTCGTTCGTATCCTCCATCACGGTCTTCATCTCAGGAATCTGAATTTGAGAGCAGGATCCAGAGGGCTCCCCGATCCGGTCAGGGCTACATCCGGATCATGTCCAGTCCTGATCCCCGATGGCAGGCGGTCATCGACCGCGATCACGCCGCCGATGGTGCCTTCGTCTACGCCGTAGAGACGACCGGCATTTACTGCCGCCCGACCTGTCCTTCTCGTCGCCCGTTGCGCAAAAACGTCCGCTTTCACCCTGACGCGGACGCCGCAGAGGCGGCCGGGTTTCGCCCCTGCAGACGCTGCAACCCGCGGCGACCGCCCCTCTTGCGCCAGCAGGCCGACGTGATCGCACGGCTATGCGCCATGATCGATCGGAAGGGCGCACCGGTTCGCCTCGAAGACCTCGCGAAGGCCGCAGGGTGGAGTCCCTCTCATACCCATCGGACCTTCAAGCGTCACACCGGCCTGACCCCGCTCGGCTACGCCCGCGCCAGCCAGAAGCGTGCTCTGGAAGACGCATTGAACGCTGCGGATTCCGTCACAGATGCCGCGTTTCGGGCCGGCTTCACCTCAACCGGTCACTTCCATCAGACCGCGAAGGCGCTTCTCGGGATGACCCCCTCTGACTTCCGCGCTGGCGCTGCCGGGCATTCCGTTCGGTACGCCTTCGGCGAGGCGTCGCTCGGCCTCGTCCTGGTCGCTGCGACGCAGCGCGGCATCTGTTCTGTCCTCATCGGTGAACACGAGGGGCCGCTGCTCGAAGACCTCCATCGTCGGTTCGCCCGCGCCCAGATCTCCCCCGCTACAGAGGACTTCAGCGCTGTCGTGAAGCAGGTCGTCGCCCTGATCGAGAATCCGGCCGAGACTTCGCGGTTGCCGCTGGACATCCAGGGCACCGCCTTCCAGCGGAAGGTGTGGGAGACGCTGCGACAGATCCCAGCCGGCAAGACCGCCACCTATAAGCAGGTCGCCGAAGCGATCGGCGCGCCCCGGTCGAGTCGGGCCGTCGCCCAGGCCTGCGCCGCCAACAAGATCGCCGTCGCGATCCCCTGTCACCGGGTCATCCGCGGAGATGGCGGGCTGAGCGGCTATCGGTGGGGGATCGCGCGCAAACGCACCCTGCTCCAGAGAGAGGGCGCGCTGCCCCCTGACGACTCATGAAGCCCTTCACTCGATCGGCTGGCGCTCCACGATCAGATCGCGGGCACCGTCTTCTTCTCCTGCGTCCGCGATGCTCAGGGTGATCTCAGTGCCGGCTTCGCCGCCGACCGCCTCGGCGAACTCGCCCATCTCCATCTCAAGGACCGACTCGCCGTCGATGGCGACGATGACGTCACCGGCTTCCAGGCCCGCGGCCTCCGCGCTCCCGCCAGGGAGCAGCCCCTCGATCTCCATCCCCACGTCGGTCTGGGTGAACTGGATGCCCAACCCCGCCTTCTTGATGCCAGAGATCTCAAGGTCGACGACAAGGTCCTGGCCAGGCCGCGGAGAGACCTCGATCGGTTGGCTGAGGGTCCGCAGCTTCCCGTCCTGCCGCATGGCGATAAGCGTGCAGCGTTCGACCGCCACCGCCTCCAGGTAGTAGACGCCTTCGTCGTCGGTCCAGCCGAAGTTGCCGCAGCCCTCGACCCAGGCGTCCGGCGCCGGCGCCCCGGTCTCTTCATGGCGGACTACGCCGGTGATCACGGTGCCGCCAGGCTTTAAGTCGACCTGCGCGGTGCAGCGGCCCATCCCGTCCTCCGGAAGCTCCCAGGTCACGTCAGAGGGGGCATACCCCTCGACGCTCAGCAGCCCGTCCGTCGGATAGTCTTTGAGGATCGGGAGGTGCGCCTCGCCGTCGAGGACGATCACCCGGCGACCGTTGAAGCTGCTGTGCCCGCCGATGGCGAGGTACCCCTCCGCCGCCTCCAGCGGAGGATTCAGCGTACATTTCGCATGCACCGCTCCGGCCTCTTCCCACGTCTTCAGCTCAGCCTGCAGCGCGGCTTTGGCATCAACGGGCTCTTCGGCTTCTGCCTCGCCGTCCTCTCCTGCGCCGTCGGCCCCCGCCCCGTCGTCGCTGCTGGGGACGCCCCCGGGAGGGCGGGCTTGCTCGGCATCGTCGTGGTCATCGGTGTCCGCTCTGTCTTTCGAGGCGGTGAGAGATGAGCGCCTCGCCTTCTGGGAAGATGTCGCATCGCGGTGTCCCTCTTCCGTTCGGTCGTTAGAGGGTGCGCGGAGGAACAGCAGGGCCGCGAACGCGAGCAGGAACGTTGTAGAGACACCGATGGCAAGCGAGCGGTTATTCATATGGGCCTCCCGTGAGGGTTATCACGAGAGTATGCGATCAACCCCGCTTTGCTAAGCCTGGTAGGGTCTGATTTCAGGAAATTTCAGGTCGTGAAGACGAACTGAACCAGGATCAAGCCGATCCCCGCGATGCCGAAGCCGGTGTAGCTGATGACCAGGTTGATCCGAGCCCATCGCAACGTGCGCTGCAGCGTTGGCTGGTCTGTCATCCAGTCGGGGTCGGTGCGCATCCAGCTTCGGAAGCACTGGCTGCGTGCCCGAGAGCCCTCTGCCCAGGTGGCGCCTGCTTCGGGCTGCCAGAAGAACCCGATCGGCTTCCCGGACGCCTCCCACTGTGATGGGTGGTGTTCATGGAGCCAACGCACCAGGGTGTCGAACTGCCGACGCCCCTGCAGCAGGAACATCGTGAGCATCGCCATGAACGTGATGAAGTAGTAATGGTATGGCAGCACAATACGACCCGGTCGATCTCGAATGAGAGCAGCTTAACCGGTGTCACGGAGTCGATCGGGGCCCGGTTCCTGCGGTCCACTCATGGAGAACGGAGGGGCGCCCCGGGCCATGGGGGGCTTCATGCAGGGCGTGTGTCTTCGCGACAAGGCAAGTCCTGTTCCATCGCTGGCGTTCTGAAAACCAACCTTCCGTTGTGCCGTGGTCGGGGCGCGCCCTGGTGGTGGGCGGGTGCCCTCGGGCACCGGGTTCGCGGTGAACCATGTATGACCCTGCCCGGGATAAGGTACGCTCTGAACATGTGGCTGTCATCGGGGCAACAGATTGGGCACTATTCCCTCGACTATCTGTTGGGTCGCGGGGGGATGGCAGAGGTGTGGGCGGCCACACATCAGATCCTCCGGGTCAAGGTCGCGCTGAAGGTCCTGTTCTCTGGACACCCGGTGATGCAGGAACGTCTGCTTCGAGAGGGCCGGGCGCAGGCGGCGATGGACCACCCCAACATTCTTCCCGTCCGCGACATCGTCAATGTCAACGGTGCGCCCGGTCTGGTCCTTCCCCTCATCGAGGGCCCCTCCCTCGATACACTTCTCGAGAGCTACCGCCCGACCCGGGATGAGGCGGTCGCGGTGTTTCAGGCCATCGTCGAAGGTGTTGGCCATGCCCATGAACGTGGCCTCATTCACCGGGACCTGAAGCCTGGA
>JBCBLB010000033.1:0-27293 GCA_038520555.1 Myxococcota bacterium | reverse complement strand
TGAGACAAGGCAAACGCGATCCCCGCCTCAAGGGTCGAACCATCTTGCCAGCTTTGTTTAAAATAATCCGTAATCTTCGTAAAATTCAAGACGCTGTGTTCCGCCTGCAGACGTTCCCGAAGAACGGCAAAATCCCTGGTTTGATAAACACTTTCACCCATCACCCTATCCTGTACAGGAGACCGTCTTCATCGAAGACATGGCGAGCCTCCGGTGAATTGGTCGGGGGCTACAGGCGTACACCATCGTTCTGTCTCTTATCACAAAACACGAAACCACAGCCCAACCCAACGCCAGGGCCCATGGATGCGAGGTCGCTTCTGGCCACTCGGATCATGGCCTCCTCAGAGCGGCGTGGTCCACGGATGGCGTCCAACGTCATCGCAGAGAGGGGTGAGTGCACATACCACCATACTGTGTCGAGAGGGTTTTGTGTACTTCTGGCTTGACCCCTCCCATGGGGCTGGATACCCAGAGAGAGGACACAGCTCATGTGTCTGAAAGCGAGGATCCGCCGACGATGATCATAGACCTTTGAGATAAACCGCCGCATCATCTGAGCCGTCAGGTGCTGTCTCTCTCAAAGCCCTTCGTGAGGATCCGTCCTCTGCGGAGATCATGTCTACATCGTGAGCGTCATGAACCGACTGTAGTGTCTTCGTCGCTGCTTTTGCGGTGATCCCATCATCTTGATGCATACCGGATCTCTGTGGTTCTTCGGTTGAACTGTGGAGCCCTGGATTGTTGCATCGCTATCGTTCTCATCAGCTCGTTCTGTTGGGGGATGGGTTGGTGCGTCCTTTCTTCACAAATCAGACAAACCGTTGAGGTCAACCATGACTGTTTTTCCCCTTGTTCCTGGCGCAGCGGCGCCCTCTGAGAACCGTGCGGCACGGCGCCGCCGGAAGAAATCCACAAAGACGTCTCTGCCGCCGTCAGCTTCGTCATCGGCTTCGTCATCGGCTTCGCTGGATGCGCCGAAAATCAGCGCATCTCAGGCGAAGCAGCGGGCACGGAGCATGCCTCGAACGTTCCAGGGCGGGTCTCGCTTCCGCGGGAATCGGTAGTGCACGTCTGGCTGCCGCCCACAGGGCGGCAGCCATCATCGCGGGCCTGACGCGGGCCTGACGGAGGTCGTAAGAGGGAGGTCGTAAGAGGGAGGTCGTAAGAGGGAGGTCGTAAGAGGGAGGTTCGTCCCCATCTGTGTGTGGTATGTCACACTCGGTCGGGAGCTTCCTCCGAATCCGGATAGAACACCTCGCGATGCGTTCTGATCAGTATAAGCGAGCCTACGCCATCTTCATGGATGTGGTCGATCTCGCCGGCGAAGCGCGGCAGCACGCGATCGACGCGGCGTGCCAGGACGACGATGAGCTGCGAACCTGGGTAGGGCAGCTTCTGTCGGAGGAGGCGCACACGGGGGCGACCCGAAACGATACCCTTGGTGACATCGCCCAGGATCTCGCCGTGCTGTCGCAGCTGTCGATCGGACCGGGGACCGTCCTCGACGATCGATTCGAGGTCATGAAAAAGCTGGGGAAGGGCGGTATGGCCGAGGTGTGGCTGGTGCGGCACCTTCGTCTGCGGTCCTTGTTTGCGTTGAAGGTGATCTCCAACCCCTACCCCTGGCTGTTGGCGCGTTTTCTCCAGGAGGGCCGCCTCCAGGCGCGGGTCCGCCACCCAAACATCGTCCATGTCTTCGACACTCTTCAGGTCTACGACCGACCGGCCCTGGTGATGGAGTACGTCCAGGGCGCAGACCTCAGCCAGTTTCTCAAGCAGACGTCGCCGACCATCGAACAGCTCGACGCGCTGGCCTGGGACATGCTCTCTGGCATGCAGGCGGTCCACGACGCACAGATGGTCCACCGGGATCTCAAGCCGGCCAACATCCTGCTCGTCGATGTCCACGGACGCCTGACGGCAAAGATCGCCGACTTCGGGCTGGCGAAGCGCGTGATGCTGCGCGCCGCCACGGGGTCTGGCGCAGCGCTGACCCGCACCGGAATGATGATGGGCACCCCGGCGTATATGTCTCCGGAGCAGATCAGCGATCCCCGGTTCGCCGACGCCCGCTCAGACATCTGGGCGCTGGGCTGCGTGCTGCACGAGATGCTGACCGGAGAGCTGGCCTTTGATGCGTCGAACAACGCTGATCTGCTGGTCCAGATCCTCACCGGTGGCCCCAACACCGCCTTGACAGACGCGTACCCGGCGCGCTGGCGGCGGACGATCACCGCGGCGCTGCAGCGCGATCCAGATGACCGCCCCCAGAGCTGCGCAGCGATGCTGGCGATGCTTGAGTTTTCGTCCCATGTGCCCGCGCAGACCATGGTGTGGCCTTCCGATCTGCGGCCGTCCGCGCCGACGGCCGCGCCCACGCCCACGCCCATCACTCAACCGCCGCCACCCACGACGCCGCCGCCGCCCAACAACCTCCGCGCGCTGCGGAACCGGTTCGTGGGCCGACAGGCCGACCTCGACGCGCTCCGCCAGATCCTCCAGGGCGGGGGGCGCCTGATCACCGTGTTGGGCATCGGGGGGCTGGGCAAGAGCCGGTTGTCGCAGGAGCTGGGCCGGGCCACGCTGCGGGACTGGCCGGGCGGAGTGTGGTTCGTCGAGCTGGCCGATGCCCGGACCGCCGGAGACATCTGGTCGACCATCGGCGAAGCGCTGGATCTGCGGCTCGGACAGGACCCGCAACGTCAGATCACCCATGACCTTCGCCGCCGGGGCCGAACGCTGCTGATCCTCGATAACTTCGAACAGATCGCCGATTTCGCAGCGGAGACGGCTGGAGCGCTGCTCGACGACGCCGCCCAGCTGTCGATCCTGGTCACCAGCCGAACACCGCTTCAACTCAGCGGCGAGCGGATCTACACGTTGGGGTTGCTGGAGCGTGAGCCCGCGATCGCGCTGTTCATTGATCGGGCGCAACAGGCGAAGCTGCGGGCCGATCTCAGCGAACGATACGCACACCCCATCGCGGAGTTGGTCGAGCGGCTCGACCGGCTCCCGTTGGCGATCGAGCTGGCCGCCGCACGCAGCCGGATGTATACGCCGGACAAGCTGCTGAGCCGGCTGTCCCGCCGCTTCGACCTGCTGCAGAGCCGCTCGCGAGATCGGCCCGCGCGACAACGAACCCTGCGCGCAGCCCTTCAGTGGAGCTGGGAGATCCTCTCCGCAGACGAGCAAGCCGTCCTCGCACAATGCAGCGTCTTCGAAGGTGGGATGTCCCTCGAAGATGCCGTCGACGTCATTGACATCGGTGACGAGACGGCATGGCTGGAGGAGCTGCTGGCCGAGCTGGTGGATCACAGCCTGCTGGTGAACAGCGAAGACGACGGCGACATGCGGCTGTCGATGCTGGTGAGCGTCCAACAATTCGCATCCGAGAAGCTCCAGTCCCCTGAAGCCACCTACATGCGCCACCTTCAGCACTTCGCGCGACGCAGCGCAGAGAAGCCGGAGGCCCTGTTCGCCGAGCGCGAGAACCTGATGGCCGCCTGCCAGCGCGCCGTCTCGCTGGGCGCGTTCTCCGAGCTGTCTCGCTGCGCGAGGGCGGTCGCGGTGCTCTATTCGCGCCGCGGCCCATATCAGGCAGGCGCGGTGTTTCTGGAGGCGCTGCTCGATCAGATCCCACCAGAACATCACGACATCGACATCCTTCGCCAGGTGGCGGATCTGTGGGCGGACGTCGGGCGACTGGAGCAGGCCCGGCAGCGGCTCAGCGATGCGCTGCAGCTTGCGACGCAGCGCCAGGATCGGCGCGCAGAGCTGTCGGCGCTGGTGCGGTTCGGCTTCCTCTCCTTCAAGCAAGGGGATTACACCGACGCCTCCAGGCGCTTCGCGCAGGCGCGGGACAACCCGGCGCTCCCACAGGCGCCAGCAGAACAGGCCCGGCTCGACTACGGCGATGGGCTGATCTACCATCGACAAGACGCACTCGAAGATGCGATGGCCGCCTACCAGAGCGCCCTCGCGCTCATGCGGCGCATCAAAGACGAGCCTGGCATTGCGGTGGTTCTGGGAAACATCGGGCGGATTCACAGGGATCGGGGACACATCCCCCCCGCGATCGCCATGATGGAGGAAGCCCTCCAGATCGAGATGCGCCTGGGCAATGACAGCCACCGGAGCCAGCTGCTCAGCATCCTCTCCACGACCTACCATCTCGCCGGCCGCGTAGACGATGCGCTGGCGTCGATGGACGCCGCGTTGGTGTTGGTGCGTATGCTGGGCAGTGTCGACCGCGAGATCTCGATCCGATTCAGCGCCGCGTGGCTGCTGATCCTGGAATCCCGACTCGATGAGGCCATGACCCATGTACAGGCGGGACTGGCATTGATCGAGGCGACCGGCCTGAGCAAGGAGCGGGTGCGGCTGCTCTACCTCGGCGGTGAGGTCCACCGGCGCAGCGGGGCGCTCGACGAGGCCCTGACGTTCTACCAACGCGCCCTGGACGGGGTCGCACCGAGCGCGCTGACCGCGAGCCATCTCCGCCCCTTGCAAGGCATCGCGCAAGTCCACATCGAGCAGGAACAGTACGACAAGGCTGTGGAATACATCTCGCAAATGTTGGCGTTCGCGCGACGTCAGCACAACCCGCGGCTGACGGGGATGATGCTGACCCGGCTGGGTGAGCTGGCGCGCCTGCGCGGTGACCTTGACGCCGCAGACGCCCAACTCACGGAAGGGATGGCGCTGATGCAGACACACAACGGCACGGCCGCGTCGCTGTCTCAGGCGACGCTGTATCGTGCGCGGCTGCACGCCGACCGCGGCGAAGACGACGCGGCGCGCCAGGCGCTGACACAAGCGCGCGCGATCGCGCCTGCATCACGCCCCCAACTCTTCAAATTGATCGATACGCTTGAAGACGAACTCAACGCCCGATCCGATACCTCCGCATCAACCTGAACCAACACGTTGTCCGTAACAACCAGCCCATCTCATGCTTCTGGCTGCTCCTGGGCATCGACCGATGATCATGTTTCTTCGAACCGGAGTTTGCCATTATTACGGTATATATGTAATATACCTTTATCGAATGGTTAAATGCAGCCAATGACGACGTATGACTGTCAATGGATGCGAGCGGACATGGGGTGGTCGTTATTGTACATACCGACTCCTGAGGGAGTGAGGATACTCATTCTCGTCACCCAAACCACCCTGTGTACTGGAGTCACTGTGAAAAACCTGAAGCTTCTCCTTCCGCTGTTTTCCCTCGTTATGGCGTGCGGTCTTCCTGAGGAGGATTTTGAAGACTCGTTCCCTGCAGACTTCTGTGCCTATGCAGAGACCTGCACCTCGGATGACGCCGAAGAAGACGGCGATCCCGTGGAGGCGACCTGTGAAGAGGCCATGGCGGCGACGGTCACGGCGCTCTCTGGCGACGACACCTGCACCTATGACCCCGCGCAGGCGCAAGAATGCCTGGACCTCATCGACGAAGGCGACTGCGACGACTCCGACACCGTCGAGAGCACCTGCGCGTCCGTCTACACCGGTGATGCCTGCAACCTCACGATCAGCGACTACCTCTGAGCGCAGACACCACACAGAAAGGCCCCCAGACTGCATACTGCAGTCTGGGGGCCTTTGCGCGCGACCCTGCCGCTGTCGCGCAGCGTCCGAAGCCCCTCGAAGCCGTGTGTGGCGTACGCATTCAGCGGCGTCCCGTTGAGAAGCACACCGCTGACTTCCTGTTCATTTTCATTGACCGCGCGGAGCACCAGGGGCCCTCAGCGGTCCGGCAACGCCAGAGCCTGAGGATGAACGCGGGGCCGGCGGGATTCCATGCGCAGGCCGAGGGCGACCCTGGCGGCGGCAGCCAAGAATGCAGCCCGTCCCAGACCAACGAGAACGGTATGTATCTTCATGTGTCTGCGCCCAGGTTTGCGCGCCGACACAACAGATACCCCGCGAGCAGAACCAGGCTCGCGATCGAGAAGTGGATAACCGGGAAGGGGACTCCCAGCAGGACCTCATCCGGCTCACCGAAGGCAGCGCCCATCGGGATCGCGAGCGCCCCAGAGGTGAAGAAGGCGATCAGCACGATCAGGCCATAGCTGGCGGAGCGCTGGATGAGGTCGAACCGTTTCGGAGAGTCCGCTCTCCAGGCATACCAGAGCGAAGCAACGCCCAGATAAAGGATGAGGAAGATCTGCCAGATGAGATGAAAGCGTTGGTGTCCCACCCAGTTGGGATCGCCGAGATGCTGGGGGGTGAAGAAATCAATGATCCCGGGCAGGACCCCATAAATCAGTGCGGCAAGCAGGACGAGACCGCGCCCCAGACGCCATGTGCGATCTTGTTGAGATGTCGTCATCCAGGACCTCCTGATCAACGAAATCCGATAACGTGACCATCTCCTGTTTCCGGTGGGCAACCATTGTCCACGATTGGACAAGGGCCGTCTTCACCGTTCATCATCCAATTTCGCGTCCATTGCCCCGATAAAACGTATCAAGTCGCGCAGCTCCGCGAGCATCCGCCGCGTCCAGGGCAGGTCGACGTTTCGTTCTGGCACGGCGACCCACAGCCCGATATCCCCGCCCAGCGTTCCCTCCATCACCTCGATCTCATCGGGCTCGATGGCGTCAAAGGGCGCACTGGGCACGATCGCCAGACACAGGCCACGCTGAAGGGCGATGTGAACCTGATGCAGGTCATTGACCACAACCGCTGGGGAGATGGGGAGCAGCGTCTTGTCCTGTAAGAGAACCCCATGACCGGCTTTGGAGGAGACCAGGGCGCCCTCCCACACCCACAGCATATGAGATTGGAGGTCCTCGATGGATGTCGGCGTACCGTGGCGCGTCAGATAAGCGGACGACGCCCGCAGCGCGAATCGCATGCGAATCAGTTGAAAGATCCTGTATTCTCCCAGCCTGGGCCGCCCGAAGCTTAAGATGACGTCTGGGTACCCATCTGCGTCGTGGATGAAGGGATCGGCCTGTGTGCGGATATTGAGCTGTACGCCTGGAACCCGCTGTCGGAAGTGTTCAATGGCCATGGCCATCTGCGTCGGATGGAGGCCTGGGGGGACAGCGAGTTGGATGGGGCGGGTTGGGGTCTCGAGCCCCAACCGAACCGACGTGTCCAAGGCGGTGGCCTGACGCAGCAGCACCTCTGCGCCCCGTGCGAGGCGCAGGCCCGCGGCAGTGGGCTGCGCCCCATCGCGAGAGACCGTGAGCAGAGTGGTTCCGAACCAAGTCTCCAACGCATCCAGGCGACGGGTCAGGGTCGTACGGGGCACGCCCAACCGGGTCGCCGCGCGGTTGATCGAGCCGGCATCCATCACCTCCAACAACGCACGCAGCCCGTCCAGTGTCATGGGTCCCCCAGGTGTCCGAATCTGGACAACTGTACTCCGGATTCAGACAGCGGATACCGGTATCCGCTCAGATACGCTGACCGTCCATCTGAACGCGGAGGGCACATGATTCACCACTCATTTGAGCGCAAGGTCCTGATCATTGGCGCTGGGCCGACCGGGATGGTCGCTGCGCTTTGCCTCAATCAGCTCGGCGTTGACTGTGTCGTCATCGAACGACAGGCCGGACTCAAAGATCACCCCAAGGCCCATGAGTTGTCGGGACGCTCCATGGAGATCCTCCAAAGCCTCGGCGTGTCCGAAGCCGAGATGGCAGCGGAGGCGTCCTCTTATGAGGACGCGTGTCGGGTGGTGTTCTGCGACACCCTGGGCGTAGAGTATGGCGTCATCGATCTCAGCGAGAGTCCCAGCGCGAAGGTGTATCGTGAGGCGCTGACCTCTCAATGGCCGTTCCTCAACCTGTCCCAGGTCGAGCTGGAGAAGGTTCTGCTGCGTCATGTCCTGGCAGCAGAGCGGGTACAGCTGCTGTGGTCTCATCAGTGGGAGTCCTTTACCCAGCACGATGACCACGTGCGCAGCCAGGTGACCAACCGGATCACCGGCGAGTCGCTCGTGGTGCACAGCGACTTTGTCCTGTGCGCCGATGGCGCGGGCAGCCGCAGCCGCAACGCCCTGGGGATACAGATGCAGGGCCCGGAGAGCCTACGGGACTTCGTCAACGCCTACTTCGAGGTGGACTTAAGCGAGGTGGTGAAGACCCGGGGCAAGCTCTACTTCAGCTTCAACCCAGAAGCCATGGGCGCCGCCTTCATCGCCCACCGGGTCGACGCCCGCTGGGTGCTCAACGTGGCGCTGATGCCAGGACGCCGAGAAGAAGACTGCACCGATGAATTCCTGATTCACCTGGGACATACGCTGATGGGGCGGAAAGACATCCCCTTGACCGTGCGCTCTCGGAGCCGCTGGCGCATGACCGCCCAGGTCGCGGATGGGTTTCGGAGCGGGCGCGCGTTTTTGATCGGGGACGCCGCCCACCGCTTCCCGCCGACAGGTGGATTGGGCATGAACTCCGGCATCGCCGACGCCCACAACCTGTGCTGGAAGATCGCGGCGGTGTTGCGTGGAGACGCCGCGGACGCGCTGCTGGACACCTATGAGCAGGAGCGCCGCCCGGTGGTCCAGCGCAACTGTGATGAGAGCCGCGTCAACTTTGAGCGCCTCATGGATGTCGTGCGCGCCTTCGGGCTGGATCCGGAGCGCGCCGAGGCGGCGCTCGACAGCCTCGAGTCCGGTCCCCTGTCGCAGCTGCCCAGGGGCAGCCAGAACTGGCTCCGCCGTTGGGCCATACAATACGGCGCGAGCGTGCTCAACCGCTTCCACACCGACCCCGCGGTGCGCCGTCAGGTGAAGCAAGCCATCGCCGATCAGCGCCCACACTTCGATCGAATCGGCCTGGAGCTTGGCTATGCCTACGCAGAAGGCGCGCTGTTCGACGACGGCTCCCCTCCCCCAGCAAACGATGACCCGGTCTCCACCTATGTTCCCACAACCCGCCCGGGGGCCCGCTTCCCGCACTTCTGGCTGGATGGAAACCTGCGCCAACGCTCTTCGCATGCGCTGCTGCGCCCGGGATGGTCCAGCCTCATCCTGGGAGAAATGGTTCCGGGCGACCCCGCGGCGCTCGAAGCGTTCTGCGTTGCACATCGACTGGAGCTGCATCGGCTGACGCCAGCACCGGCCTGTCGGGAGTGGGCGCACCGTCAGTGCGAGATCGAACGCGACGGCGCGCTGCTGGTGCGCCCAGACGGCCACGTCGCCTGGCGAGAGCGCAGCGACGTGTTGCTCTCCAAGGCGTTGCTCCGATCCATCCTCGAACAGTGCTGGATGAAGGCATCGCCAAAAGACGCACAGTCCGTGAGCGTGCCCATCGCGCTCGGCGCGTATTCACCGGTTCTGGGCGAGCCCGATGTCGATGCCGATCATATCCAGAACGCGAACGGCTTGTCGCATTCGAGGCGTTCGCTGTAAACCGTCTGCGATGAGAAGACGAAGCGAGACGTTGCGTTGGAAGTGCTGTGGCAGCAGACGGACCAACTCATTGTTTCCAGGGATGGGCAGGTTGGCTTCCAGCACACGGGCGATGCCCTGTCCGTTGATGGCAAGCTCACGGATCAGGTGGATGTCGCTGCTGACAATCGTTGGGGAAACCGATAACGACTGGCCGTTGGATAAGATCCACCGATCAGCGGGTTCTCCAGGGGGAGACCAACTCAACAACCGATGATCGGCGAGCGCCTCCAGTTCATCGGGCTTTCCATGCAGATTGAGGTAAGACGGACTGGCGACCAGGATCTCGGGGATGGACATCAGCTCGCGGGTGACCAGAAAGCCGCGCGTCGGCGGCGGCCCGAAGTGGATGATCAGCTCATACTGGGACAGATCTTCCTTCAACGGATCGGGGGAGAAGCTGATGTCCATCATCAAATCAGGGCTTTGATGCGATAACGCGGTCAGTCCCTGGGCCAGCACCTCTGGCGGCAGCCCGTTGGGCCCCAGGGTGCGGATGGTGCGGACAGGCGTCTCTGCAGCCGCGAAGACGTCTTCAAGGGCGCCGCGAAGGATCTCTACCAACCGGCGTGTGTGCTCTACGAGAACGCTACCCGCAGTGGTCAGGAAGATGCCGTCCGCCCCCTGCTCATACAGAGAGACCCCGATGGTGTCTTCCAACCGCGCCAGTCGCCGACGGATCGTGCCCCGAGAGGTCGACGCAGCGTTCGCTGCACCCAGCAGGGTCCCCTGATCGGCGATCGCCACCAACGCTCTTAGGTCGCTCAGCTCGATTCCGTCGATGATAGGAGTCTTCATCCGCCCATATTCCCTGACATGTCTGTTTGTGTCCATCTGGTGTTCACTTCCACACACAGACGGCTCTGGGACGTAGTGCTAACTCTGATACGCACCCACTGTCCCATCAGGCTATGATTCTTCTTCTTCTGGCAACCGCATTGGCCGGTCCGCCGGGTCATGTCGACCTTGCGCCGGTGACAGACTTCCCGATCCTGGTCGGCGCCAGCGGCGCGTGGGAGTCGCCCTCCCGGTTTCGTCTGGAGGCCACCGCCGGGATCTTCCCTGATCCCTACGTTTCGGCCGTCAACACCGGCCTCACCACCTTCGATGTATACAGCGACACGACCGCAGAGCTGATCGATGTCGTTCTGCAGAATGCGCTCGTTCTCCATGGACAGGTCGGCTTCATCCCCTGGGAGAACAGCGGCCTGTCGGTATCCCTCGGATACCAGTATATCGGGTTCGCAGGAGACACCACCGACGTCCTGCTGTTCGCCGACGCCGCCATCCCCTCGGATGTGCTCGAAGCCGCAGAGCAGGCCACCGGCGACCTCGAGGTCGACCTTCAGTCACACATGATCTCCGGTGAAATCGGCTACCAGTGGCTCATCAAGGAGCGCCTGGTCATCCGCAGCTCCGTGGGATTCGCCTACACGATCCACGCCAACACGGCCGTCTCTGCAACCCGGGACCCCAACACGCCCGCCGAAGAAGAGGCGCTCGAACTCGTCAATGATGCGGCTGCGGACTACCTCAACTTCGTCTTCGAAGAGTGGGTCCACCTTCCAACCGTCGGCATCTCTGCTGGCTACCGCTTCTTCTGAGAGGAGACCATGCGAAACCTGTTCGGACTGTCTCTGCTGTTGGTCGGTTGTACCACGGATTATGAGACCTTCTCCTCGGAGCTACCGGTTGCCGGCTGCGACTATGCAGCAGACTGCGGTGGAGGGTTGGGACGAAACCCGTTGTGTGAGGACTCCCTGGCCGCCTCTCTTGAAGATCTGGCACAAGACGCGGACTGCGAGTACCGAGAACAGCAAGCCTCACAATGCATCCGTGAACTCACCGCTGACACCTGCGATGAAAAGACCGCAGTCTACTACGAGTGCAAACGCACCTTCCGCGGAGAAGGATGCGAACTCGATCTGCTCGACATCTTGTACTAACGACAATTCCCAGACTGAAGGACGTTCCCATGCGAAGCATGATCCTCTTCCTGCTGTTGGCTGCATGCGGTGCAGATGAAGACTCGGCGACCAATACAGAAGAAGCCGACACAGACACCGACACAGACACAGACACAGACACAGACACCGACTCGGACACCGACACGGATACAGACACGGACACCGACACGGACACCGACACGGATACAGACACGGATCCGGATTGTTATGAGCTGTCCAATGGGGACTGTGTCTCAGAGACCTTCTCCAACCCTCCCGTGATCGAACCGGATGCAGATGGTGTCTATACGCTTACATTGGCGGCGACGGAGGTGACGCTGGCGGGACAGCGGCACTGTCTTCGGACGTACAATGGCAGTTACCCTGGACCGACGATTGATACGCCCAGCTCGAGCACCGCGCGATCGGTGCGGGTCGACCTGATCAACGGGTTGACCACGATGGATTACCGGGATCTCGATGGGGATGACACCTGCGCCTGCACCGACAGCGCCGGTGACGAGTGCGTACCGGACGGTCACGATCATGGCGGCGATGATGATGGCGATGGGGAAGTGGACTGCGTCTGTGAGAACAGCGACGGTGAAGTCTGTAAGCACATGTACGACTTCAACCTCACCAATCTTCACGCCCACGGCGCCCACGTTCGGCCGGACTACAGCGTTGGGGGAGAGGCGTGTACGCCAGGCGTGACGCCCAGCGGCGGCGTGCTTGCCTGTCGGGAGTGCGGTCCGCATACCGACGATGCGTCGGATGACACCTGCTACCTGGCAGACGACGTGCTGGCAAAAGCGCAGCCTGGTGATGGGCTGCAGCATCGTTGGGACATCGACGAAGACGGCACCCACTACGACGGGCTCCACTGGTACCACCCGCATATTCACGGCACAACCGGCATTCAGGTCTCCTCTGGGGCTGCTGGCGCCTGGATCACCCGGGGCGAGCTGGATGCGGTCGCAGGAATGGAGGAGATTCCCGAGCGGGTCATGATCTTCACAACCCCACCGATCGGTGAAGAGGCCTTCGATCCGCTCGCGGAAGGTGAAGCCTGCACCGAAGAGACCATCACCTTCAACAACTTCTACACCCTCGCGGCGACGAGCGCGAAGCAGCTGGACATGCTCAACGGCACCTACCAGCCGCGCTTGATCGTGGCGCCGGGGCAGGTCGAGCGTTGGCGGATCCTGCACGCAGGGTTCCTCGATGAGGTCTTCTTCGGCCTCGCCCGCGGCGAAGATCCGCACTGTGAGAGCTGGGGCAGCGACGACGAAGACCTGCTGTCGCTGACCCAGATCGCCCGCGATGGCATCACGATGCCGCAGTCCTATACCGACGATTATCTGTTCATGTCCCCGGGATACCGCATCGAAGCCTTCGTCGGCGGAGAGGGTGTGTTTGAAGACGGCGACACCTGGTGTCTTGTGGCCGCGCGCTTCTTGCAGGAAGACACCGAGTTTCCCATCGGCGCGCTGGAAGCCCCCAGCGAAGACGCGATCCTCAACCTGCTCCGCAACACGGAGGGGGCGAAGCTTGTGGCGACGGTCAACGTGACCGCCGACCGCGGCGAGCCGACCCGCACGACGATGCCGGACCTCGACGCGATCGCGGCGACCGCGCCCGAGATGAGCCTCGATGGGGCCTCCGCAGAGGCGATGTGCGCCGAAGCGGCCGCGGTCACTGATCCTTCCGATATCGATCAGGCCGCCGTCCTCCAGGTCGGCATCTTCACCGCAGAGGACCCGACGATCCCCTGCCACTGCGAGAACTACAACGTCAACTGTAAGAACTTCGAGTACGTCGATCGCAGCCGGTACCCCTACGATCGGGACCTGCCGCTGGGCGCGGTGGAGCACTGGCGGGTGGGCGCTTCCTTCGATGGCCACCCGTTCCACATCCACATCAACCCCTTCATCACCTGTCCCAACGACAACCCCTTCGATCCGATCCCGTTCGCCCACTGGCGCGACACGTACCTTGTCAACCTGAGCCGCCGGATCGATCTGGTGACGCAGTATCGGAAGTTCACGGGCCCTTATGTGACACACTGCCACAAGCTGCACCATGAAGATCACGGCATGATGCAGCTGCTGCGCGTCTGTGACCCGGCAGAGGACGACACCTGCGGGGACAACCACTGGCAGGCCTGCGATCCGGGAGACGTGGTCTGCCGGCAGCAGCGCGCCGCCACCGAATGCGCCATCTCTGCAGAGACCGAGCTGGATGCCTTCGCCTGCATCACCGCTGAAGGGCTCCCCGGCGGCGAGTGCGAGGAGACGGTCTGCAGCGAAGACAGCGACTGCCTCCTCCCCTTCGAGAGCTGCGTCGATCGCGTCTGCCAGTGAGCCGGCGCCCGGCCTCAGCGGGGTGATATGGTGACCCTCGCTGATGCCGACCCGCACCACCATCGCAGACGGCGACGTCCGCATCACCCTGCCCCGGATCAAGGGCTCTCGCTTCCTGGCGGTCGCGCGCCGCGTCCGAACCCTCGCCGAATCGGAAGCGTTCGTCGCAGAGATTCAGGCGGAGCACCCCAACGCGACGCACAACGCCTTCGCCTGGCAGCTCACGGACGCGGCGCGCGCCGGCGACGATGGAGAAGTCCGGGGCACCGCCGGCGCCCCGATCCTTCAACACATCAACGGAGCAGGCCTGGTCGACGTGGCCATCGTGGTGACGCGCTACTACGGCGGCACGAAGCTCGGCAAAGGTGGCCTCATCCGCGCCTATGGCGCCGCAGCGGCGGCTGCCATCGACGCGGCAGAGCACATCGAAGAGGTCACCCAGGAGACGCTGACCATCTCCTGTGACTACAAGCGGCTCGGCCCCCTGCAGGGCGTCATCCAGCAGCTCGGCGGAACCATTCAGCACACCCGGTACGGCGATGACATCGTGCTCCAGGTGTCCATCCCCACCGAACAAACCGCCGCGCTTCGGGACGCCATTCGGGAACGCTCCGCCGGACGCGCCCAGATCTCCTGATCGCATCGCCAGATGGGGAGGCAGCGGTTCTCGTCCCTGATTCATCGTATCGGTGATCCGTCCGCGAAGCGCTGATGCAATATGTGCGGCGATTACGTATATGTGGAGTTGATTATCTACGAAATATTTATTTTATAGACAGTGGCTTTACTCGACTATATGCTGACTTCTGCCTGTTTTTTCGTCTGGAGGGTGGTATGCCTATCAGGGCTGTTCTGACAATTCTTGTTGCTCTATTGGCAAAGTGTTGGGATTCCAACGCCGATCCTGACATGGATACCGGAATGGATGACACTGGAGCCTCCGAGTGGGAAGAGGAACCCTTCACCGGCCCGAGCTGTGACGCGGGGTACACCATCGAAGCGCACCCGAAGGCTGACGACCTTTGTGTGAGCGGTGTCGCCGCATTCCTTGATGATGAGGACACGTTCTCGACGATCGCTTCAGCGATATCGGCGGCGGGAGGGGAGGTGGTCTATCTGTGCCCTGGCACACATACCGAGTCTCTCTCTATCTCGGCGCCGACGACCCTCGCCGCGGCCTCGGGTGATGCGACGGACACCATCCTCGATGGTGGGGGGACCCAACGGTTGCTGGTGGTCAGCGCCGAGACCGAGCTTTACAATCTGACATTCCAGAACGGCTACCACAGCTATGATGGCGGCGCGATCACGTCGACGGACACGCTGAGCGTCTACTGCTCGGTGTTCTTGGACAATACCGCTGATTATGAGGGCGGGGGCATCTCTGCCCGGGGTGATCTGAACCTCTACTATTCTCGATTCGATAACAACTACGCGGATTATGAAGGCGGTGGTGTTCAGTGGGCGGACTGGGATCCGTTCATCCTGACCATAGAGGGATGTGAATTCGTTGATAACGACGCGAGGTATGAGGGCGGCGGTCTGGCGATCGGTTCCTGGGCAGAGGGTGATGAGATCGCGATCTCCGACTCTCTGTTTGAGGGCAACACCACGGGGATCAGCGTTGGGACCTGGGGCAACGCGACCTTGACCATCAGCGACTCGAATCTGATCGAAAACGATGGGGCGGGCCTCTATCTCGGAGGTTGGTCGGACAGTTATGACGTGAGCGTCTCTGACGTCACCTTTGACGGCAACGACATCGCCATCGCAGTGGGCGGTCGGGTTGTGGAAGCAACCCTCGAACTTATCGACAGCAGCATCCTCAACAGCGCCTTGACCACACACTCAGCGATCATCACTACCTCAGCGGTCGATCTCATCAGCGAAGACACCGACTGGGGGACCACGGCGGGTGGTGACGACAACGCTGGTGGCGATCTGAATTCGCCTTGCGGCAGATACACCACGCTCGGCGACCGTGAGACGTTCCGCTGTGAAGGCGATGGCACCTGGACGCCCTGATGGGGATAAGGTGCGCCATCAACTTCGCGGTATGTCAGGGTTTCAGGACCCGGAGGCGAAGCAGGCCGAGATCCTGAGCGTTAACGAGAAAAGCAGCTTCAGGGAAACAGCTCTGCCTCTGCGGGCGCCTGAAACAGGGAGACCACACATCGCATCCCGTATCGACGCACCCCCTCTTTGCCGACACCACTCAAGTGAGGGTAAAACCTCTCTTGGCCGTCAAGCAATTCCTGCAGAAATTTGCGCCGGAACGCACCTGGTGGTATCGAAGGTGGTGTTGGACTTGAAGACGACATAGATGGCGTGTAATCGCTTCCTCATCACGGCGACACTGGCAGCGCTTCATCACGCCGATCTCAACGAACAACACTGGATGCAAACCAATATCTTCGAGCAACCTCAAGAGCACCGGAAAGCCGCATGAGATCGAACAAAGCCACGCCCCCCTTTTTCACATCACGCCCGGCGTCATCTGACTATCGTCTTCAACGCAAAAACTTGAGTTTAATTATGTTTTACACTTATATATGAAGCCGCTCCATCTCATGGACGGACAGGCCTCGGTCGACAACCATTACGCATCGCTTCCCGTTCGGAGAGACCGCGATCCAGCCTGAACAGCGGGCGTCCTTCGTGTGGGCGTCGGACACGATGCGGCTGCGGTAGCGGTCGGAGACCGCCAGCCCCCCATCCTCCAACGACTGGAGCGCCTTCACCGGGTACCGTCGCGGCTGCGTCGGCAGGTCCTGGATCTTCTCGTCCGCGCCGCCGTCGAGAGGGACGCGGTAGACGCCCCCAAGACGGATGCTGATGAGGTGCTCCTGGGCGGCGTCGAAGTCGAAGGGGCCGTAGCCCATGTCGTCCTGCACCGACCGGACCGTGCGCTGGTCCAGATCGATGATGGCGGTGTGGTGGATGCTTTGGCGGACGACCAGCCATCGCCCGGAGGGCGACATCTTGACGTCCCTGGTGCCGATGGCGTACCTGCGGTGCTTGGGGTCGGCCGCTTCGATCCACCATGGGGCTGCGTCGTCTTCGATGAGCACTGCGCCGACCTGGTGGTTCATGAGGACGACGCGCCGGCCGTCCTCGCTGGCGATGAGGGTCGTCTGGTAGCAGGACTCGAACAGCGATGCGATCGATTGGCTACGGACCAGCGCGCCGTCGCTGTCATAGACGCTCAGTACCTGGTTGACAGCGGTGATGACGCCGCCTTTAAAGGAGACGATCACTCCGCCGGAGGTGTCGCTGAGGTACGGAGATGGCGTGCCTGTGGAGACCGCCCACCGCTTGTTCGGTTCGTTGGAGTAGTCGGCCATGAGCGTGTCATCATCCAGCCACTCGAAGCCGTTGATCCAGCTACCATTCTGGCCTCTCTGGTTGGGCAGCGCGATGGCTCCGCCGCCCTCCACCTCGAGGACGATGATGGCGCCGTTTTTGTTGTCATGGGTGCTCCGATGCACCGCGAACCACTTCTCTGATGGTGAGAATCGGCCGATGTACCTGTTATACCGCTGGCCCATCGGGACCGTGTGAAGCGTCCGGATCAGCGTCCCATCGGCCCGGTACAGATACAGGCGGTCGGGCATCCTGCCAGAGACCAACCGGTATCGCCCAGACGGGCTGTCTTGGGCGAGCCGGACGTTGCCCGCCTCGCAGAGGCGAGTGGTCTCGCCGTTTAATGAGACGAGCCAGACCCCATCCTCGTCCCAGGTGTACCATGCGCGCGCGTCTGCGGTGAGCGCGCTTTGGTAGGCGTTCAGGGCGCCGCGATCGGGGGCCGGGTGATGCGTCGGGCTCCCCGCACCCGACCAGATCCAGGCGTCCCCCACCGCGTCGCCAGCCGCCACCCGCCCATCTGGGAACAGGGCCACCGCGGTCAGGGCCGCGTCCGCGGTGTGCGTCGTCGGGGCAGCGCCCGCGGTCGCCCAGACCTGGATCCGGTCGGCGGTCGCGGCAGCGATGGCGTCCCCTCTGACGTCGAGGGCGACCACCGGATCACCGCCGGCGGCCGTCAGGGCGGACCACTGGCCGCTGGTCCATCGCATCACCGCGCCGCTCTGAAGTCCGACCACGACGCCCCCCTCGAACAATCGCGCCGCAGTGATCGGGGCAGGAGTGGTCAGGATCTCCTGGATCGCCTTGCCCTTGGCGTCCCACAGCCGCACCCGGTCTCGGCCTGCCGTCATCAACTGCGTGCCCCCGTGGTCCGCCGCCACGAGGCCGGGGTGGTTGAGGTACGCCCCCACAGCGCCGATGCCCTTCTTCGTGATCCGGACCAGCTCGGCGACGCCGTTGTCCAGGGCGGTGAGGATCGTCTTTCCATCTGGCGCCCAGCGGATGCTCAGGACCGACGGCCAGGAGACGGGGTGCGCCCGGCTCTCCCAGGTCTGCCCCTTCTTCACGGCTGCGGCCAGGGCTTCATCGAGGATGGGCACCCGGACCGTCATCCGCCCCTCGCGCAGCTTGAGCAGGGTCGGCTCGCCGAAGGCAGCGGGCAGGTCGTCGACGCCTTCGACCGGGTGGTCAGCGAAAAGCCGGGGCAGCAGGTCAGCGAACAGGTGAAGCGCATCGGACAGGACCCGACGTTCGATCTTCAACTCAACGATGACGGGGGTAGTACGGATCTTTTGGGTGACCGCGACGTCAAAGACGACCAGGGACATGAGGGTTCGGCTCCTCAACATATGGTGGAGGCCCATAACAAATCATGGTCATATATCCCATAGAACATGCAAAATGAAACCATCATTGGCCTTCAGACCGGTGGCGGTGATCGCCTTCGATGGTGATGTCATGATCGCCAGGCGCAATGTCACTTCGATCACCAGTCAACCCAACATACTGAGATTCCTATGTAGGACGTGTGACGACACAGGATGCGTCCTTCCTCGGCTCAAGGGTACCGGAGTGGTGATCCACCACACGCCCGGCCCGCGAGCCGAGAGGGGGATGCATGCGCAGGAGAACACCTCGGTGCCCAATGATCCAGCCCGATCACGTTGTGATCGGCGTGGACATCGCCAGAACCACCAACGTCGCCGTCGCCCAATTTGCCGATGTCCGCGGGTTGGCTCCCGGTCAATTTCGCGCTTCTCCTCCTCGTCAGAATCATCCGGTCTTCGATTGTTCGCTTTCAGGGTTGAAAATGTACACCATCACCCCTGCGCTAACGGACGCAGAAAAGCGGCAGGATGAAAGGAGTATACCAGCCGTTGAAGATTGTGCGGTCATTCAGGAGGAGACATTCGGCTCCCTTGCCGGGAGCTGTCCCGGACACATCGGCCATCCCCAAGATGAGCACCTTCAAGAAGGGTTTTCAAAATTTCTGCCTTGAGGGAGCGGTCGCAAACGGCTGGAAGATAAGGATCCCGGTTTGCTCGACGCGCTGGAGCAGCTGGTCAACCCCGCCACCTGCGGCGATCCGACCTCTCCACGGCCCTCCACGAAGGGCAGGTCATCACCTGCGGGACCCCCAAGACCCCCATCGAAAGCCGGCATAACGCAGACGATGTGCTGGATCGCTACCAGGCCCTGCTCCCGCCGGCCATGGCAGCGAGCACCTATGCGCTGTTCATCAAAGACTTCCCCGACGACCGCGAGGGACTCAGGCTGAACATCCTGCACACCGACGACACCGAGCGGCGCGGCGCGCTCTACAGCCTGAATGAGGTGATGCGGCGAGAGAAACTCAAGCGCAGATATCAGGATGGGCTCCGACGGCATCTCGAAGAATACGAGCGACACATCGATGGGCTGAACCAGCTGTTGCAGGAAGTCATCGCCGGAGATGCCATCTCTGATGGCATCTGGAGCGCCCTCGATCCAAGCTGGGAGGTGCGCGCGATCCGCACACACATGGGCGAGCTGAACGACTATCGGCGCGATCTGGAGCGGGTGCGGCAGAGCATCGAGACCGGCGCCCGGTTCACGCACGCCTATGCCGTCCGAAGCGCCTTCGAGGCCGGCGGTCAGCGCTTGATTCAACTCTACAACCCCCACGCAGACGAGGATGAGAGCCGTTACACCCTGGAGGGAGAAGGGAACTTCGTCCTCTCGCTCGATCGCTTCCTCTCCACATTTGCGGAGTACACCATCAGCTCATGAAGCGCCGCGTCCTCCTCACCAAGCGCCGCGTCCCATTGATGAATCGTCGCGTTCCCCCCCTGTTGTTCGGGTGCGTCCCCCTCTCCCTGCTCGGATTGGTCGTGCTGTCTGTGGCGGGCTGGCAGCTGCATACGCGCTGGAGCGCCCATGAGCAGGCGCGCGCTTGAGGGACTGCATCGTCAGTGGCGGGAAGAGGACGCGGCGCGGCGCGAACAGCGGCAGGCGTTCTACGCCCCGGAGCGCTGGGAGCCGTCCACATACGCGCCGATGCGAGAGCTGGATGTCGCCCTGGACACGGCGCGCGCCCCCCTCTCCTCAGTGTTTATCGACACCATGGTCGCGATCGACGCCTCTGGCGTGCGCACCGATCCGGCGCGGCTGGAGGCGCTGGAGCGGTGGCAGGCGGGGGTGTATCGCGCTGCGACCCGACACGACCACCACGCGCTGTTTCTGGCGTCGCTGCCGCTGCTCAACGAGCTACGCGAGCCCACAGGCGGCTGCATGGCGGGCGGCCTGCGCATCACGGCGACCCAGCTGGAGGCGGAGCCGCGGCTCCGCGACGTCTGCACGACGTCCGACGCAGACGCCGCCGCAGACGCGTTCCTGTCCGTCCTCTTCGATGCGCCCATCATGGACACCGACGACGCGCTGCGCCCGCGCGAGCGCACCCTCCAAAAACGAAGAGACGCGGAGCGGCGCCGGTTCGCGTCCCTCTCCCAAACGATCCACCACATACGGAGACCTGCATGGTCTTGTCACGGGCCCGATTTGCATGTCGCGGGCGCCTACTCCGAGGGGACGGGCCCACGGATGAGTCCGAACTTCTGCATGGCCGCCAGCGTCGCAGCCCGGGTGGTGAAGACGGCGATGAACCGGTTCTTGTGGCAGAACAGGCTGCCCTTCACCCCGGTGACCGCTTCCAGCTCCGCGTCCCGCAGCCCGGCCCACGCTGCGGGAAAAGAGCGCTTCTGGGCGAAGCTTCCACGCTCCGGCGGGATGGCCACTGACCGCCACCGCCCCTCGACGCCGGGGTGAAGGACGAACTCGGTGACGTGTTCGCCGCCGCCACGCGCGAAGTAGGTGTCTTTCCAGTTTCGATAGCGGTCGAGGATGATGAGGTTGCTCCCCGCGGTCGCAGCGTCATCCATGGCCTGGGCGATAACAGCGGCGCTCTCGACCCGCTCACGGTACCCGGCGGCCAGCCCCTCGACGAGGCCCTTCGCCACCTCACCGGCGCGCAGGAAGGCGGCGTTGAATTCGTCCATGGTCTCGCTGCCCTGGTTGTAGGCATGGACGATCTGAGCGAAGCAGGGAACCGCTGCATCCGGCACGCGGCGGCCGTTGTCGACCGCATCGACGTAGTCGACCAGATGTTCCCGGAGCGTCTCGGCGAGGCCGGGGCTGACGGTGCCGGCATCTTCCAGCCAGGCGAGCACCATGCCCGCCGAGGACAGCGGCCCGGTGTAGTCATGCTGATGGTGATCGAAGCGTTGGCGGTCCGGCTCATACGCTCCGCCGACATCGAAGACGACGTCCGCGGGATCGTAGACGGCCGGGTCGCGGGTGCGCACCAGGTCAGCGTCGGCGTCATGGAACACCCGAATCAACGCCCAGGCCAACACATCGTCGGCATGGAAGGGTCCGTTGTGGGTGGCGACCAGCGTAGACAATGCATCTCCTGTCGACCGGTGAGCTAGTGGAAATACCCGGCTCCCCCCCCCTCTGGCAAGTCACCAGTAGTCCGCGGTCACCGTCATGTCGCCGCGAACCCGAGCCACACAGGAGAGTCGAAGCGCTGGATCGACGCGGTTGGCGCGCTTGACGTCTTGTTCCCGGTCGGTCTCTTCCGAGAGGTGGTCCTGACCCTGGAGGATCCGCAGCCCACACGCCCCACAGATCCCCTCCAGCCCACAGGCGCGCCCCACCGGCAGCCCCGCCCGACGAGCGGCGGCGTACAGCATCTCTCCATGGTGGGCGGGGACGACCTTACCGGAGGGCTCAAAGCGCACCTGAGCCGGGGGCTTCATCGGGTGAGCAAGACGGGCACGGGGCTGTCGCGGAGGACCTTCTCCGCGACGCTTCCCAGCAACACCCGGGCGAGGCCTTTGCGGCCGTGGGTCCCCATCACGACGAGGTCGTGATCGCCCGTCTGGAGACGTTCCAACACACAGGTGGCGGGATCGCCGTAGCGGAGGTGGGTGCTGGACGGGACGCCTTCGGGGATCTCCTGCGTCGAGATCCGTTCGAGGGTGGCGCGCTGCTCGGCCTCGATCCGGGCGGACAGGTTGGCGTAGACCGCGCCCGAGGCGCCGGCCATGGCGATGTCGCTCTGGCTGCCGGCGTCGACGCCGACGTGGAGGATGGCGACATGGGCGCCGATCGGCCTGGCCATCTGACAGGCGAGCCGGAGCGCCCGATATGAAGGCTCCGTAAAATCTGTGGGGACGAGGATGTTCTGAAACGCCATGAGCGGTCTCCGAGGTGGGAGAGGGGTATCATACCTTCCGCAAGCCCTGTGCCGTTGATTCCTTCGGTTCTGCCGATGACATCATGTGCCTTTTTCCACAGTGGTGGGTGAGTTGAACCAATCCAGCACCACCTATACGCGCCTCATCTGGCTGGCGCGCCCGGTCGGGATCGCCATCGGGTTGTTGTCTCTGGTCTTCTCGTTGGGCGCGTTGGGCTACGTGCTCATCGAAGGGTGGCACCCGCTCGACGCCCTCTGGATGATCCTGATCACCCTGACCTCCATCGGATATGGCGAGGTCCATCCGCTGTCTTCCTATGGTCGGCTGTGGACCTCGATCATCATCGTCAGCGGGTTGTCGGTCTATACATATACACTGAGTCACTTGACGAGCGCGCTGGTCGAAGGCGAACTGTTGAACGAGTTCCGCGCACGACGACGAGGCAAACGGTTGCAGAAGCTCCAGAACCACTTCATCATTGTCGGCGCCGGCCGGCTGGGCCGGGCGGTCCTCGAAGAGATCAAGGGGACCGGGCGGTCCATCTGTGTGATCGAGTCCGACCCGGAGGTCGCCCGCCGCTGCGAAGAGGAGACCGGCGCGGTCGTGATCACCGGCAATGGCGCCGATGACGCGGTCCTGAGGCGCGCGGGCATCGAGCGGGCTGCCGGGATGGCCATCGCGGTGCCCAGCGGTGCACAGGCGATCTTCGCCACCCTCTCGGCCCGGGCGCTCGCCCCGGAGCTGCCCATCGCCACCCGCGCGGGTGACCAGGAAGAAGCCATCAAAGCCCGACGCGCTGGCGCCACCAGCGTGGTCAGTCCCTTCCAGATGGGCGGATGGCGGATGGCCAACGGCCTCGTCCGCCCTGAAGCCAGCGAGTTCCTCGATCTGGCCACCTTCGCCGCCCATGAGGATCTGCTCCTCGATGAGCTGCTGCTCCGCGCGGACAGCCCCTCGGTGGGCAACACCCTCCGTACGCTGTCGGTGCATGCTGAATACGGCGTGCTGATCGTCGCCATCCGCCGCCAGGACGGGGAGCTGATCCCCGCCCCGGGTGCCACCATCGCGCTACGCGCGAACGACGTGGTCATCGTCATCGGAAAACCCGAAGGGGTGCAGCGGTTCGAGCGCGAGCTGATCTGAATCCTTTGCCAGACGCAGACGGTTGGTTACGTTGAACGAGCCACGTCTACAAGACCTCACCCATATGGCCCACAACCTCACCAGCATCATCATCCGTCATCGCTGTGAAGCGGAACGGTTCCGTGCGCGAGGTTGGTGCGCTTCTGACGCGCGCGCCACGATCGGGGTCGGCATGGTGTAGACAGACACAACACACCACAACCCGCCAGAGACCCCGAGTCGGATTCGCCGTCTCGGGGTCTCTGCATTTTCTGCCCGGATCGTCTGCGCCGGGCCCATGGAGAGGTGCGCCATGGAGACACTATCCGACGTTTTTGACCCCCTGCTCGACTTCTGGTTCGACCCCGCGGATCCCAATCGGCCGCGCACGACCCGCTGGTTCTCTGGCGACGCTGCCCTCGACGATGAGATCCGGGAGCGCTTCGCGGCGCTCTACGATCGCGCCGCTGCAGGGACGCTCGACGACTGTCTGACAGACCCGCTGTCCGCGGTCGCCCTCGTCGTGGCCCTCGATCAGCTGCCTCGGCACCTGTTTCGGGGCACCGCGGCGATGTTCCAGACCGACGCCCGCGCCCGGAAGGCCGCGCGGGTCGCCCTCTGCCATGAAGACGCCCTGCCGCTGGCCCACCGGGCCGCGCTATACCTGTGCCTGACCCATGCCGAAGACCGAGACATCGTCGCAGAGGCCGTCGCACGGTTCGACGCCCTGGTGCGCTCCCCGCTCTCGCGCGGCGTCCGCCGACCGTACAAGCGGATGCGCGCATCCGCCCGCAAGCACCTCCGCACCCTGGATCGGTTCGGCCGTTACCCTCATCGCAACGACCTCCTGGGGCGGAAAACCACGGAAGATGAGGCCAGCTATCTGGCCGGCGAGACCAGCCGCTTCGTGCGCTCCGTTCGTCCTCACCGCACCAGGCGCCTGAAGATCCTGGTCCTGCACTCGTTCCGTCAGTCCGGCGCCCGGCTGGCCAGGCGGATGAAGACGCTCACCCGACACCTTGAGGACATCGCAGAGTTCGTCTTCGTCGACGCACCGCACCCCTACGTCCCCGACGACCGAGAGCAGGCCATGCTCGAAGAGGACTTCGGGACCACCCCGGACTTTTCCCACCAACGCTGCTGGTGGAACGCCACCGACGGCCTGGACACCTACCACGGCTGGGAGGCATCGCTGCGCCACCTCGACGCGCACCTGCCGGCCGATGGGGTGATCGGGTTCTCCCAAGGCGGCGCTGTCACCGGCCTGTTCGCCGCACTCCGTGCGACGAAGCTCCGGTTCGTCGTGTGCATTTCAGGCTTCCCCTCTCGGGCAACCGACCACCAGGCGTTGACCCAGCCCGACTCGATCGATCTGCCTTCGCTCCACATCTATGGCGAACAGGACGTCCTGATGGACCATGCGCGGACCCTGGCTCTGGCCGGGCTGTTCGTCGACCCCGAGATCGTCTCTCACCCCGGCGGCCACTTCTTCCCCGACCTCTGGCCGAAGAAGACCATCCGGGACTTCCTGCTGCGCTTCGCCGCGCCGCCGGTCAGCCCTACCACGCCGCTGCATGACTGGGATCCCGACCTCTCGCTGGACGCCATCACACCGCGTCTGGCCGGGATGGATCTGGCGTCGACGCTGTGGGCTGCGCGGAGCCTGCGGCGCCCGGTCTCTTATGGTGGGGTCCTCGACCTGACCGATCCCCGACCTGGCGACCTCGCGCACCGAATCTGGCTCGCCGTCTGGCAGCGGGATCCGACGGTGGTTCATGCGGTCCTCCAGGCGGACACAGACCCGGCCGGGCTGGTGCGTCTCGCGATCGTGGCGACCGCTCTGCTTGAGGACCCGGAGCCGTTGTTGGATGCGATCGCGGGCTGGTTCGCCGCGCACATCAACGACGGCGATCAAAACGCCGCCCTGGCAGCCCCACGGCCGCTGAACGCGACCGATCAACGGACCGCTCTGGGGCGTCGCATCGCCCGGAAGCTGTCGCCCGACCTGGAGAAGCCGGCGGTCTACATCGACTACCGTCGGCGGATCGTCTCACTGAGCGAGCGGGCCCGGGCCCGACGGCGGCGGGCGCGGGGGCTTCCTCCGATCCGGCGGATCGCGTCGCCGAACCTGTCCAGCGAGATCACCCGCCCCCGACCCATGCCGGTCATCCCCTCGTCGATGATCGAGCTGGCGCCGTTGCTCAGCTACCTGAAGACCGACGACGCGCCCATCATGGATCAGGCCTTCCCCCGTGGCACCATCACGCCCGACGGGCGGCTCGACCTGTGCAAGCAGGTCGTCGGGCCGAAAGGCATCGGCCCGCTGCTGGCCGCGCTGTCCGGCAACCACCACGTCGACCGGCTGCTGCTGGGCAACAATGTGATCGGGCCGGGCGGCGCGCAGCAGATCGCCTCCTTCATCCGCTCTGGCGACAGCCACGTCCATGTCTGGTATATCGCCGGCAATGAGATCGATGCGGCGGCGCTGACACCCATCTGTGAGGCGGTCGTCGAGGCGGGTGATATCGACGGCCTGTGGTTGAAGCGCAACCCGCTTCAGCCCGCCGCGGGGCCGATCCTGGCCCGGATGCTCCAAGCCGACGCGTCGGTGCAGACCCTCGACCTGGTCAACACCGGCCTGCTCGACGCAGGCGCGCTGCCAGTCATCGCCTCGCTGTGGGACAACACGACGCTGAAGCACCTGTACCTGGGCACCAACGGGCTGACGCCGAAGAGCGCCGCCTTGCTGGGCCGGTACCTCGCCGAGGTCGATCGCCTGGAGTCCCTGTACATCAGCTGCAACCGCCTCGGAGACGACGGCGTCCGGCTGCTGGCCGGTGGGCTGCGCAAGAGCCGCTCCCTCAAGCGGCTCAGCCTCGCCTCCAACCGCATCGGGCCCGACGGCACCAGGGTCCTCGCACAGGCGATCCAGGATCACCCCGGCTTGACCTTCCTCAGCCTGGGGTGGACCCGCGCCACCCAGGCGGTCGGCGAAGCCGGAAACCACCTCGGCGACGCCGGGATGGCCCACCTCGCAGACCTGCTGCGGACGAACCAGACCCTGCGGGTCCTTGATGTGTCCCACAACGGCGCCAGCCAGCGGGGCCTCGACCACCTGCGGCGGGCGCTGGCGGACAACACGACCCTCCTCGCCCTGCGGTGCCCCCAGATGGGCAAGGCGACCAACCCCGACCGGATGGCCCAGCTGCGCGGACATCTGCACCGCAACCGACAGGCCGCAAACGCAGACGCAGAGATGATCGAAGATCTGCGGACGCCGCGGCCCACCCGCGACGTGCTGTCGGTGTATCGGACGCAGCCCACGCCCTGAGCGACCGCGCAAAACCAAAACGCCCCGGCGATGGCCGGGGCGTCGTTCAGGTCACCGAAACCATCACTGGCAGGTCTGGCCTTCACACATGAAGGTCACGTTGTCGTCGTAGTTATAGGTCTGTGCCGGCCACTGGGCGTACCAGTACAGGTCCGACGGGTTGTTGTCGTCGTCGGACTCTTCAACGCCGAAGTCGCAGCCGACCGACTCGAAGGTGGACTCGCCGTAGTAGTAATAGGCGTAGGCGTAGATGGCGCCGTAGTTTGCCCAGGCATAGGTGCTGGTGTTCCGGATGAACCCGCTGCGAATCCCATCTTCTGGGTCGGTGTCGGTGCAGGTGATGTGGAACTCGTTGCCGCCGCTCCAGTACTGGTAGAGATACAGGGCTGCGCCATAGTAGGACGCTTCGTTGTCATAGAACAGGGTGTCGACCAGATCGACCGCCACATCACCACCGCGGGTGGTGACGTGCATGCCGCCGCCGTAGTAGAGCACCGAGTTCTCGAAGAACTCAGAGTCCTG
>JBCBLB010000808.1:0-4006 GCA_038520555.1 Myxococcota bacterium | reverse complement strand
AGGGGATCTCCAGGCCGGTCACCGGCGCCCGGACGACGCCCGTGGTCGGCTCATGGGACCGGAGCACCACTGCGAAGGTGGGGGGGCCGTTGAAGACCAGATCGAGGTTCTCCATAAAGCCGAACCACAGGTCGGTCCCAGCGCTCCGCACCCGACGATCGAGATCCGCCTCATCGTCGCCAGATCCCAACAGGCCGGAGTCGATCCCCCCCTCTCGGTTCAGGTCATTCAGACGATTGATCTCATTCTCTGAGATGCATCCGACCAACAGCGTCAGGAAAATTGAAGTTCGCATATCTTTAGGATAGCAGCGTATTTTCGGATGTCTACTCCGGCAGATCCAGTTCTGGGTAATTTCGAAAGATTCCCGTATTGTTGAAGGGAAGGTGACGGTCGGAGGACCGATATGCAGCGATCCGCGGTCGCGCGAAGGTCTGCTCCATATGCGCCAGGATCCGTGGGAATTGAGCCCGGTGATGTGCGAAGCCGTTGGGGAAGGCGAAGCGCAGACCATCGATGGTGTGGGCCAGAGAGAGATCCGGGTAACAGAATGTCTCCCCCAGAAGCCATGGCCCGCCGCTGTGACGCAGCACCCGCTCAAAGTAGCTCATAAACCTCGGCATGCGTGCAGAGACGAAGTGCCGAGACCGAAGCTGCGCCGGCGCCATCTGGTCCTCGTACTGTTGGCTGACAGCGATCGGATGGTGGGTGTCATGGGTCTCGGCGACGAGGTCCACGATCGTCATCGCCATCTGGAGGGCGGCGGCCTGCGAGGCCGGATCGTCCGGGACCAGGCCGTGGCGCTGGGCCAGGTAGTGGCAGATGCTGGCGGTCTGGGCGAGGACCGTCTCTCCGTCGACGAGGATCGGCGGAGCCAGCGGAGGAAGGCCCGGGGCTTCGCCTCGGATGAAGGGGAAGATCGCCTCATGGCTGCCGCCCCGGTCCTTCGGCAAGCGCGCGACATCGACATAGTCGACGCCGGCTTCTTCGAGGACCAGCCGCACATATTCGCCGCGGCCGGGCAGACCGGGCCAGTAATACAGGGAAAGCATAGGCGCTCATCTCCGTGAGAGAGGACGCGCTCAGGATGGCATATTCGCCGTGGGCGGGGTTCGAACATGAAGGATCTCGTCAGCCAGAGCGTCGAGCTGACCGCAGAGGAGAATGGACGACCGGTCTCCGTGGGCGCCTGGTCCTCATCCACGGGGAGACGCAGCCTGGCTGGTGCGTATCATCGGGTCAAGCGAGGACCGGCTCGGGGCCATCGCCGAAGACCCGTCGATAAGCGCGCACATGGAAGGCGACGACGAACATGGGGCCGATGACCGGGATATTGCTGGCGACCATCAGCATCACGAAGCCGATCAGGCCGAACGTCGCGTGCCAGCCAAGGTGCGCCCGGGCATGCTGTGCAGCGAGCCGGAGCCCGTCCATCGCGCCGTGGCCGTGGATCGCGATGAGCGACGGGGCGAAGGTGAGGAAGATGAGGGGGAGCAGCGCCGGCAGATAGCACATCATCGCCAGCAGGATCGAGAGAACCGTCAGGGTGAGGGCGCCGAAGATGACCGCAGAGACGTTTTCGGTCAGCGTGGAGAAGGCGCTCGTCCACTCCAGCGGCTGTTCACCGCGTTGGTGGGCGACGATGGCCCGCACCAGGCTGGCGTGAAGCGGAGCCGTGACGGCGGTTACCAGGCCGATGGCTGCGATAGAGCCGATCCCGATCACCGAAATCATGATGAACGGTCCCAGCACCGCGCCGAGGGCGACGAGATCCTCCGGCAGCACCGCAGCGAGCCCGGCGCCACCGACGATCATGCCGACCACACCCAGGCCCAGGGCGATATACAGGCCGAAGATCGTGATCAGGATGACGGGAAACAGGATCAGCATCTGGCCCAGGCCCGCCATGGCGTAGGAGCTCAGGTTCTCGGTAAATTCGTTCATCGTTTCGCTCAGCAGCTCGCTGAGGTCCGGTCGCTCGCCGCCCGCATAGAACTGAGGTTTGACGCCCGGCTTGGCAGGAGGGCCAGAGGGTTGGCTCATCGGTGATCCCAAATCGTGGAGGCAGACCTTCACGATATCACTCTTCGCCTGCAGAGGGACGCGACGTCGATCGGGATCGCGGTCACGATCAGCGAGGGGTCAGTCGGGTCGGTCTGGGTGGCATGCCTCTCCTCCAATCTCAACCCGTATACGCATGCCCCGGACCGTTTTGCGATCCGATCGCCCAATTCTTCATCTGCTGTCATGGGGGTCGGCTATATCAACCCTTCTTCCCTGGCAGCGGTGAGCCAGCGTCGCTGGTCGGCCGTCTTCCGGGGGCGCCGCTTCAAAGAACGGGCCAGCGTCTTCCGGTATGCGGTCACGTCGTCCTGCGTATCCATCGACACCCGCTTCGGCCGCGGCCGAAGCGCGGTACACGAAGACAGCGTCAAGGTCGACAGCCCGGTGAGCGGGATGAGCCCATAGGCGTCCGTCAGCTTCGGCGCGCCGTCAATGTGCAGCGTCGAGAGCGTCGAGAACGTCGCGAAGGCGTTGAGCTGGGTCAACGCCTCGGTGTAGGCCAGCGTCAGGGAGGTCATCCCATCCAGGTGGTTGCCAGGGTGCAGCACCTGGAGCAGCCGCGCGCCGCGCAGCGGCTCACCGGCCCGGTGCGGGGTCCCGTTGCGGATGCGGGTGTGCACCATCGCGCTGCGACGCAGCTCCGCCTGGGTGAGGCCGATGCAGTCATGCAGGTGTGGGTATTTCAGCGCAGGGATGCCATCGAGTGGGGCCAGATCGGTGATCTGTGGACAGCGGCTGATGTGCAGCGTCTCGAGCTGTGTCATCCCAGACAGCGGAGACAGATCGCGTATCTCCGGGCAATCGTCCAGGATCAGGCGGCGCATGTTCGTCAGGTTCACCAGCGCAGACACGTCCTTGACCGATCGGCACCGCCTCAGATCCAGCGACTCCAGGCGGGTGAGCCTGGAGAGGGGAGACAGGTCGGTTATGGCGGTGTTGTTGCTCAGGTTTAGCTGCGTCAGCGTGGGAATCATGGCGAGCGGAGACAGGTCCGTCAGGTTCTCTGCGCCGGCGATCGACAGGGACGTGAGCTGCGTCGATGCCAGCGGAAGCAGATCTCGGACTCCGAGCGCATGGGTGAGGGAGAGGTTGCGCAGGGCCGGCAGCGTCGTGAGCGGGGACAGGTCGCTGAGCTCGCCGGTGTATCCGTGTCGGTAGGAGACCAGCTTCTGTAGGCCGGTCAGGTAGTTCAGGTCCGGCACCGACCCCATGCTGTGATGCAGCTCCGTGCGCTCGTCGAGCATGCCGTAGACCCGCATCAAGTTCAGCGCGACCCACGCCGCCGGGCCGTTGATGCGTCTGTTGATCTCGCTGTCTGAATACAGTCGCATCTGTCGGGTGTGGAAGCCACGAAACAGCGTCCCGCGGATCCGCTCATCCCCGTTGATGGCCGCCAGCTCCAGGCCCTGGAGCACAGAGTCCCGGTTGGAGAGCAGCTCACGGATCCGGGCCATGGTCTGGCGGTGGGTCAACGCTGGAGTGGGCTTCGGGACGGCGCCCAACAGCCCCTCTGCTTCGGCTGCGGCCAGCCAGCGCTGCTGTGCATCTGTCTTCGTTGGGCGCTTCTTCAGCGCGCGGGCCAGCTTTGCCCGATACGCCCGGACGGCCTCTGCATTCACCAGCTCCGTCGGGGACGGGCGGGGTTTGATCGCCGTACAACGCGACATGTCGACGTATGCAAGCTTCGGGAGCGCGAGGAAAACGAAGACATCGGAGAGCGCGCTGCAGCCCAGGAGCGACAGCGACGTCAGCTCCGGGCAGCCCTCCAGCGCATCGAGGGTGGTGAGGCTGGGCACATACTGCAGCTTCAGCGTGGTCACCTGCGAGAGGTCTGCGGTGCCCAACAACGCTGCCAGCTCTCTGGACTCGACCACGGCGTCGCCGTGATGAGGCTTCCCGTCGATGATTCGCATCCGCGACGCTGCGTTACGCCGAAGCTCGT
>JBCBLB010000190.1:0-14377 GCA_038520555.1 Myxococcota bacterium | reverse complement strand
GTCCCATCGATATACGCGCCCATCTCGTTTCACATAGACCGCCTCGGACTCTGCGGCGAACCACAGCCCCCCATAGGGCGTCGGCTGTCCGGTCCGCCTTACGGCCTCTTCCTCCAGCTCCCCAACCCGGAGCATGGTATTGCGGCCGACGATAACGGTCTTCTGGGGGTGTCGGTGCAGGGCGGCGACCTCCAGCACGCCCCGGGTCTCGGTGACCATCAACACCCTGCTCCCCGGCCGCCGAAGATCCGGGAACCCATACACCCCGACCACCCGGCCGTCTGACAGGGTCGCCCCTGCGCGCTCGCCAGCCCGCTGAAGGATCTCGCGAAGCGGTGCGATCCCCTCGATGCCCGGCGGGATTGAAACCCAGCGCTCCCGATCCAGGGTCACGCCCATTGCCTCCAGCGCCATCTGCCACCGGGCGCTCCGCTCCGCCTCTGGCGTGGGCTCCCGGGCCGCGCCGCCGCCGATGGCGCCGACATGAACCCCCCCCTCCATCGGCTCCTCGTTGGCCGCTGGCGGGATCACCTCGACTTCTTCGACATCGATGACCTCGTGCCCATCCAGCTCAGCATCCCGCTCTGGGAGCACCTCGATAGGCTCTCCCCGTAAGATCTGGAGCATCGTCCCCAGGATCTCGTCGAGCACCGGTCCGGCGATCGCACAAGCGGCCTCACTCGCCGGCAGGATGATCACCGCCCGGCTGTCCACGCCCTCCGCATAGGCTTCGAGCAGAACGCTGGTCGCGCCGACCGTTGGGTAGAGTCTCTGGCGGAGCATCTGGGCAAATCCAGGGAAGCTCCGGGTCTCGACCCCGTCCAGGATCAAAAGCGCGGACTCAGGAGGTTGGAGGGCGTCACCGCCGCAAAGAATGGTGACGGGGCTGCCCAACAGGGAGCGGATCGTCGCCGAATCGTCAGGGGCAAAGCTCACCTGTGCATCGGGGAGGGCGTGTTTCAGGGCGTCGCCGCAGCGGCGAAGGGTTGAGCTGGGCTCATCGGCGATCAAGACAATGCGAGTCATGGGAACCTCTCTGTGGAGGTCGATTGTAGCCAATGCGTGCGCCAGCTCGTCTGGGGTGTTGGCGTTGAGCAGCGCCGCTTCGGGGATCGCGATCGCTGGCAGCGATCGAACCAGGGCGCGCGCAGACCCTCCAGAGCGCGCCAATCGCCTCGCGTCTGCGGCCCAGGCGACTGGTAGCACACACAAAAGCGGCTGGCCCCTGGCGCGGCAGGGGCCTCCCCTTGCCAGCAACGTTCGCACCGCCTTCGCGTTCAACCCCACCAGGTCGCAGGGCGCGAACAGCGCAAACGGTCCGCTCGCTGCGCTCAGGCCTTCGGCCACGCCAAACAGAGGGTGGTGCCCTGGATCCTGCTCGACCAGCAGCGGCAGGAACACTGCAGGAAAGCTGGGATCTTTAACCACCAGAGAGACCGGGGCGCAGCCGCCTGCGACCAGCGCGGCCCCCACCCGCTCTGCCAGGCACACCCCGTCGATCGGAATGCGGGACTTATCACGCCCCATACGCGATGAAGCACCTCCGGCGAGGACGAAGCCATGGACGGTCTGCTCTGCCATATCGGCAAGCGTAACCGCCTCCGCTCACCCGAGGATCACCTCTGCGATCCACAGCCGCAGCCCGCCATGCCGCTTCTCGATGATATCTGCTCTCAAGCCGGCTGTTTCGATGGATCGGCGAGTGCGGTGGGTCAACACATGCAGCCGGTTGGGGGGATGGTGTTCCCACCGCTCTCCCCAGATGTAGGCCCCGATCGCATCGTTCTGCATCCACCCCTGAGACGTCGGTTCGATCCGTTTCGCCCGATCCGTCGAGAGTTGCTGGGCCAACCCGCTGAGCAGCAGGACCCGATTCCTCGCCCGGATCGTGAAGATGTCCGCTTCCTCAAGGCTGGAGAGCTGTACCGTCTGGTTGGTCAGAACGGAGAGACGGTATGGATAGCCATGCTGTTCGATCTTCATCGAGTCGGACAGGGTGCCGTGTTCGCTGCCGAAGCCCTTCATCAGAAAGAGCGTGTGGCCACCGATTTGGAACGGCTCATCGAACGGCACCGTCGAGGCGACGATGCCGAGTCGGATCCTGGCCACGCCGGATGCGTTGACCTCCAACGTCGCGGCGGGCACCCCATGGAGGTGGATATCCGCGTCTTCGCCGGTCCCGAGGCGGTACGTCCCTTTCGACAGCGGAAGCTGTCGTTCGTCGTTGAGGAAGGACAGCCACGCGACCGCGGGCACAGGCTCCAGGCTGAGGACGGTCTGGCCGATGCGAAGCATCGCGGGATCGACGACGTTTTCGATCCGTTCGATTCTCTCATCATTGAGAAAGGTGCCGTTGGCGCTGTTGAGATCCTGGATCCAGACGCCCTGCTGGTTGACCCAGAGGGCGACATGGAGCCGAGACACATCCGGGCTGTCGATGGTCCAGTGGGCTTGCTCGCTGCGGCCGATGAAGATGGGGGCTGCGCCCAGGGTCACGGATCGGACGGCCGTGCCGTCCACCCGATGGACGAGACGTGCGGTGAGGCCGACGCCGGTTGCGTTTCGCATAGCGGCTCCCGCTCCGCCCATCGCTGGATGGGGGAGCCTGATCCGACGAACCCAATTTCGTCTTCTGTCCGGTAAAGCGGAAAACTACCGGCGGATCTTGAGCTTCTGGCCCACGTAGATGGTCGAACCGCTCATCTGGTTCCAGCTGCGCATCTCATCCACGCCCACATGATAACGCTGCGCGATCCCGGAGAGGGTCTCACCCCGTGCGACGGTGTGGGTGCGCCACTGGGACTGGTTGACGTAGATTTTGAGCTTCTGCCCTGCATAAACGCGGTTGGCGTTGGAGATGCGGTTCCACCGCATGATGTCTGCAGTCTTCACCCCATACCGTTCGGCGATCTTGGAGAGCGCCTCACCCCGTGCGACGGTGTGGGTCATGGTGACCGGCCGGGGCTTGGGGGCCGGCGGCGTCTGCTGTGCGGGCGGTGGGCTGCCCGCGGTGCTGGTCAGGGCGGTGGGCGCGGCGGCACCGCTCACTGGAATCACCAGCTCCATGCCGACATAAATGCGGTTGGGGTTGGAGATCTTGTTCACCGACTGCACCGCCGAAGCGCTGACGCCGTACCGTGCTGCGATCTTGGACAGCGTGTCGCCTGAGCGGACGCGGTGTCGGGTGTAGGTCAACCGCTCCTGCTTCGGCACCCGCTCCAGGGCGGCGAGGCAGCTTGCCCCCTTGGATTTGGGAACATACAGCACCTGCCGGGCGGGGGAGGGAGGCAGGGCCCACCGACGCAGCTGCGGGTTGAGGGCCTGCAGCGACTCTGTCGAGATCCCGGCGCACCTGGCGAGCACTTCCAGGGAAATATCCGGTCCGACCGTTACGACGTCAAACTCCAGGCGATCCTGGTAATTGATGTCGGTGAAGCCATATCGTTCAGGGTGCTTGCCGATGATCGCGGCAGCGATGATCTTGGGGACGTAGTTATCCGTCTCTGAGGCGAAGGCGTTTCGGTCGACCAGGGTCCAGAAGTCATCTGTGCCGTAGCGCTTGATCGAGCGGCTGACCCGGCCGGGACCGCCGTTATATGCTGCCCAGGCGAGGTACCAGTGGCCGAATTTTTCATTCAGGTCGCCGAGGAAGCCCAGAGCGGCGTCCGTGGCCCGGTTGGGATCCCGCCGCTCGTCGACCCACCAGTCGATGCGGAGTTGATACTGCCGTCCGGTGGGCGCGATGAACTGCCAAAGCCCTACCGCAGCGGCGCTGGAGTAGGCGTGGGTGGCGTACCCGCTCTCGATCATGGAGAGGTACACCAGATCGCGGGGCAGTCCGGCGGCTTCGAGTTTGGCGTACATCAGCGGGCGATACTTTGTCGAGCGAGACAGCCAGCGGGAGTAGTACTTCCGCCCCCGACCGGTGAAGTACTTCATCCATCGGATGACGTCTTCGTTGACGACGATGGGGATGTCGAATTCTCGTTGATCGATCCGGTCGAGATGAAGCGGATCGACGCTGAGGGCGGTGACGGGATCCTTGTAAAAGGCGACCGGCGGGGCCATCTCCTGGACGACCAGATCGATGAAGGACGACTCTTGCTGACGGGACGCCGCCAGCTCTTCCGTCTCCTCGATGACTTCGCCTTCTTGAGGGATTTCGCCTTCAACCTCTTCAATGCGATCCCATAGCGAGCCCTCTTCCGGATCGAGCGCAGGAGGTTGCTCGGCGAGCGCGACAGGAGGAGCGGTCAAAAGCGTCAACAGGAGGACGACAGTCGGAGGCATACACGATCCCTGAGGTCTTGACGAGGGTAGACTACCCTCAAGTAATACTTCAGGTTTCATCCCTTTGCACCCCTCTTCCACATCCAAAATCGGAGGACGTCGACGGCTGAGGGGCTCGGTTTATTCACGCCCCAACAACGCTCTTGTCGCCGCGATCCGATCCGGGGCGCGAAGGATCGCGGAGATCACCGCCCAGTGTTTTGCCCCGGCGTGTTTGATGTCCGGGAGGCGCGCAGGGGTGATGCCGCCGATGGCCACGACGGGAATTTGTGATCGGGTGATGGCGTCTTTTAGCATCTCCACGCCCCGTTCAGCGTAGCCGGTGCGCTTTGTCTGGGTCGAGAAGATGGGGCCGAAGCCGATATAGTCCGCCTCGGTCTGTGCCTGCTCGACCTGTTCGAGGGTGTGGGTGCTGCGTCCGATCCAGACGGAGGGGCCGAGCAGCGCCCTCACCACGTTGATGTCGCCGTCATCCTGCCCGAGGTGCACCCCATCCGCGCCGCAGCGCGAGGCGACGATGGGGTTGTCATTGATGATGAGCCGACAGCCCCGGGCGTGCAGCGCCTCCTTCATCCTACCGGCGACGTCGAGCAGGGCGGATTCTTCCCACCCTTTCGCCCGGAGCTGAATGACCTCGCAGCCCGCATCGGCGAGGTCGACGCCAATCGTGATGGGGTCACCGAACTGCGCATCGGCCATTCCGTACAAACCGAGGGGGAGGGGCGTCATCGGGCTTGCAACCATCCGGCGAGCGCTGCCCCCTTGGCGATCGTCTCGTACCATTCTCGCTCGGGGTCGGAGTCGGCGACGATGCCTGCGCCGACATGGAAGCGTGCGAGGCCGTCTTTGACGATGGCGGTTCGGATGGCGACGTTGAAATGGGCGGCCCCATCATCGCCGAAGAATCCGATCGCGCCGGTGTAGATCCCCCGAGGCCCGGGTTCGAGTCGGTGGATGAGGTTCATGGCAGAGACTTTGGGCGCGCCGGTGACGCTCCCCGGTGGAAACGATGCGGAGACCGCATCGAAGGCATCGAGGTTATCGGCAAGGATGGCCTGGACGGGTTGTTCTGCATGAAGCAGGTCGCCGCACCGTCGCAGCCGTCGAGGGGCGGCGCGCACCGATCCGGTTCGGGCGACGCGGCCGAGGTCGTTACGCACCAGATCGACGATCATGGTCAGCTCTGCGCGTTCCTTCTCGCTCTCCCACAGCTCCCACCGCGCGTCGTCGCCGTCAGATGCGCGGGCGGTGCCTTTGATGGGCGCGCTCACCGCGCGCAGTCCGTTCGCAGTGGGTCGCACCTCCAGGTACATCTCTGGAGAGTTGGACAGGATCTGGACGTCTCCCCGTTGCAGGAACGCGCCCCGCCATGCCGGGTTGGCCCGTCGGAGCGCGAGCCAGGTTCCCAGCGGGTTGTTGATGGGGATGCGGGTCTGCTCCCACGCGAGGTTGGTCTGATAGACCTTCCCCTGTCGGATCTCGTCGAGGATCTCTCGAACGCCGTCTTGGTACGCCTTCTGCTGCTCCGCGTTGGGGTCGGGCCGCCATGGCCTGGGGCGGGCAGGCTCTGGGAGGTTCTTCGCGGCGTGGATGGCATCTTCGGCGACGGCTTGAAACGCGTCGTCGCCGGTGAGCCGCCATTGTTGCTGGCTTCGGCTCCAGCACAGCGCGCCTTCGACGCGCCAAAAGCATAGATCGGGGGTGATCGCGGGAGCGCGGGGCGGGGGCATCCGCTCCATCATGGCGCCGGCCTCATAGCCGATCCAGCCGACCAATCCAGAGCAGAAGGGGAGTTCTGTGTCAGGGGAGCGCGGTCTTAGCCCGTCTCGGATGCCCTCCGGCCACGACGGTGAGAGGAAATTGAAAGGACCCGGACCCCAGGTAATAACCGTCCAATCCGGGCCGATGTCGAATACGGCAAGCCCGGGTTGATCGCGGAGAATATAAAGAACTTTGGATAAGGCTGCATTTCTGGCGCGCTGATTCACGCTCCGGGGATTAACCCACCGCACGGTCGGATCCGTCCGAAAACCCGTATAAAGAATCCGTCACACCCACATCGAAGAATCGCGCTGGGAGGAAGGTTGCGGCTCCTGATTATGGATGCCAACCAACGCCTGAACGAAGTGATCCGTTCCGTGGTCACTGGAGAGGGGCATCAGGTCATGGTCGCCGAGGGCGGCGATGCGGCGCTGCGGCTGTTCCGGCAGCGGCCAGCGGACCTTGTCCTGGGGGCGATGGAGCTTGGGGACGAGGACGGCGTCGATGTCCTCCGTCGGATGCGGGCGACCCTCGCCGGCGCCGAAGTGGACATCATCATCATGTCCTCCATCCGTCGGCGCTACGATCCGGAAGTTCAGGAGGCGATGGCGGAGCTGAACGCCCGGGACTTCCTCCCACAGCCGTTCTCTGTGCTGGATTTTGTCGACACCCTCCGCCGCCTGGAGCGGCAGAGCCCGCGCAACAACACCCGCCGGACCGAGCCCGGCTCGACGTCGCATCATCCGATCCGTGGGGGCTTCCGCTCCGATCAGGATCCCAGCGAGAAGAACATCGGCGTGCTGGCCAAGCTTTGGCGCAACCGCGCCTCTGGGGTTCTCCGGGTCCACAGCGACGCTGGAATGACAGAGGGGTGGCTCACCCTCAAGGCAGGCGGCCCCTCTCACGCCAGCGACTGGTCGCTCCTGCAGCCGCTGCTGTATGGCGGAGAGCTGGACTTCGAGCGCGCGGCGGTCGATGGTCAAGGCGACTGGCTGGGCATGGGGCGGGTCCTGTTTGAAGCGGTCCGCAACGCCAACCGCAGCAGCTTCGCGGAAGGCAACCTGTATGAGGCGCTGCTGTGTACCGTTCCTGTGGAGACGATCCTCACCCTGCCGCTGTCCGGGGAGATGCGCCGGATCGTCCAGACCGCCGATGGGGTGATGACCCTCGGCGAGCTTATCGCACGGAACGGGGCGGACACCACCCAGATCAGCCAGGAGCTGTATGCGCTTCAACAGCTGAAGCTGGTCGCGCTTCAGCCGCCGCTGTCCCGCTCGCCGCGGACCGACTCGGTGAGCGAGGCGCCTCGGCCTGCGCCGTCACATCGCCGCACCCCCCACCGTCCGCCGCGGAGCACCGTTACCGCAAGCCGCTATGAGCCCTCCTCGCTGCCTCGGGAAGCGCACTCGCTCTCTGCGACGCCGTCTGCGGCGCCGGTGACCCGGCCTGCGCCCCGTCCGCCGCGGACCCTCAGCGCCATCTCCTCGCCCGCCCGGAAGCCCCCGTTCCCGCGTGGCTCGACCTCCTCCACCCGAGTGCGCTCGATGAGCCGCTCCCGGTCGACCAGCCGGACGGCCATTCGCCTCGGGCGCACCATCCAGGATCCCGAGCAGCTGCGCAAGCGCCTGGGCCAGGAGCTGGAGCGCCTCCAGAGCGAGCGCCCCGCCGTGGTCCTGGGCGTGCCCGCCGATGCGGAGCCCCGAATTGTCCGGGCCGCCGCCCGGCGGATGCGGAAGCGATATGCCATCTTCGCAGAGGATCCCTCTCTTGAGGATGAGATCCGGCAGATGGCCGGGAAGCTCAAGAGCCTCGTTGAGGGGGCATATAAGCGTCTTCGGAAGGGCGACAATCAACCGTCCAACCGGGACTCCGGGGCTTCGACCACCATCGATGAGGACATGCTGCTCCGGGAGGGGGTCCGCCTCATCAGCCTCAACGAGTGGGAGCGGGCCGACCAGATCCTCTCGAAGGCGCACCGGATGCGGATCGACCACATCGCCATCCTGGCACATCTCGGCTGGGCGCGGTTCCACAACCCCACCCTCGACACCGTCGCCCGTGAAGAAGAGGCCCGCGATCTGCTGATGCTCGCCGCTCAGTTTGATCCAGACGACGCGGACACCCTCTTCTTCCTCGTCAAAGTGCTCATCCACTTCGGCCAGGTCGAAGACGCCCAGCATCGCCTGGAGCGGGCGCTGACCACACACCCCGCAGACAAGCGGTTCCGGAACCTCGAACAGGAGCTTGGTGAACACAAGCCCACCGGTTCGGTTCATTCAACCTCGACGTTTGCAGAAGACTGATTCGCTCGGCTGCGCTCAGTCCTCAAACTCGTCGAACCGCTCGTCGTCGAGGATCTCGCCCTCTTCCTCGATGAACTCCTCATCATCGATGAACTCTTCGTCATCGAGAAGCTCCTCATCATCGAAATTCCTGTCGCCGGGACGGCGGGGCAACGGCAGCGGCTCACCGTCGCCGTTGAGCGGCGGCGGACGGATCTGCGGGGAGTCTTCGTTGCGGCCCCGCATCCGTTCCCGGAGGCGCTCCATCCGCTCGCGGTTGCGCTCTTCGCGGGCGGCGCGCTCCTCGTCGGTCATGTTGGCGTCTTCCTGCTGACGGCGCTCTTCAAAGCGCTCTCGCGGCGACAGCCGCGGCTCTTCGGGCTGATTGCGTGCACGGTTGGGCCGGTTTCTGCGGGTGTTGCGGGCGCGCCCGCCGCCCGCGGTCCGATCCTCTCGGAACCGGGGGTTCTCTGCAGTCCCCGTCACCATCATATGGTAGAAGCCCTCGTCATCGCGGGCGCCTTTGGCCTGGGGCAGGTTCTTCACCAGCGCGTCGAACTTGTCCGCAAGCTTGATCTTAAGCTTCAGGTTCAGCCGGGTCCGGCGCAGGGTCTTGCCCAGGTTGATGTCCCCTTCGACGGTGACCTCAAGCAGGTTCGAGATGAACTCGCCCTCTTCAACCTCAAGCTTGCCGTTTCGGGCCACCAGCTCCAGGACCGCTTCGGTGAATTCAGCGGTCTCGTCCAGGTTAAAGCCCATCGCTTCCATGCTGTTGATCGTGAAGTCGTCGATCGTCAGCTTGATGGAGCCCTTGGTCTGCTTGACCTTTTCGCGGTTGAGGTTGAGATCCACATCGAGGTTCATCATCCCCATGGCATCGATCGACCAGCTCTCTCCGCCGATGGGGATCAGGGCCAGGTTCAGCTGATCGGCGTCGACCTGGACATCGACCACGGGATCGCCCTGCATGTACCGACCGTTGACGTCCCCCCCGAACGCTTCCGCGGCGTATCGGATCGCGGGCGCGCCGCCGAACACCGAGAACGGCTCGACGCGGGCCGAGACGCTGTCGGCGACCAGCAGCAGCGTCGGGGGGGGAAGCTCCAGCTCCTCGCCCCGCTGCTGTGCGCGGCGGACTTCGCGCGGGTTGGGCTTCTCAGACTGATAGAGGGTCACGTCTTCGAGGGTCAGCCCGCTCATCCGCCACAGCGACGCGCCCTTGGCGTCGAGCAGCAAGGCGCTGTCTGAATTCTTCTGCACCTCCCATCGGAGGCGATCGAGCAGGGCCTGCTCGGGGAAGTGGACATGAAGGGCGGCCGCGAAGACCGCGGCCCCCCAGACCGTGGCGCCCAGGCCGATCAGGATCGTGCGTCGCATCAGCCCTCTCCTCCCTCAATGAGACGGTATGCCGAGATGTCCATGTCGACCCGCAGCGACTTTTCGCCTTTTCGGGTTCGAACCCGGATCTTGGTTGACTGAATCTGCAGCGGGAAGCCACCGGTCTCGATCTCATACAAAAACTCGGCGAGCTCTTGTTGGCCCACCTCGCTCAGGGAGACGGCGTAGACCTTCTCCTCAAGAACCCCATCGTTGGACGCGGACTTCTCCTTGACCGCGTCGAGCTTGTCGCCGATCCCAACCTTCTCGGCGGACTTGTCGAGGAACGCGGACAGGGCGGCGTCGCCGTTGGTCTGGAGTTCTTTCTCGATGGCCTCGGCCTCTTCTTTGGCCGCAGCGTATCGGGCCGCCTCGACCCGCAGCTCCCCAAGCTTCTTCTCGTTGTCTCGGATCGCGGCCTCGATGGTCTCCAGCCGGCTGCTCATCGTGTAGATGCTCCCCCCGACGATGCCGATGAAGCCCGCGATGACCAGGCCCATCAGCAGGGTGCGGTCCCGCTGGCTCATCCCGGCGAGGATGTCCTGGACCTGCTCCTGGAGCTGTGTGATGCGTGTGCTCAGCGTGGACATGTCAGCCCTCCTCGGTGTCGGTTTCGCCCAGGGGGATCGAGACCGAAAAGTCAACGTTGCCATCGCGGTCCCGCTTCTCGTCGCCCTTCTTCGCGCCCGTGAAGCCCTGGACTTTCTGGAGGCCGCTCTCGATGCTGGTCGCCTCCTCGTAGCCGTCGGTCTCTGCCTTGAAGGTGATCGAGGTCTTGGAGATGGTCATCTCGCGAACATCGATGCGGGTCTGGGTGTGCGGCGGCATGCCTTCCGAGATCTTCTGGTACAGCGTCAACGTCGGCGGCTCCTTCGACAGGATGCTGCCCAGCGACTCGACCCGGGACACCGCGTCGTTGGTGATCTGCTTCGCATCGGTCATCGCCTTCTTCGGCATGTTCGCGGCGCCCGACCCAAGCTCTGGGAAGCTCTCCTGGATCGCCTCGGCGAACTGCTGCTCGACCTGGGCAAGCTCCTGGTTGAGCTGGGTGTAGCGCATCACGAACCAGCCCACGCCCACCGCCATCAGGACGGCCGCAGCCAGGGAGCCATACTTCAGCACGGTGCCCAGCGCGGCGAGGTCTCCCTGGAAGGCGATGTCCCCCTGACGCATGTCCAGCTCGCGGCCGTGGGTCAGCTTCGCGCCACGCATCCCGACCGCGTGGGCCAACGCCATCGAGATGTCGTCCACCTCATTGGAGATGTGCACCCGACGGATCGGCACCCCCAGCTCCTCGGTCAAGTGCTCTCGAAGCCCCTGAAGGTCCGCGCCGCCGCCGCAGATGAGCACCTCGTCGATCTCAACCTGTGCGGTGTCCTCAAAGCTGATCAGCGTCGCGCGCAGGTTGTTGAGCTGCGGCTGGAGCGCCCGAAGCAGGGCCTCGGTGTCGCTCAGGACCGGGGCGTTCGCCCCGGTCTGGGTGTCGATCTCTTCCTCTGCGAGGTCCGGCGCTTCTTCTTCGTCGTCCTCGTCATGGACAGGAGCTGGGATGGCGACCCCGTTCTCGGCGATGGCGGTGCGGTGCTTGAGCTCTTCCGCCTCTTCGAAGGACAGGCCGCGGTTGTAGGCGAGCGCCTGGGTCAGATCCCGTCCGCCCATCGAGATGGCGCGGGAGATCTGCGTCTTGCCGTCCATCACCAGGGTGGCCAGGGTGCGGCTGTGGCCGAAGTCGATCACCGCCTGGACCCCGGAGTCGCCGTAGTTGCCAATGAGGTCGCTGTCCAGGGCGAGGGCGGTCGGCTCGACGTTGAGGCTCTTCAGCGCGTTCACCCGCTCCGCGACCGCCTTCGTCGGGGCGATCGCGGCGAGCACACGGCTCTCGCCAGGTTCAACCGACAGGACCCGGCTCGCCAGGCAGGTCTCATCCAGATCAAAGGGCACCTGGGCTTCGACCTCGAACGGAAGCGTCTTCTCGACCTGGGCGCGGTCGCCGAACGGCAAGCGCACGACGCGGATGCTGGTCGATTCGGCGGGGTACGTGGACACCGCGACGCTGCGCTCGGTCTCCAGGTCTGCCAGCAGGACGGCGAGGGCGCTCAGACGACGCTCGGTATCGGTCGAGGACTCGTCGCTCTGCGGCACAGGCCGGCTGCGAACCCCCTTGAACTGGTAGCGGCCGAAGCTGCCCTCGAACATCGACAGCTTCACGCTGTGCGCGCCCAGGTCGATTCCATAGATGGTAGGCATGGTTTGGGTCGCTCCTTGGGATTACTCGACGCGCCAGTACAGGATCTGGCCGACGTTCCTCTGCATGCTCAGCACCGCGGTGATCTTGACCGCGCTGTTGCCCACCAGTCCCGTCGACGTGATCGTGAAGACCTGCGAGCGAGAGGTGATCTCCAGAGGGAAGTTCTGTACTTCCATCTGGGTCTGACAGAGGTTGTTGATCGTCTGGACGTAGTTTCGTTTGTTCGTGTAGCTCTGGAACATCGGGTTGTTCAGGGGGTCCGAGAAGCATCCCAGTGAGGTGATGATGTTGTCTGGGGGCTGGTTGAGCCAGGAGGGATCCGCCATCGCAATCGCGGCAGCGTGCATCGTCTCATCCCAGTTGTTCGGGTTGAGCTTTCCACCGCTGAACACGGTCAGGTACTTGCCATACTTGTCGAACACTTCGTCCTGCCATCCTTCGACCAGGCGGATCTCATCGATGGTGTCAAACGGTGCGTTCTTGGTGAGATATGGTGGTTCCTGTGAGTTGTATAGGGAGTCTTCATATCCGCCCAACCCGGCTGAGCGGATGTTATCGGCGTCTACCCAGTCCTTGAGGTTGCCGATCAGCTCCCATGGCTCCATGTTCCGTTCGCGGAGCCAGGCCATGTCCTCATCGTTGCTCATCAGTCCAAACAGGAACTGGGCGGCGGGTTGGCTCTGGATGAGCTGCCCCTCACCGACGTTGGCGAGGATGTTGACGTCGATTCGGGACTCGTTGTCGGTGACCTCCGCGGAGAAGTCGCCCTCGAAGTCCAGGAAGTTCCGATCTGAGAACAATGAGCCGCCGCCTTCTCGGCTGGCTTCCGCGATCTCGTCGGAGACCTTTCCGTTTTCGCCGAGCTGCTGGACCTCATCTTCGTCCAGGTCGTCGACGCTGCTGGCGTCCCCGACGAACAGCATCCGCATCAGCCCGGTGTTGATGACCGGGACCATCTGCCAGAGCGAGGCGACCCCCAGGCCCCCGGCGAACGACTCGATCTGGCGGCCGATCTGCTTATCACCGACCAGAACGAGCTGATAGATGTTGACGCCCGAGCGGGCGAGCCAGTACGCCTGCGCCTTGTCCCGCTGGTGGTATGCGACCTGGAAGCGGACCTGGGAGATGTAGGCCAGCTCGCTGACGACCACCGACAGGACGAGCAGGGTGGTGACGGCGACGAGCAGCGCGATGCCGCTGCGCCGGCCCGACCTGCGGGTCAGCGGCGCCTTGCGACCGGGGATCTTGAGCGTTCGTGGTCGGGTCAGCTCAACCCAGATGGTCTTGAGCGCGCCCATCAGTTCGACCCCAAAAGGTTGGTCTGGATCCGGGGGCCGCGCTCCAGGTAGACCGTGCGAACGAAGATCCGCTCGATGGTGTCGTCATCGTCGAGTGGGTCAGGTTCACTGAGTCCGAGGACGATCTGGACTGCGCGGGGGAGGGTGTTCGGCGTATCGACGCCGGTGGAGTCCCACTCTGAGATCCACTCCCCGTTTCGGCTGTCGAGGAAGGCGACCTCGAACTGGGTGACGTTTCGTGCCAGGGGCATGATCGAGCCGCCTTCGTCGGGCTCCTGGTCGACGATTCCAGACTCACGATGCAACAGGACCATGCCCTCTCCCTCTTCTTCATCCTCGGTCCAGACCGTGATCTCGGCCTGATCGGCTTCTCGGCTGTTGTGGTAGGCGCGCCGGTGCGAGGTGGTGGCGAACCACAACGTGGACTCATCGCCCGACTGCCGGCCGATGAAGACGGTCTGGTAGGTGAGCGGGTTGAAGTTCTGGGAGAGGAAGGCGAGCTGCAGCTCGCGGCTGAGGCGGTCCAGGGCGATGCGCGCGGAGCGGGAGGTCTTGTCGCTGGCCTCCATGGTGTCGCGCATCTCGACGGCGCCGGCGAGCGTAGAGAACGCCAGCACGCCGATGACCACCATGATGGCCAGGGCGACGACCACCTCAATCAGGGTGAACCCGCTTCGGTTGCGACGTGTCACTGGGTCACCTCGTTGGGGTTGCCGCCCTGCTCAAGCACGGCGCCGGTCGGGTTGATCACATGGGTGAGAAGCTCGACCTGGTCGATGCCGTCTTCGTTATCACCCCACCAGACCAGCACCCGAACCTCGCGGATGTAGTCGCCGAGGTACTCGGTGATCATGTCTGGCTGGATGCCCAGGTCGCCGAGGTCCATCTGGTTCTGCCCGATATCCTGGGTGCGCTCCGAGGACTCCCCGAAGTACCCGTTCTCTTCCAGCCCGCCGAGCGAGCCGCCGATGTCAGTGGGGATGTTCAGATCGATGGTGCGGATGGTGTAGGCCCACTTGAAGTCTTCGAACGCATCTTCGGCGTCGACGTCGATGGCGTCGCCGCGAAACTCTTCGCTTCCGAAGTCGTCGAAGTCCCCGTTCTCTTCGATCATCGAAGAG
>JBCBLB010000444.1:0-8265 GCA_038520555.1 Myxococcota bacterium | reverse complement strand
TGCTCACCGATCTCGCGGCCATCGACCCTGAGCTGACCGTCCTCCGGGACACCGCAGCGCTTCTCGACGATCCGGGGCTGGTCACCCCTGCGTTGAAGCTAATGGAGAACGCGGCGGTCAACGAAGCGCTTCGTCAGGCGGATGCAGACGCAGAGGGGCCGCTCCCCTTCATCTCGCGGATGATACAAGGGGACACCGTCGAGAGCGCCCTCCGCACCGTCGACCTGTTGCTGACCGCGATTTCGGAGTGAGACATGGCTGACGCGCAGTACGCTGATCTGCCTCGCCCACACGGGGGCGTGGCGCACGCCTACGGCCCGCGCGTGCATCTGCTGAGCTTTCCCTACCCCATGTCGCTGTTGAGCCGGCTGTGCCAGCCGGAGACCACCCAGCCGGAGGTCGATCGCCTGGTCAGCAGCTTGTACGACTGGATGCTGGGTGAAGTGAGCAGCCGACTGCTGCAGCAGGAGCCTGCCCAGGTTCCGACGCGGATGCAGGCCCACCACCCGGTAGCGGGCCAGTACATCGGCCAACGCATCGCCCGGCGGCAGCGGGTGGTGGTCGTCGACGTCGCGCGTGCGGGGACGCTGCCGGCCCACCGGGTCTACCATGGCCTTCACCATCTCATCGAGCCCGCCGACATCCGACAGGATCACATCGTAGCCAGCCGGGTGACCGATGACGCCGGGCAGGTCACCGGTGCCAGCATCCAGGCGGCGAAAATCGGCGGCGGCGTCCGGGACGCTGCGATCCTGATCCCCGATCCCATGGCGGCGACCGGGGCCAGCCTGTCTGCGGTCATCACCCGGTACCAGGCGGACCCCGATGGTGCGCCGCGGGTCATCGCGGCGCTGCATCTGATCGCGACGCCGGAATACCTGCGCCGAATGACCACGGATTTTCCGGAGCTGGAGATCTTTGCGGTGCGGTTGGACCGGGGGCTGAGCCCGGCGGCCGTCCTCGGCACCCGGCCCGGCGAGCGGTGGGACGAAGAGCGCGGGCTCAACGACATCCAATACATCGTGCCCGGCGCTGGCGGGGTCGGTGAGCTGCTGAACAACGCCTGGGTGTGAGCCAATGTCACCGGACCTTCATAGTGTGCCCGGGGGGGAAGCCGATACCCTCGCCGTGGAGGTGACGGTTATGTCGGAGCGGAGCCAGCTGCGGGTCCTGATCTCAGAGGAAGCCTTGCAGGCACGGATCAAGGATCTCGGACGCGAGATACGGGCCCACTACGGGGAGGAGACCATCACCTGTGTGGGGGTTCTCAAGGGCTCGTTTTTGTTCATGGCGGACCTGGTCCGGGCGATCGGCGGTGACATCCGCTGTGAGTTTCTGGGCGTCTCCAGCTACCACGGGGGCACCCGTTCCACGGGCGCGGTGCAGATCACCCAGGATCTCAAGGGTCCCATCGAGGGGCACAACCTCCTGGTCATCGAAGACATCATCGACACCGGCCTGACGATGGACTACCTGCTGCGGACGCTTCGGGTGCGGGGGCCGGCCTCGGTCAAAGTGGCCACGTTGCTCGACAAGCCCGCCCGCCGAGAGGTGGAGATGTCCGCGGACTATGTGGGCTTCTCCATCCCCGATGAGTTCGTGGTGGGCTATGGCCTGGATCTGGGGGAGTTGTACCGCAACCTTCCCTATGTCGCGGTCTATACGCCCTGAGCCGCGCCGGCGCTCACGACGATCGGGCCCGCCGCTTTCGGGCCGTGGCCACCGGGACGTCATTGATGATGTCGAGGATCTCATCGCCGAAGTCGTCGACCTGCCAGTTCCGAATGCCCGGCACATCGGCGAGGTCTTCGAGGGTGTCCGGCGCAGCCCGGGCGATCTCTTTGAGCAGCGAGTTGCTGGCCACCACCACCGGGGACAGCCCCTCTGACTCGACGACGTGATTGCGCCACTCTTTGAGGGGGGTGTATAGGCGGTCGATGCCCGGCGCGCCCTTCGGCCGTGGTGGATGGCGGGTCTTGCTCTTGGACTTCTTTCGCCTAGGCAGCGGGGTCTCATCTGCGACGCCGGCCTTGATGATCTTCAGCAGGTCATCGCCGTGCTTTCGGGCGAGAGACGAGTTGCGTCGGATGACCCGATGGAGCTCATCACGGTTGTTGGGGCGCTGCTTGCTGAGATCGACCATGATCGAGTCTGCGAGGACCTTGAACACGGGTCGATCCAGTGCTTTGGCGCGTTCTTCCCGATAATTCCACAGGGCGCGAAGGACCCGAAGGCCCTTCTTATCCAGCGAGTTCGACCGCTTGGTGCGCATAAAGTCTGACGGATCGCGGGCGCGGCCGCTCCACTCTCGCTGCGCGAGGAGGGCACACTCTTCCTCAAAGGCTGCGGTGCGCCCTTCATTCTCCAGCTTTCGGCGCAAGATCTCCCGGAGGGCGAGCAGAAAGTGGGTGTCGCCCCGGGCGTACTGAAGGTGTTCATCGAGGAGCGGCCGACGAGACCAGTCATGCCGTTGATACTTCTTGTCGATGTGATGCCCGAAGAACTGTTCGATCAGATCCGCCAGACCGATTCGCGGGAACCCCAGAAACAACGAGGCGATCATGGTGTCGAACAGATGCGAGAAGTGAACGTCAAAGTCCCGCTTGAGGCTGACGACGTCATAATCGCCACCATGAAGGATGGTGGTGACGGTCGGCGCGCCGAACAGCCGCTTGAGGCTGGAGCAGTCATCAATCTTGAGGGGATCGATGATGTAATCCCGGCTGAGGTCGCTGACCTGGATAAGGCAAACCTGTTCCTGATAGTGATGGAACGAGTCCGCCTCCGTGTCCATCGCGACGTAGGGTTTTGTGATCAACTCATCGACGAGGTTCTCGAGAGAGCGGGTATCCTCAATCATAATCAGCGGCGTATCACCGAACATATCGCCGAAAAACCTCTTCTTGAACTTCTGAATCCGAGCACTTCAGCGTCCGAGGACGCTGGATTGGGATTGGTGTCCTGGATGGAAATTGCGTTACCTGACGGCCTAACACAGTTGCACACGGTTTGTCGCAGACGAACCGGTAAAGAGTGTGCCCGACGACCGGGCTCCGAGCAGGTAAGGTGTCGTCGGTGACTTCAACGACTTCAACTCTGCGCCTCCAGTCCGCAGCCCCTGCCCTGTTGTTCGCGTTTTTATCCACGGCGTTGTGTCGCCAGGCCCTCGAGCCGGGTCGCATCCTGGGGTTCTTCACCGGCGAGGCCTGGGGCCGGAGCTTCGTGACCCGGCAGCTGCTCCGATGGCTGACCGCCAAGGCCCCGTTTGGAACGGCAGACCTCATCAACGCCCCAGACGGCCAGCGGCTGTGGCCCATCGACCCTGCGCTGCAACTCATCCAGCTCCCCGCGGAGGCCCTGCTCGGCGCCGGCCAGGGCCTCGCCGTCGCGGCGGTGTTCGTCCTGTTCTTCTCCGGCTACGCCACGCACCGCCTCTGCCGGACGCTCGGCGCCCCCGAAAGCTCCTCCACGAGCGCCGGGCTCGTGGTCATGGTCGCGCCTTACCTGCTCCGCAACCTTCAGGACGCCGTCCTGGAAGCCACTGCGGTCGGATTCATCGCCTTCGCCATCGAGCAGATGGTACGCGTCCACCACACCCCCGCGCCGCGCCGGCGTTGGGCTGCGACGGGCGGCGCCGTCCTGTTGCTCGCCGGTGTGAGCCCGTACTACACGGTGTACCTGGCGTTGGGGTGCGCGGTCCTGGCGGGGTTGACCTGGAGGCGATGGCGGGTCTGGGCCGGCATCGCCGGGGTGAGCGCCCTCGCCTGCCTTCTGGCCCTTGGCCCGCTGCTGTGGGCAGAGGCTGGTGACAACGGTCGGTTCTTGATTCAAGGGTATGAGCTTGTCCCGGGTCCGCTGGTCTACCCCGGCAGCGACGTTCCGATCCGACGCCCGATGCCGGGGCTCTCCCCGGTCGAGATGCCCCCCTGGCGAACCGTGATTCATCGCATCCCTGGCGGGGCGGCTGTGATGGCCGCGACGGTCCTCGGGCTGATCCTTCCGGGCGGGCGGCGATGGGCGCTCGGCGGGGCCGTCTTCTTCCTCGCCGGTCCGGGCGTGACGGCGTCGATGCGTGCAGCAGGGGGGATGAACGTCCCGATGGTCAGTCCGCTGCAGTCCCTGCTCGGCGCCCTTCCGCTCACCGACACCCTCGGCAACCCCGACCGGGTCTTCGCCGGCTGGATCCTGCTCGTCGCAGTGGGCGCGTCGCTGGCCGGGCGGGGGCGGCTTCGCTGGTTGCTTGCCGCCATCGGTGCGTTTGCCGTCTTCGAGGCGCACCTCACCTTTCCCGGGCTTCTCGCCCCATCCACACCGGTATCGGTCGAGCCTGCGGTCCTCGACGCCCTGAAGGGGCCTACGGTGGTCTTTCCGAGCGGGGACTTCGGGATCTTCCACCCGAAGGTCGCCCCCAAGGAAGCCCTGTTTCTGGCCGCATCTGCAGAGGTAGCGGTGGCAGCGGACTATGGCCGGCTGCGCGTTCCCGCCGATCATGGAATCCAGATGGCGCTGTCGGCGGCGGCACACGTGGTGGTCAGCGCCCGAGCCCCCGACCTGAGCGCAGACCGGGCCGCGACCTTCCGTTCGGTCTTATTGCTGGAGGATCGGCTCAAGCCATCGAGCCGAACCAAGGCGCGGCAGTGGTTACAGGATCAGGGCGGAGTCGAGGTCGCATCGGGAGAGACGATGAGCGCCTGGCGGGTATCGCTCAGCGGACCGGTCTCAGGAAGTGCTCAATGACTCCATGCAGATGGGTCGGGTGGGTCAGATGGGCCCGATGGCCGCCGGGGACGGTATCAACGATGGCGTTCGGCAGGAGCGCGCTCGCCTGAGCGGTGGTCCAGGGCGCCTCTCGATCAAACGTCCCCCTCAACCACATCGCCGGCACCGAGGGGGGACCGTCGATCTCCCAAAGACGGATCATCGACAGACGTCTCAGGAGGGCCGCTTTGTCGGGCAGCCGCCCCGTCAACAGGGCGATGGTCGGCTCGTCGAGGCCTTCCTCCACCATTCGCCGTCGAATCCGCCGCCGATACAGCTGAGAGAAGAGCGCCTTGGGTGCGTGTTGAATCATCCGTGCCTGAAGCCGAAATCCAATCGAGCGGAATCCGGGCCCCGGCAGGGTTCCCATCGTAACGATGGCACAGACGCGGTGAGGGGCGAGCTGGCTCATCCGCCATCCGACGAGCCCGCCGAGGCTCACCCCGAACAGACAGAACCGCTGTGCATCGATCGTTTCGAGGAGCGCATGGCTCAAGGCGGAGAGCGTCTTCGGAGCCGCTGGCAGATCGAGGGCGCAGACGGCTCGGCGCGCGCTGAGGGGCCCCTGACGAAAGAACCCCCGCCCGTCCCCTTCGATCCCGGGGAGGAGGATCAGAGGGGGATGCTCGGTCTGTCGGGGCGGGCCGATTCGGAAGCCCCCCCTGATGCGCGCCATCCCCTCGGGGATCACCATCGGTCGATGACGTCCTCAAACAGGTCGCCGAGGGCCTTCACGCCTTTGCCGACGACTTCAAGGACCTCTTCATGGGTGAGGGCCTCATCGGACAGGCCGGCGGCGTAGTTGGAGACGGCGGCGACGCCGAGGACTTCGAGCCCGGCCTGAGCGGCGGCGATGACTTCATAGGTCATCGACATCCCGGCGACGTCCGCGCCGAGGATCCGCAGCATCTTCGCCTCGGCCCGAGTCTCATAGGAGGGGCCCGTCATCATGGCATAGACCCCCTGGGGCAGGTCGATCCCCCGGCGCCTGGCGCTGTCCTGGATAAGCGCGGTGAGCCTTGGGGTGTAGGCATCGGCGAGGTCGGGGAACCGGGCCCCCAGCGGCGCGCCGTTCCCCACCAGCGGGTTCGGGGCGAAGTTGATGTGGTCGACGATCTGGATGAGGGCGCCAGGCGGGAGATCCAACCGCAGCGACCCCACGGCGCTCATCAGCATCACCCGCTCGACCCCCCATGCGGCGAGGGCCCGGATGGTGCGGAGCATCACCTCATTGCTGTGCCCCTCATAGGGGTGCACCCGACCGGAGAGGACGAGCACGGGCTGCCCCTGGACGTCGACCAGCCGGGCCCGGCCGGCGTGACCGGCCACCGTGGGTCCGGGCAGGCCGAGGTCGGTGTAGGGGCGTGCTTCGGTGCGTCCAGGCCAACGCGCGGCGACCGGCCCGCCCCCGCTTCCCAGGAGGATCGCACCACGCGGGGGGTCACCGAAGGCGCCCTTCAGCTGTTGGGCTGCGCGCTGGTACAATTCTTCACTCTGCATCAATGGAGCACTCCTTGAAAACGCCTGTGTTGATCACGGCCGGCGCGACGCGCAACCCGCTGGATGCCATTCGGTATATCTCTGCGCACTCCACCGGATCTACCGGGGTGTGGTTGGCGGAGCAGCTCGCGCCGACAATGGACGTGACCCTGATGGGCAGTCCACAGGCGCTGCTGCGGGCCGCAGACCTGCCGATCCGACGCGAAGGGTACACCTCGACCCGGGACCTGCTCGCCCGGATGAAGGGCTGGCTCGATGGACGCGGCAGGGCCGTGGTCATCCACGCATGCGCGGTCGGGGATTATGAAATGGCGCCCACCAACCCAAAAATCCCCGACGAAAAGATCCCCTCTGGGAAAGCGGAGCTGGTCCTGCGGCTGCGCCCCACGCCAAAGATCATCGACCAGCTCCATGACGCCAACCCGGCGCTGTTGTTGTACAGCTTCAAGGCGGCGTCGCCGGAGACGACCGACGCTGGTCTGATCGAGATCGCCGAACGCCAGCGGGTCCGCACCCGCAGCATGCTGGTCTTCGCCAACGTCATCGGCCGGCTCGGCGCCCGCGTGCTGCTGCAGGGGGAGACGTCGACCTGGCACGGGGCCCGAGCGGACGCCATGGCGGATCTGGTGGCCCGGATTCAGGCTCAGGCGGGCTGAATAAACCCGTTCGCTTCCAGATAGGCGATGATCTGCTGCGCGCAGGCGTTTGCGTCGTTGTCGACGGTGTTCAGCGTGATCTCTGCGTCTTCGGGGGCTTCATAGGGGGCGTCGATGCCGGTGAAGCCCTTGATGATGCCCTTGCGCGCCTTGACATAGAGGCCCTTGGGATCGCGCTGCTCGCAGACGTCCAGGGGGGTGTCCACGAAGGTCTCGATAAATTCGCCTTCCGGCATGATGTCCCGGGCTGCCTTGCGGTCTTTGCGGTAGGGGCTGATGAACGCGGTGATTGTGATCACCGTGGCGTCGGCGAAGAGCTTGGCGACCTCACCGATGCGACGGATGTTCTCGGTGCGGTCTTCGGGCGCGAAGCCCAGGTCACGGTTCAGCCCCATCCGAACATTGTCACCGTCGAGGGCGTAGGCGTGAACGCCCCGCTCAAGGAGCAGCTGCTCGGTGCGGCGGGCGATGGTCGACTTGCCGCTGCCAGACAAGCCGGTCAGCCAGACGATGCAGCCGCGGGCGCTGAGGGCCTGCTGGCGCTCAGCCTTGGTGACGTTGGCGCCATGCCAGGTGATGTTCTTGCTCTTGATCTCGTCGCTCACAGCTTGCAGCTCCACAGTTTCGAAGGAGGGACAGCGGTTGTAAGGCCCCTCAACCGGTCCTGCAACCGAAACGACGGCGATCAGCGAGGCGGCGGCTGCCGCACCTGAATGGGGCTCTCGTCCAGATCGGGGTTCATGATCACCCCGGAGAAGGCCACCTGGGGCAGCCCCTGGCTCTGCATCCCCACCATCATCTCCGCACCCGCGTGATCTTCCGGCACCGAAGCAAACCGCAGCGCCAGCGAGGGGTACCAGTCTGAGTCGGGCCAGATGCTGAACGACCCCTGTAGCCCGGACTCGACCAGGTGGCCGTCAAACTTGGCGCCCAGATCGACCTGAATGTTCCGCATCAACCCACCGATGGCGCTGGGCTGCGCATGCCGCCCCATCTGATACGACACCCCGGCGGTGGCCACCGCGGCGCCCCCCCACTCCCCCCAGATGGCCACCCGCGGCGCGATCTGGGAGTTGGGCAACATCCGGCCATACTGGTTGGCCCGTCCCACAAAGCCCGCCCGAACGCCAATCGAGACCCCAATCGCCTGAAACGCCCCATCGTTTGCGCGCGCAACCGATGACGTGCTCAGGCCCCCCGCCAGTAGAAGCACCCCCGCTGCCCATCCGCTGCTGCGCATCGCGACCTCCAGAAATGTTCGCCCCCCAGAAGGGAACGCTTGAGGGGACCGGATTCGCCAAATCGACAAAACGGCCTCACATACACACATTGTGTGAGATCTTTAACGGCG
>JBCBLB010000701.1:0-4950 GCA_038520555.1 Myxococcota bacterium | reverse complement strand
TTCCCCGCCGAAACGGCTATACTCTCACCGTCACGTCTTCCGACGTGACGGTTTTCATTTCGGTTCGTGGGGTGGGTTGTGAGCGAAGATGGGCGTCGACGTCGTTTGGCGTGGCTTTATCATGTCAAGACGAATGAGATCTCCCCTGAGCATGTGCCGCTCGACAGACTGGAGCGCCTCGATGATCAAACCGGATGGGCTGATGCGCCGTTGAGTGGGGCGACGTTCTCTGGTGGTCTTCGGTTTTTCACCGAAGATGGACAACGCATTCCGGTCCGGGAACCGTCTGGTGCCCCGATCATCGACGATCGGTTCGTGTTGCACATTGAAGCGGAAACCGGTCGGCTGCTGAAGACGGCGCGGTACAGCGGTGGCAACAGCGAAGACGGCGTGGTCGCCCGGGCCCAGGTCATCGACGACGGTCTCCGGCTCATCGCTGCGCTGCCCGATCAGACGGTTCGGATCTGGACGCTGGAAGACGGCGCGTTGGTCGGCGCCGATCTGCCCGACGCGGCCGGCGATGTTTTCGCGGTGTCCACCGACGGGCGGTATCTGTTGGCCGGGAACACGGTGCTTGATCTGGTGGACGGTCAGACACGGTTTGAAGTGACCGCGTCCCAGACCGCGATCTGGGATCCCATCACCGGTTTTTTGTTCACCGGGGACACCGTCGGGATTTCGTTCTGGGCGCTGGAGCTGGATGAGAAGTTTCAGGAGCTGGCGGTGGACGGTGGGGTGTTCGCGATGCAGCCCATCGTCGACGGGCGGCTGCTGGTCGCCGGTCCGGCCGGGGTCTGGATTTTTCCTGCGCCGTGAGGCGAACGGGATAAGCCGGGGCTCATGCCAGAGTTGAAGAAAGTTCTGATTGCCAACCGCGGCGAGATCGCGGTTCGGGTCATTCGCGGCTGTCATAAGATGGACATTGAGACGGTCGCGGTGTTCTCTGACGCGGACCGTCAGGCCCTCCATGTGCGCAACGCCATGGAAGCCTATCGGATCGGGCCGCCGCCCTCGGCGGAGAGCTACCTCCGCGGTGACGACATCATCGCAGTGGCGAAGGCCTGTGGGGCGGACGCGATCCACCCGGGCTATGGTTTTTTGAGCGAGAACGCAGGCTTCGCCCAGAAGGTGATGGACGCCGGCCTGGTCTGGATCGGCCCGCCGCCCTCGGCGATCGCGGCGATGGGCTCAAAGACCGAGAGCCGCGCCCGGATGATCGCCGCTGGGGTCCCCGTCGTGCCCGGCACCACCGAAGACCTCTCCGGCCCGGAAGAAGCCGCAGCGCTCGCCGAAGAGATGGGCTACCCGGTGATGCTCAAGGCCGCTGCTGGCGGCGGTGGAAAGGGCATGCGCGAAGTGCATCGCCGCGAAGATCTGGCCGACGCGTTGCGGATGGCCCGCTCCGAAGCCAAGAGCTTCTTCGGTGACGACACCGTCTATATCGAGAAGCGCATCATCCGCCCGAAGCACGTTGAGATCCAGGTTCTGGCGGATCAGCATGGCAACGTGGTCCACGTCTTTGAGCGGGACTGCTCGGTGCAGCGACGCAACCAGAAGGTCGTCGAAGAGAGCCCCTGCCCGACGATTCGCCCCGCGGTCCGGTCGGAGATGGCCGCCGTGGCGGTTCGGGCGGCGCAGGCGGTCAACTACGTCGGCGCCGGGACCTGTGAGTTCTTGATGGACCACGCCGGCGCCTTCTACTTTTTGGAGATGAACACCCGCCTTCAGGTCGAACACCCGATCACCGAGATGGTCACCGGGCTCGATCTTGTCGCCGCCCAGCTTCGCATCGCAGCGGGCGAGCCGCTGTGGTTCTCCCAGTCGGACCTGAAGCAGACCGGCCACGCCATCGAGTGTCGGATCTATGCAGAGGATCCGGCGCGCAACTGGGCGCCGTCGCCGGGGCAGGTGACCGGGTATCGGGAGCCGGGCGGGCCGTGGGTCCGGGTAGACGGTGGCGTCTACCCGGGCGGCGAAGTGACGGTGTATTACGATCCGATGGTCGCCAAGCTGGTGGTCTGGGGTCAGGATCGCCCCGAAGCGATCCAGCGGACGCTCCGGGCGCTTCGCGAGTATCGGGTGCGGGGGATCCAGACCTCGATCCCGTTCTTTCGGGCGGTGCTTCGAGACCCGGACTTTGTTCGGGGAGACTATGACACCGGGTTCTTGACCGCGGAGCGGATGAAGACGCTCACGGCATCGACCCGCAACGATGAGACCGCGATCCTCGCTGCGGCCATCGCGGCGTTTGAGCGAGACACCCGCGCCAGCCGGCCGCCGTCGGACACGGCCGGCCAGGGGGGTGCAGGTGGCGGTTGGAAGTGGAGCTTTCGCCAATGAAATATGAAGTCACCATCAATGGCGAGGCCCATGAGGTCACCGTCGAGGCGCTGGGTGAGGAGACGGCAGACGGCTTGCGCCGCTATCGGCTGACCGTCGGTGACCAGCCGCCGGTCGAGGTCGAGCGGGCGCGACCGGTCCCGGACGTGGTGTCGATGCTGATCGACGGCCGCTCCTGGGAGGCGGGCCTGGTCGGCTTCGACGGTGGGTTTGTGGTGGAGCTGCTGGGCGTCCAGCACGAGGTCGCGGTCATCGATCCGCGGAAGAAGGCGCTCCGGCTGGCGAGCGGCGCGTCGGGGGGCGCGGTGGTGACCCAGATGCCGGGCCGTGTGGTCGCGGTCCTGGTCGCGCCGGGCCAGTCGGTCTCCAAGGGGGAGCCGGTGGTCATCGTCGAGGCGATGAAGATGGAGAACCAGCTCAAGGCGCCGGTCGCCGGGGTGGTCAAGGCTGTGAAAGTCGAAGCGGGCGCTCTGGTCGAGGCCCGCAGCACATTGTTGGAGATCACGCCGGGGTGAGGCTTGTTCAGCTTTCGGCGTGGACGTCTTCCCGCTTCTTGGTGGTGAACAGCCAGGCGATGATGATGCCGATGCCGTAGAGGAAGATGAGCGGGGTGGCCATCAGGACCTGGCTGATGACATCAGGCGGGGTGATGATGGCGGAGACGATGAAGATGCCGACGACCGAGTATCGGAACCCGCCGATCATGTCTTTGTGATCGATGAGGCCGACCCGGGCGAGGGCGAAGGCGACGATGGGGAGCTGAAAGCAGATCCCGAAGGCGACCAGCAGCCGGGTGGCCAGGGCGAGGTAGCGGTTGATGGAGAGCATCGCGTCGACGCCCTCTGGGGTGACTTCCAGGAAGAAGGGGAAGGCGAACCGGAAGATGACCGAATACCCGAAGGTGATCCCGGCGAGGAACAGCAGGGTGCTGAAGAAGGCCAGGGGAGTGATGAACCGTTGCTCTTCGGGGTAGAGGCCCGGGGCAATGAACTGCCAGATCTGGAAGAAGATGATCGGGCTGGCGAGGCCGACGCCGGCGACGGCGGCGACCTTGAGTTCGGTCATGAACCCTTCGAGGGGGTCGGTGATGACGAGGTCGCCGCGCTGGGTGGCCATCAGGGCGTCGTTCATCGGCGCGACGAGGAACTCCCAGATGGGTTCGACGTAGGCGAAGCACAGCACGCACCCGATGATCCCGGCCGCGATGCTGACGATGAGGCGATAGCGCAGCTCTTTGAGGTGCGCCATCAGCGGCATCCGGTACTCTTCAGGGTTGAAGGCCTGGTTGCTCATCTCAGGTCCGGTGCTCCTCTTCAAGGGAATCGGCAGCAGGTTCGCCGCTTTCGTCGGTGTCGGGATCGTGGATCAGCGACAGATCCGGTTCAGCGCCGAAGGGGTTGGTGGTCTGTCCCACAGGCCCCACATCCGGTCGGTTGGTCGTCGCGTTCTCTTCGGCGATGCGCCGCTGCTCTTCAATGCGCCGGCGGGCTTCTTCGCGGCGCTTTCGCATCGCTTCCGCGCGCTTCTGCACTTCATCGCGTTCGGCTTCGAGCATGAACGCGCGCCGCAGCTCGTTGCTGGCGCGGGTGAGGCGACCGTACTGCCGGCCGAGAAAGCGCAGCAGCTCTGGCAGGCGTTCGGGCCCGATGACCACGAGCGCGAGGACCAGGATGATGAGGATCTCGGGGAGGCCGAGGTTGAGCATCGTTCCTCTGGAGTGATGAGGTCCTGTTGACGACACCCCTTCTTATCGTCCTGAGCCGCGATGGGCTCCTAACCCCATGTCACGTTCACCGAATCCCCTGCTCAGAAACGCAGGCTCAGCTGGCGTGCAGGACCTGCATCTGGACGGGCTGCCTCCGCGCGATGCGCCAGGAGTAGGTGATCTTCGCCAGGTCGATGGCGTCATAGACCCGTGCGGCGTAGTCGTCGAGGGTCGTGGTCCGGAAGCAGAACGGCGGCTGCTCAGCATCGAGCAGGAGCAGGAAGTCCAGCAACTCACGCAGATCATAGATGACCGAATACTGAAGCGGCACCGCGTCCTGCAGGGCTTCAAACAGGCGCTCGGGAGTCAGCGTCTGCCCGATGGCAAGCTGCGGGGAATACCGCTGCGCCAGCCGCGCCAGCGCGCGTAAATGGTACGCCCGCCTCATTTGTTCTGGATCCGCTGGATCCCCATGCAACACCCAGCAGTGGACCAGCGAGCGGATGTAGCCGGGCCAGTCGGTGTGTGCATGGATGTTGGTCATTGGAATGTCTCCTGAGTGGCGATAGGAGTTCTTCAAGAGCAAAAATCGTTCCACCCAACAAACGTTTCCCAGTTGTTGCAAACCCGGGTCGCTGCTCTGTCGAACCCCTTTGCGATGGGACACGCTCACCCCAGTGGGGCATGCATGTCCCACTCCCGGACCCCCTCCATGTCTCATCGCATCATCCTCATTGATGGCCAACTCCCCCATCTCGCCAGGCCGATTGATGTTGATGATTCAGCCCTCACGCTCGGCATCAGCGCCTTTGAGACCCTCCGCTCCGTCGGCGGTCGGTTGCCCCTCCTCGACCATCATCTGGGCCGGCTTCGACACACGACTGACACACTGGGGATTCAATTCC
>JBCBLB010000748.1:0-4521 GCA_038520555.1 Myxococcota bacterium | reverse complement strand
GGCCATAAGCATGGTAGACAGCATTATTTCAGGTTCTCCTCTTGAGTGATTGGCCGGTAAAACAGGGATTTGTTCCATCGACACCAACAGGAGAAGCAAAATCCGATCCATGGGGGCCATGAACGAGGCCCTTCGATAAATGCGCCGTCGCCGACCGTTTGGGAAGGGGCGGGCACAGGGCATGCCCGCCCCATGCCCGAAAACCATCGAAGAAGAACCAAAATGAATCCGCCCCAACAGATACACTGCATCAGGGCGGATACGCGGGCGCCAGACAACGACGATTACAGGGAGCGGAGGTAGATCTCCAGATCGTCCATCTGCTTTTCGGAGAGTTTGCTGGTGTCGCCCATGCTTCCGTCGCGGCTCCGGACGAGGACGTCACGGAGCGTCGCAGCGGATCCGTCGTGGAAGTAGGGTCCGGTGCTGGCGATGCCGCGCAGGCCGGGGGTGTTGATGAGTTCGTCGGGGTTGAGGATGGCGTAGGACACGTTGTTGGTGAGCGACGGCCCGCTGTGGCAGCTGTCGCAGCCAGCGCGCTGGAAGGCGTCCTTGCCGCGCTCAATGGCTTCGGTCTGTCCAACGAGCTTGTTGGGGGCGATGGGGCTGAGGGCGTCGATGTAGGCCTCCATGCTGGTGGCGTCGTCGAAGCCGACGCCGTCGCCGCCCATCTGCTCCCGGCTGGTGCGCATCGCCTCATCCGCGACCGAGGCCACGTCGTCGCGCCAGGTGAACGGCGCGGTGTCGGCGATGCCGCCGGACAGCGAGGGCGTCTGGCTGGGCCCCTTCTCCAGCAACCAGGTCAGGCCGTCGTTGCGTCCCTCAAAGTGGCAGGAGGCGCAGGAGACGGTGCCGGTGTGGCTCATCCGCTGATCGACCGCCGAGAAGAACAGCTTCCGACCAAGCTCCTGTTCGTCGGAGAGGGTCCGCCCGCTGGCCTGGATCGCCCCGGGGTTGCTGAAGCCCGGATCGAAGGGGATGAAGTTCTCGAAGAAGGCGAACTCTGGGATGAACATGGAGTCGCCTTCCATGAGCATGTCCTGGAAGTGCCCGCTGTTCGAGAGCATGTCGGCGTGCTCGTTCCGTCTGGCCGTCATCGCGGAGAGGTCGACCTGCCGGACTTCGCGGGAGAGGAACGCGTAGATGTAGGCCTGCCCGCCGTCGAGGACGATGGACCGGGGCCCGCCGGGGACCTGGGTGGCGGTCATCGGGTGCAGCCGGATGAACGCCCCCTCCGTCTGGAGCGAGACGCCCTGGTACAGCGACGAGGTGGTCTGCACGGAGACGACGACCTCAGAGCCCTCGACCGTGGCGAGGATGCTGTCGCCGCCGTCGGTGTATTCGACCTCAGAGAGGTAGCTGGCGAAGGCGTGCTCGGACAGCTCCACCGACGAGCTGGCCCCGATGATCTGCATCGAGTCCACGTCGAAGCCCCCGTTGTTCAGGTCGAGGGTCATGATCGCGGGGGTCATCGGCCCGTCGCCGGGGATCATCCCGCCGCCGTAGCCGCCCTCCTGCTCGGGGTCGTCTTCATCGGTGTCGGGGTTGACCAGCAGCACTGGGACGGCGATCTGGTCGCCGGTCGAGTTGACCGCCATCTCCCCGGTGATCCGGACCAGCGCTTCCAGGCGCTCGCTCATGTCACCGGTGGCGCCAAAAAACAGCTTGGGCGGCAGGGTGATGGCGGGGAGCTGGGCCTTGCGAGGCTGCCCACCGTCGAGGTCGATGCGCCACAGCCCGCCGCCGAAGGCCGCTCCGACATAGAGGCTCTGGTTGTCAGGGTTCAGCTCCAGCCAGCGCGGCGAGCCGTCGATGTCCCACGACCGGACCACATTCATCGAAGCGGTGTTCAGCGCCAATACACGGTTGTCCACGGCGAGGGAGACATACAGCGTCTGGCCGCTGCCGCTCAGGGCCATGCCGACCGGCTCCGCGCCGACGTCGACGATCTCCCGGACCTGAAGACCGTCGTCGGTGTCCTCAAGGACAGCGATGGCCCCGGCAGCGCGGAGGTTGACGTAGACCAGACCATCATGGGCGGCGAGGCGTACCGGGCCGCCGGGCAGATCCAGCTCGCTCATCTGGCCGGTCCGGGTCGACACCCGGCTGATCGAGTCCACGTCGGCGTTGGCGACATACACCGCGTCACCCCGCTTGGCGGCGACCATGTCGCCGCCGACCACAAGGCCGGAGACTGCGTAGTCATTGGACTGCTGCGGATTACAACCCACGAGCAACAAAAGGAAACCGAACGATCTCATCGTACCGTACAGCATCGAGCACTCCATCTGTTCATTATTATCGGCGTCGCGCGTAGGACCTGACCGAAGACAGGGTACCCGGAGTTCTCAGCCCTCCGCAGAAAAAAAGCGAAAAAGGCGGGCTCTCAGCAGCCATAGGATGCCGGGCCGGTGGGGGTGTTCCGCGGTATGAAAATGTCTTCACCGCGATGCAGACATGGGGGGTCCATTGACAGCGCAGAGAATCCTGGCAGATGTCAGGGGTAACGCACCATGGAGGGCAAATGTCCACGGTCGGTATTGATGACATCGCGATCTACTTCCCCCGGCTGTTCTTCGATATGAAGGACTTCGCGCAGCTGCGGGGGGCGAACTTCGGAAAGCTCAACCGGGGGCTGGGCCTCGCCGCCATGGCCATCCCAGATGTCCATGAAGACACTGCGACGATGGGGGCCAACGCGGTTCGGCGCCTGATCGACCGCAATGACCTCGACCCCCGTAAAATCGGTCGCATCTATCTGGGCACCGAGTCGGCGCTCGACGGCTCCAAGCCCACCGCGACCTACATTATGGGAATGCTTCAGCAGCACTACGCCGATCGATTTGGCGCAGACTGCTTCCAGAACTGCGACGTCGTCGACATGACCTTCGCCTGCATCGGGGCGGTCGATGCGATGCACAACACCCTGGACTGGATCGCACGCGGCGGTGAGGACGACGACCGAATCGGCCTCGTCGTCTTCGCGGACAACGCCAAGTACGACCTCGGCTCCACCGGCGAGTACACCCAGGGCGCCGGCGGCGGCGCCATCCTCCTCCGCTACAACCCCCGACTGATGGTGATCCCCGATCGGTGGGGCGTCTCGACCATCCCCGTCCATGACTTCTTCAAGCCGCTGCGTCAGGTCAAGGCGCGCCAGCTCGTCGCCGAGATTCTGCAGACCGTCGGCCACGATGACCCCGCCCTCGTCGACCAGGCCCTCGCCCGGCTGACCGAGGGACAGGACGCACCCCTGCTCGATGACACGGTCAAAATCCACAAGGACACCCCGGTCTTCGATGGGCAGTACTCCAACCGCTGCTACTCCGAGAGCGTCAAGCAAGCCTTCATCCATTACCGAAAGCAGGCGCTCGCCGATGGAAGCTACAACCCGGATCAGGATGACGTCCTCACCGAGCAGTGGAAGCGCATCATCCTCCACCTGCCCTATGCGTTCCAGGGCAAGCGCATGTTCCCCGACGTCTTCAAGTATGACCGACAAGACAAGCCCGAGTGGGCCGATATCGTCGATCAGATCGGTCCCGAACCCGACCCCGTCGAGTTCCCCGATGAGGCGCTGCGCACCCGCGCCGAGGACCAGTACCGCCGCATGATCTCCAAGACGCCCCAGTTCAAGGCGTTCGTCGAGGAGCGCATCGAGCGCGGGCAGCGGGCCAGCAGCCAGATCGGGAACCAGTACACCGGCTCCATCTTCCTCGCCCTGATGTCCACCTTCGAGTCCGACCACCTCGAAGACAACGACATCACCGGCGTGAGCTTCGGCCTGTGCGGCTACGGCTCCGGCGCCAAGGCCAAGGTCTTCGAAGGCATCGTCCAGCCCCGCTGGCGCGAAGTCGCTGCCCGCTTTGAGCTGTTCAAGCGCCTCGAAGCCCGCACCCCGATCGACAAAGACGCCTACGAAGCCCTGCACCGCGGCACCCTGACCGACTCCGTGGTCAAACCCGACAACGAGTTCGCCCTCGTCAGCGTCGGCCGCGACGGCGACCTCGAAGGTCAGCGCCGATACGCCTGGATCGGCTGACGCTACTTCGCGGGGTTCGGGCGAATGCGCACCGCGTTGATCGTCCCGTTCCCCGCTTCGACACTCCAGACATCTTCGCCGAGCTGCGCGCGGAAGGCCGCGCTGATGCCTCCGTCCATGTTCAACGCCTCCGTCGCGCCGAGCTGGACCAGCAGGTCCGCGAAGCCGGCGAGCGTCAGTCCCTCACGCTCCGCTGACCGCAGCCGACGCGACGCACCTTGACCACGCGTCGATGTGTCCGCCACTGCGATACGCAGTGTATCGCCCCAGAAAATGACCGCGCACCCTGTTGAAGGTGCGCGGTCAGGCGTCTCCGTACATGTCCTGGGACGAAAAGCCGCGTGGTGATGCGGTAGGCGATCGGGTCCCTCTATAGGGCCTACGGCGCTTCCGATCTGAGCGGACCCCGCAGACGTGGTCATCGGAAGCGCCGTAGGCCCTATAGAGGGACCCGATCGCCTACCGCATCACCACGCGGC
>JBCBLB010000322.1:0-10715 GCA_038520555.1 Myxococcota bacterium | reverse complement strand
GGTGCGGTCGTTGGCGACCCGGGCGCTGGGGGGCTGGTTGACGGTGAAGGGCGCCGATGCGCCGCGACGGATGACGCGCTTCGCGCGTGCGGGGCTGAGCCAGGCGCTGCTGGACCCAGAAGAGATCGTGCGCCTGGAGGCGGCGCGGGCGCTCGGCGCGGTGGGCCGGCCCGACGATGCACGGCAGCTCGCGCCGCTGCTCCGCGAAGACTCTGAGGTGCTTCGGGTCGAAGCGGCGGCGGCGCTGCTTCGCCTGACCGACGCCCCATGACGCGGTCTCTTGTTGTCGCGTTTCCGGGGCAGGGCGGTGGAAGCGGGCGTCAGGGTGTGTATTGTCTTCGATAGACATCGCGGACGGATGGGGGCGTTGCCCGTGCAGCCGCCATCATTGAAGCGCCGTTATGTGAGTGAAAATCCTCAAACGAGAGAAGGGTTCATCATGAGCGCAGAGCCAGAGCTGCCATCGTGGGCAGAAGAGCTGAAGCTTCGCTACCTGTCGGGTGAGGCGAGCATGTTCCTGCTTCACGGCAACGTGCGGGACGTCTACCCCTGGCGATTTGCGGACGGGACCGTCCGATATGTTCCGCTGCGGCGGTTTTTGGAAGAGTTCTTGAGCCGCAGCAAGGACATCGTGGTCTATTACAACGTCAGCGAGGGGCTCCAGTTTCCCGATAAGAAGGCCGCGGCGCGTTTTCGTGCGGCGCTGTCGGCCAAGCGGGTGGGGCGGGGGCCAGACAGCCTGAGCGCGCTGCCGCGGCAGACGGGCGATGTGCTGCCTGCGATTGAGGACGTCATCACCAACCTGTCGGTTCGGGCGGGGGTGATCATGGACTACATCGAGACCGTGGTGCCGATGGGCGATCTGTCGTTCATGGGCGAGACAGACAAGTCGAATCTGGTCTCGATGCAGCGGTGGTCGGGTGACCCAAGCCTTCTGCACAGCGACAACCTCGTCATCCTGGTGACCGAAAACCTGGCCGATGTCCACCGTCGGGTGGTCTCCAGCACGCAGCTGGCGGCGGTCAACGTTCCCCTGCCCGACGTGGAGACCCGCAAGGACTTCATCAAGACGGTCGACCACCGCAACGTCGAGATGGAGATGTCCGATGACTCCCTGGGTAAGGTGACCGCCGGGCTGTCGCTGGTCCAGATCCGGGGCCTGTTCCGCCGGGCGCGGCAGTCCAATGAGACCATCACCTTCCGGATGGTCAGCCGCCGCAAGAAGAGCATCATCGAGCAGGAGTGCCATGGCCTGGTCGAGTTCGTCGATCCGGACCACAACTTCAGCCACGTCGGTGGGATGACCCGCCTCAAAGAGGAGCTGATGCGGGTGGCCCGGGCGATCAAGTCAGGCCGTCGCAACCAGGTTCCGATGGGGATCATCTTCGTCGGCCCGATGGGGACGGGCAAGACCTTCCTCGCAGAGGCGTTCGCCTCGGAGAGTGGGCTGACCTGCCTCAAGTTCAAGAACTTCCGCGAGAAGTGGGTGGGCTCGACCGAAGGCAACCTGGAGAAGATCCTCCAGGTGGTGGAGGGACTGGGCTACGTCCTGTTGATCATTGATGAAGCAGATCGTTCGATGTCGTCCGGATCAGAGGGGGACGGCGGGACGAGCAGCCGGGTCATCGCCCGCATCAAGGAGTTCATGAGCGACACCAGCCACCGCGGCCGGGTGGTCATCTTGATGCTGACCAATCGCCCGGACAAGCTGGACACCGACCTCAAGCGGCCGGGGCGCTTCGACATGAAGGTGCCGTTCTTCCATCCCGAAGACCTTGAAGAACGAAAGGCGATCCTGGAGGCGCTGATTCGGAAGAACAAGCTGCAGGTGGAAGAGGATCTGGACGTGACCTTCGCGGCGGAAGCGACGGAGGGGTACTCGGGCGCAGAGCTGGAGGGGGTGCTGCTGCGCTCGGCCGCAGTGGCCGCGGCGTCGGATCGGGATGATATCCATGAGGCGGACCTGCAGACGGCGCTGGAGGACGTGATCCCCAGCCGGGACACCCGAATGCTGGAGTTCATGGAGATGCTGGCGGTGTTCGAGTCGTCGAGCCGGCAGATGTTGCCGGAACGATACAAAGAAATTCCGACCGAAGAGGTCCATCGTCGGCTGGATCTGTTGCGGGCGGCGCTCGGCCGGCGTCTGTGATCAATTTGCGGGGTGGGGCGGAAGCGGCTACTTGAGCGGGGTCTGTTGAGGATGGCAGCGCCGTAACCGTTCGGCTCTCTGGCCTCCTCAACGCTCTCACCTCAGCCACCCAGGCCCCCTTCATTGGCAACCTGCCGATGAGGCCATGTCGGGACCGGGTGCGGGGAAGATGGCGCAGGAGTTTTGATGTACGCGGTAGTTCAGACCAGCGGTCGGCAATATCGAGTGAGCGAAGGCGATGAGATCGTGGTGGATCGCATCGATGCAGAGGTCGGCAGCACCGTCGACCTTGAGCAGGTGCTCCTCATCGGCGGTGATGAAGCCAGCATCGGTGCACCCTTCGTGGATGGTGCCAGGGTGGTGGCCGAAGTCACCGCTCACCAGCGCGGCCCGAAGATCGACATCTACAAGTTCAAGCGGCGCAAGCGGTATCGCAAGACGATGGGCTTCCGGGCCTCTCAGACGACGCTCCGCATCCAGACCATCGAACGCTGACTCAACGACCCGAAAGGAGCAGGACCCATGGCTCATAAGAAAGGACAGGGCTCGACCCGGAACGGTCGTGACTCAAACCCTCAGTATCGTGGCGTGAAGCGGCACGACGGTCAGGTCGTCACCGCCGGCAGCATCCTGGTGCGCCAGCTCGGCACGAAGTACCACCCCGGCAATGGTGTGGGCGTCGGTCGCGACTGGACGCTGTTCGCGCTCCGCGATGGCATCGTTCGCTTCGAGCGCCGCAATCGTCGCAAGCAGATCTCGGTCTACCCGGTCGAAGTCGAAGCGCCGGCTGCACCGGAAGCGGTCGAAGCAGCGGAAGCCCTCGCCAACAAGTAAGGCGGCTCGACGTCACTTCGTCGCTGCCGCCTGAGAACATTCTCTAGCGGTAGTAGGTATGCGATTTATCGATGAAGTGACCATTCGGGTCCAGAGCGGCGCAGGTGGCAACGGCTGCGCGTCGTTCCGTCGTGAAAAATTTGTTCCCTTCGGCGGCCCGGATGGTGGCGACGGTGGTCGGGGGGGCGATGTTGCCCTGGTGGCGACTCTGCGGACCAACACGTTGTTGGAGTTGCGGGGGCACGCCATCTGGAAGGCGCGCCGTGGCGCTCATGGCAGCGGTTCGCGGAAGAACGGCGCCTGGGCCGACGCGGTAGAGATTCGGGTTCCTGTGGGGACGCGGGTCTTCGACGCGGAGACGGGCGATGTGTTGATGGATCTCGTCGAAGACGGCCAGCGTTGGGTGGCGGCGAAAGGCGGCAAGGGCGGTCTGGGCAACATCCACTTCAAGAGCAGCACGAACCGCGCGCCGCGGAAGGCGACGCCAGGGCAGCCCGGGGAGGAGCGGATGCTTCGCCTGGAGCTGATGTTGATGGCGGATGTGGGGTTGTTGGGGTTCCCGAACGCAGGGAAGTCGACGTTTATCTCTCGGGTCTCCGCAGCCAAGCCGCGCATCGCGGGCTACCCGTTCACGACCCTTACGCCCAACCTCGGCGTGGTGGACATGGGGGTAGATGGCGCGTTTGTGATCGCGGATATTCCCGGCCTGGTTCGCGGAGCGTCCGATGGGGTGGGGCTGGGGCTGCGGTTTTTGAAGCATGTCCAGCGCACGAAGATTTTGCTTCATCTGGTCAGCCTGGGCCAGGAAGAGGTAGAGGCTGTAGTAGATCGCTATGCTGCAATTCGAGAGGAGCTGCACAAATTCGACCCCGAGCTGGCCAAACGTGATGAGGTCATTCTGCTGACCAAAGCCGATCTGGTGAGCGACCGTGACGCGCAAGCGGCGGTCGATGCGTTGGCGGCAGCGTCGGAGCATCGGATTTTTGTGGCGTCTGCGGTCTCTGGCCGCGGTCTCCGGCCGATCATCGGCCACCTCTGGCAACTCCTCCGGGGAGAGTCGTGATCCGCTGCGCTGTCTTCGGCGTAGCCGCCCTATGGGGCGCTCCGTTCTCTCTTCATCATCGTTTCCCCGCCCCCCCTACTGCAACCGTACCCTCGGGCGGCTTCGCCGCTCGGCATGGAATGGAGTCGTCACTTGGAACACGCTGTCATTGAGGAGGAGCTGACCATCGACACCCAACAGCTGACGCAACACATCGTCGCCTGCTTGCTGGACAAGAAGGCGCGCGACATCTCGGTGCTCAATGTTGAGGGCCGGACCTCATACTGTGATCGGCTGGTGCTGTGCACCGGCACGTCTTCCCGCCAGGTCCGCGCGCTCGCAGAGCACGTGGCGCAGGCGATGAAGTCCGATCATGGCCGCCGCCCCCTGGGCCGTGAAGGCACAGAGGCCGGTCGGTGGGTGTTGGTCGACTTCGGTGATGTGGTGGTCCACATCTTCGACACACAGAGCCGGGATCACTACGATCTGGACGGTTTGTGGGTCGATGCGCCGCGGGTGACGCTGTCTGCGTTGGGCTTCTCGGAAGAAGTCCCCAGCGCGGAGATGGCGCCGTTCGTCTGATCGATTGAAAGCGCTCCTGCTTCGGGTCGGGAAGGGTCGCAACCGCTGGGCGGATGCGGGCTTTCAAGACTACGCCGACCGCTTACGAACCCTGCGCCTGGAAGAGCGCCGGCTGCCGCCGGCGCGCGTCCAAGGCGATGTGGATGCCGTGCGCAAAGAAGAAGGCGATCGCATTCGCGGCGCGCTTCGGCCCGGCGACTTGTTGGTCGTGCTCGACGAGCGGGGGGTGCTCCCCACGACGGAAGCGTTCGCCGGCTGGGTTCAAGACGCCCAGCGGCAGAGCACCCGGCGGTTGGTCTTTGCCATCGGGGGGCCGTATGGCCACGATCCGGCGTTGCGAAAAGACGCGTGGCGTGTTCTGGCGCTGTCACGAATGGTGCTCAACCATGAGCTCGCCCGGGTGATGCTGGCGGAGCAACTATATCGTGTCAACACCCTGCTCTGGGGCGGCGCATATCATCACTGACCGCTACATTGGCGTTCATGTTGACCGCATTATTTGATACGATTTTCCCTGAAGATTGTCAGTCTTGTGGGGCCCCTGCCGGTGCCGGCGGGCTGTGTGGGGCCTGTGACCAGCACATCCCCGGGTTGTTGTCACCATTCGACGCGCCGCCCAGTTTTCGGACAGCATGGGCGTTGGGTGGATATGACGGTCCGCTCGGGGATTTGATCCGGCGTGGCAAGTACCGCCCCGATCCGATGGTGTTCCGTCGGCTGGGACAGCGACTGGCGCAAGCAGCAAATGGACGGTTGCCTCGCGTCGACGCGGTCTGTTGGGTGTCTGTTCCGCGTCAACGCCGATGGAAGCGGGGCTTCGATCAGTCTGAGATGCTCGCGCGTCCGGTCGCGCGTGTCCTCGGGGTGCCGATGTTCGACGCGTTGATTCGTGTCAACCCAGAAGAGCAGGCAGGGCGCATGCGACATGAGCGGGCAGAAGGGGCGCGGGGCGCGTTTCGGCTGCGCCCATCGCTGCGAATTCGGCCGCTCCCCCGCGCTGTGCTGCTGATCGATGATGTGGTGACGACCGGATCCACGGCGCGGGCGTGTGGGGATGAGCTGCTGGCTGGTGGGGTGCGGCGGGCGCACCTGCTCTGTGTCGCCGGTGCTCACGTGTAAAGTTGGGGGAAAGGTTGATTTTTCGGCACTTGTTTTAAATCTTTTACGTTGTCTGACGATTGGTACATATACATGGACGCTGGTTTTTTGAGAAGCCAGCCTCTATGCAGGAGAGAGCCAATGGAAGCGCGTGCTCCGAGCGTGTCGGAACAGGTCTTGCATTGTGGAGGGTAAGCGACGAACGCAAAGAGGGGTCCCCATGAAGACCGAAGAAGTGACCGTGAGTCTGGGTGAGCTGATCACCGCTGTCTATGAAGAGTTCCTGGAACTGTATGGCGACGAAGAGCTGGCGAGCGTGGCAACCGCTGCGCTGATCAATGACATGCTGAGCGAAGATCGCAGCGGCCAGATTGGACGTGAAGAGGCGGCCTGATCGGGATCGCGTTTTCAGGGTTGCAGACCGCTGTCCGCTGAGGGCGAAAAACGGTTAGGATGAAGACCATTCAATCCTCTCCCTCCTTCCTCTCCTCTCTCCCGGCCAGCCCCTCCGCCGTCTATGGCTTCTGGCATTGCGATCCCTGTCACTCAACCGGAACGTACGCTGTGGCGACCGGTCACCATCCGTGTCATCTGGGAATTGGTGACCGCGCGGGTTCCGGTACGCCCGGACATCCTCAACAGCGCTCGTGAGCATGTGCTCCGTTGCCTTCCTGAGGGTGTCGGCGAAGATGAAGCCGAACGCCTGGCGACGATCTATACCCGTGACTATCTGAACCGGCTTCGGGATGGTCGGTACCAACGCCCAGATATCGATCCGGACATCGGCATGGCGATCCCGGAGTCATGGCGACTGCGGCTGTTCGATATGCTGGATCGCTTCGGTCGGAAGGTGTTGCAGCTTCACTATGGGGATGGGTATCCGCTGGAGAAGGTGGCCCGGTTTTTGAACCTCAATGTTCGAACCCTCACCATCGCCTGTGATCGGGTGCGGGCGTCTGCCCGGGCCCTCCTGGGCAGCGACGGCGTTGAGATGGATGGATGGTCGGACAAGCGACTTGACCGCACGATTCGACGGATCGCCAATCAGGTATCGACCAACTGCCCTGGACCGGTGGGGCTTCTGTCAGACGTCGGGCAGCGGCATGCGCAGAAGTGTCCGCGGTGTCATCGCGCGGTTCGTCTGATTCAGTGGGGGGCGATGTCGACGGACGATCTGTTTCCGCCGAAGAACCCGACCCTGATTCCGTCCACGCGGGTCAAGCTGTTGGCGGTGTTGTTGCATCCCAGCGGTCGGGATCATCATGGCGCCCTGGTCGACGCGCTGGGGGCAGACGCCATGCCGACGGGGCCGGACAGCTGGCTGTTTCCCGCGGACGACTTGAGCGACGTTCAAGACGCGCTGACCGATCTGGCGCGCCAGAACACGCCGCCGCGGTATTTCTTGCGGGGGGCCCTGGTTGAGGGCCCCGGCCGGTGGAGCCAGAAGCCCGGACGTTCCAAGCGCGGGAAGGTCCTTCTTGGCCCGCTCCCGGTTCGGGTGCTGGAAGCCGCACGGGCGCGACCCTGGGCAGAAATCGATGGCATCGGTGAGCTTCCGCCGCCGCTGCCGCCGCCACCACGGGCGACCGGGTTGTGGGTAGCGACCGCAGCGCTCGCGGTTGGGACGGCGTTGGTGGGCGCATGGGCGCTCAACCCGCCCGCAGTGCCGCCGACCTGCCCGATTCAAGCTGACTTCATCGTTCGTGACGCCGGCATCATCGCGCGGTTTGACGCCGATGAGTTGTCGGTGATCGATGTGGTCGCCCTTGAAGATGCGGCACTACAGGTCGTCGCCAGCCAGGAGCGTGAGGGGAAGGGGCGGTGGGCCACCGGTGAGGGCGACTACCAATTGCATCTTCCTGCACGACGGGTGGCGTTGATCTCCAGTCCAGAGGGCATCGGTGAGCTGGCACCGCTGATGGAGCAAGCGAAATGGTCAGAGCGGCCCCTGGAAGCGCTGGTTGAACAGGTGCGGATCCGGTTCCCGGAAGCGGATGTGGTCATCTCCCCGTCTCCAGACATCGAACAGGGCTGGGCGGCGCAGACGCTGCGCTTATGATGGAAGCGGGCTATGTAGTGCCGCTCAACACTTCTCCACTGCGTCCAGATCAAAGCACCCATGCGCATCACGCCGCTCGACATCATCCAAAAACAGGACCGCTTCACATCCATCCGGCGGGGGCTGGATCCGGATGAGGTCCGGACGTTTTTGGAGCAGGTTCGCGACACCCTCGAAGATGTGCTCGCTGAGAATCAGCAGCTGCGGGGCACCGTCGCCGCGCGGGATGAAGAGATCGCGACGCTGCGGGGCGCCGAAGCCAACATCAAAGACACCCTCCTGCTCGCACGGCGCCTGTCGGAAGACCTGGAACGCAGAGCCCGCCGAGAAGCCGATCTGATCGTGGGGGAAGCCCGGCTGGAAGCCCAGCAGATCCTCAAGAGCGCCGCCGATGAGCGCCGCTCCATTCAGTCTGAGTTGGTCCATCTGCACGCGTCTCGGGTTCGGATGATCGCCGACCTGCGCGCCGTAGTTGAGTCACACATGCGACTGCTTGAGCACCACGACGCGAAGCACCACCAGGACGAATCGCGTGAAGACGAATCGGGTAAAGACGGGGTGGTTGAAGACGGGTCGGGTGAAGACGGGGTGGTCGAAGACGCTGTATCGATGAAGGCACAATGAGTCGCTGGAAATCAAAAACAGGGGGCTCTCCAGGAGCGCTCCGGGTTGACCTGCATATGCACTCCAGCCGCTCGGATGGTCGTCTGTCGCCGGGGGCCGTGCTGGCGCAGTGTGCCCGGGGTGGTCTCGATGTCATCGCCCTGACCGATCATGATCTGCCGCCGGTGCTCGACGCCGGGCCACAGCATGTGAACGGCCGGGATGTCCATGTCATCCACGGCGTCGAGCTGTCGACGATGCATGAAGGCAGCGAACAGCACCTGCTGGTGTACTTCCCGGGCACGATCCCCGAAGACTTCGCCGCGTTTTGCCGGGGGCTGGTCATCGCGCGCGCCGATCGGTACGATGAAGCGGTGCGACGCATCAACCTGCCAGGGCTCGCGCTCGCCGACGATGATGCTCGCCAGGGGCGTCGGTCCGTGACCCGCACGCACCTGTCTCAGGCGCTCGTGGCCGCGGGGCATGCCCAGAACCTGGAAGATGCGTTCTCCCGGTGGACCGGTGAACGGGCTGGGTTGGTTCCGGCGGTGGGGGTTTCGTTTCTGGACGCGCTCCAGAAGGCGAAGACCGCTGGCGGGCTGACGTCCTGGGCGCACCCCTCCCGGAAGAAGGCCGAAGCCTGGGTGGCTGGCTTTGCAGCAGCCGGGTTGGACGCGCTGGAGGTGTATCGCCCCTCCTTTAACCGGGACAAACGCGACGCTTTGACCCGGCTGGCGTGGCGCAACGGGCTGCAGGTGACCGGGGGCAGCGACTACCATGGCTGGCGCCCTGGCCAACTTGGGGCGTTCTCGGCGACCGACCGGCAGCTTCGACCGATCATTCAGCGCCTTGGGCTGTCCGCAGCCGGCGCACCCGCCGCATAAGCGGCGCCGTTCCCCTCGCCCACCGGGCGATCTTTGTTCACATCCATCGGAGACTCATCATGGCCCAGACTGAAGACTTCTTCTCCAGCTTCCTGCCCAACAAAATTGCAGAGAACCCCTCGCTCAAGGACATCGGGGCGACCTTCCAGTTTGAAATCGAAGACGCGGGGACCTGGTCGTTGAACCTGACCGAAGGGACGGTCTCAGAGGGCGGCGTTGACGATGCCGACTGCGTCATCAACACCGACCGCGCCACCTGGGAAAAGATCCTCGACAACCCCAGCAGCGCCATCCAGATGTTCATGATGGGCAAGATCAAGGCCTCGAACATCGGCCTGGCCACCAAGCTTCAGCAGATCCTGGGCTGACGCTCCCGCCCGCCGCTTACGATCCCGACGGCCCCGCAGATGCGGGGCCGTTTTCGTCTTCGGGTCTCGCAGTGTTTCAGCGGTTGCGCCGGCTCCGCCATGTGCTCAGCGCCCCCAGCATCGTCAACCCGGGTGCCACCACCAGACAGATCAGCCACATCAGCAGCCCCTGCAGCAGGTTGAGCGTCAGCCCCGCCTCGGCCGCAGTGTTTGGCCGGATGCTGATCTGATCCTCCTCGCCGACCATCCAGGCGAGTGTGTTGAGCAGCAGATCCAGGTTGTTGGAGGTGAGCAGCAGCTCATTGGTGGCGAAGTCGATGTCCCCGATGACCGCGACACGTGCGCCGCTGCGCCGGGTGCGTCCTGGCGCAGCGGCGGGGTCGAGGGCGATGTGGGCCGGGTCGGCGACCTCTGCGACCGCCATCAATGGGATCGCGCCGATCCGGTCGGTGTTTGGATCGGGGTTGAAGTCCGTGATCGACTCCAGGCCGGTCTTGGTCCAGGCCTGTGGGGTCGTCCGGATCAGCTCCTGAACGTTGATCCCTTCGACGGGCTCGCCAGCGCTGACCGAGCGGACCATCCGGGTGAGCACGAAGCCGTCGATGGGCTGGGTGATGGGGTGGAAGTCGAAAGACTGCTCGTCGAGGAGGATGTAGGAGGCATCGCCGCCGAACAGGGCGGCGTCTGCGGCCATCTCCAGGATCATGTCGTCGGCCATGGCGAGGCCGAAGCGGCGCATCTCCTGGGCGAGGCCGTTGGCATGGCTGGGGTCGAGCATCAGCAGGAGGTGTCCGCCGCTCGCGACATGGGCGGTGAGCAGCTCGACCTCTGCAGGGAGGAAGTCATACTGCGGATCGGCGGCGACCACGACCTCGCAATCCAGAGGAACGCCCGCCTCACGCACCAGGGAGATCGACCGGGTGGTGTAGTTCTGACCTTCGAGTCGGGTCACCGCCTGTCCCAGGCCGACGCCGGCGGTGCGATCCACGGGGTCGAGTTCGTTGTGGCCGGTGGTGAAGCAGATGACGTGCTGGTCGGTCGAGGTGAGCAGCACCAGCGCGTTGGTGATCGCCTCTTCGTCGAAGGTGCTCTCCAG
>JBCBLB010000111.1:0-17925 GCA_038520555.1 Myxococcota bacterium | reverse complement strand
ATCGTCGTACTTCTCCTCTGCCGCGTTGTGGTCCTCTTCACTCATCTGCGCCCAGACCGCGTCCTTTGAGACGGGCTCGTGGTGGCCGGAGAAGTGGATCACCGTCTGGATCGCCTGCGCGTATTCCGGATCGGCTGTTCCCTGACCGATGAGCTCGAACAGGCGATCGAGCACCGGACCAGACCGATCATCCAGAGAGCGGACCCCCTCAAACAACAGCTTCCGGTTCACCGAGCCGGTCTTGTCCTTGTCGGCCCGATCCATGAACAGCATCGCCGTTCCTTCCGCACCGAGCGCGACCAGGGCGTCCACGGCGGTCTTCTGGTCTGCCTGGACGTGTGATGCCAGGAGCGCTTCGAGGTATCCCTGGCCCGCGGGCTCCTTGGCCTTCGCTGCCAGGACCGCTGCCCGACGGACCAGCTCCGGGTAGGGCGACTGGAGGGTCTCATTGAGGAGGGCGACCACCGGTGCGTCATCCTCTTCTTCCATGCGCCGCCGCTGAAGTTCTGCGATAAGCTTGTCGACCGCGTCCTTCCGAATCGCCGCGTTGCCCGATGAGAGCGCGTGGGGGAGCACATCCATCCGCTTGTCGACCTGGTTCTCATACAAGGCCAGGAAGGCGAAGTGCGCCGCGCCGTCATCCCGACTTCGGAGAAGGCGTTCGATGCGCCCGGTCTCTCCGGTCATCCACAGCAGGCTGACCGCGAGCTGTTGGAGCGACCGATCCTCAGTCAGGACCGCAGCCTCCGCGAGCTCTGTCACGGGCATCTCCACACCCACGGTGCCAGCGTTCTCATCGTCGGGGCTCAGCTTCTTCTGGGCTTCCGTACTCAGACGCGTCAGGTGCCCGAACGCGTCCCGGCGAAGCTCTGCCACCCGGCCGCTCATACTGGCCTGCAGAACAGGCACCGCCCGACGTGGCTCCGACTTCAACGACAGATCGACCAGACGGCGGAGCGCCTGACGCCGATGGCTGAGCGTGCCAGGCTGCCGCATAAGGCCGGTATATGCCCCCAACGCAAGGGAACGGGCAAGCGCTTCGCTGATCGCTTCACCGTTGAGGGTGAGGGGACCGGACTGAAGCGAGACGCTTCGTAGGTGGTTGTCCGCGCGTTGACGAAGCTTGGTCTGGAACTCCTGCTGCTTCATCCCATGGTTTCGAAGCTTGTACAGAAGCGAGACCGCACGTGCGCGGACCCGGGCGTCCGGGTGGGCATACAACAGCCCCAGACGACGCCAGTCGGTGCGTGGGATGCTGTACTCGGTGGGGTATTCTCGCGCGTAGAACTCATACAGCAGCTTGGAGACCAGGTACCAATCGGCGCCGACCTCAGCCTTGGCGAAAGGATCGTCGACAAACGGGTCCCGATCGTCGAGCAACTCGACCAACCGGTCCAACAAGGCGTCCCGGTCGTGGCTGACTTCAAAGAGGGTCGACGAACTCAGGCGGGTTCGGCTCTCTGATGATGTCAGGCCCGAGGACAGGAACTCGATCCCACCACCGATCGCGGCCAGCCGAAGCATCCACGAGAACAGCGCTTCATCACACAGCGCCGGCTTCTCTTTCATCAGCCGTTGAATCAGCGCGTCTGCCCCGTCTCCAACGGCCACAAGGCTCTGGATGACGTGTTCGTTTGACGCGTTCTGGTCATACAGCCACTTCGCACCGCTATAGACACCGCTATGGGCGAGGGCTCGTGCAGCGTTGTACTTCGAGTCCCGATCCCGCTCTCGCTTGAAGAAGGTCTCCAGCTCTGAAAGCTTGGATTTCGGACAGACCCAACCCAACGTCAGGACCGCCAGTCGACGGATCCCAAGCTCGTTCCATTTTTTGTCGTTGCGCCGGTTTCCACGCTCCGATTGGGTGACCACAAACATCACATCGCCGTACAGCGATTCATCCTGCGACTCACCCGTGGCAGTCAGGGCGGTGACCTTAAGGTTCTTCCACCGTTGGTAGCGCTCCTGGTGACGCTGATACGACTCCCAACTCCACCGATCTGGTTTGGGCTGCCGGAGGATGCGGCTGAGACGACCCCGGATGAGATCCACCCGGCCCTTCCGAGCCAGCACTTCCGTCGCTGCGGCCTGGACATCTTCATAGCGGTGGTTGAGCAGCCCCTGCAGATCGTCATCGCCGAGCTCATGGGTGATCAGCTCTTCGATGGCCATCTGGCGAATGTAGTTGTCTTTGTTGTTCAATGCGTCTCGCAGCATGCTCGACCGCCACGAGGCGCTGCTGCTTTGAACCAGACCAAACGCCCGACGACGCAGCCGCTCATTGAGGCGCATCGCCTCAGAGATGAACGAGGACTCGTCGCCGCGAGACCGATGCCGACGAAGCAGTTCGTCGAAAGCAAGCTGTGAGATGTAATTGTTGTCGTCGACCAATGCTTCCTTCAGAAGCGTCTCCGCCCAGGTCTCGTCCGTGCTCTTCAGCTCTTCGACAGCACGCTGGCGGAGCCCCTGGTTTTTGCTCTTGGCAGAAGACTTCAAGAAAGTCTGAACCGAACCATCGCTCTTGCTGCGTTGGAGCAGCTCGTTGAACGCCGTGGCTGAGATGGTGCGATCCCGACTGCCCATCGCGTCTTTGAGCATCGACACCACCCAGCCGCCCTCCATCCCGCGCAGCCAGTTGACCACCGTGCGTTGGATGGACGTCGAGTTCGTATTGTACGCGGCGGTGATGAACTCCTTCTCACGGCCCGCTTTCTTGGCCCACTTGCGCATCCCACCACCGACGATGGCCATGCGGATGCGATCATCGCGGGTCTCCCCCAGCAGCTTCAGGATGGTCGAGAACAGCTGCGGCGTGATGAGGTCAGACTGCTGGTTGAGCACCCCAAGGATGCGGCGCTGCACGGTGCGGTCGCTCGAGGCAAGGGCCGCGGTGATGTGAGCATCTGACTTCCCGATCTTCCGGAGGCTCTCCACCGCCTGTGCGCTGCTGGCCAGCTCCCGAATCTGACCATCGCGCGCCCCCAGACCAGACAACAGCATCGGCGCGATCCAGGGACCGGTCGCGGAGACCACATGGCGGAACGCACGACGCGTGATGTCGGTATGCTTCGACTTCATCGCGCCCTGCAAGAACACCGACTCCAACACGGTGTTTTGAACGCGGGGGTAGGCCGTGCCGAAGATCTCGTTGCGGTAGCTGTGGTCGTTGTCGTTGAGCGTTCCGATGATCAGTTCCAGCGCCCAGGGCTCGGTCAACTCACTGAGGATGTCCGCCACCGCAGCCTTGCGAATCTTGCGATTCGAGCTGTCGACCAGATGGGCCATCGTGTGCTCGCGTTCGCCACCGATGAGGTTGTGGGTCACAAAGGTCTTGTAGGCTTCCGCGGCGATATGGTGATCGAACGTGGTGTCGTCAAGCGCGCGCTGGAGAAGCTCGACTTCATCCGACAGCTGGTGCGCCGGCTTCTTTCTGCTGCGGTAGGTAAGCTTGATATCGGACTTTAAAAGCTCATTGATGTACCGTTGCAAGATGACGATCGCCGACTTGCGAAGATCGCTGTGCTTGCTGTCGAGCGCCTTCCGAATCGGAACCAGGATCGTCGGTGGCGGGCCATCCACCGCAGGCGCGCTGTCCTGTGATGGGGCTGGTGCAGCCCCGCCGTTGAGAGCGGCGATCAGGGCATCTTCATCGAGAACCTTCACTCCAAGCTTCTGCGCCTTGGCAAGTTTGGAGCCCGCCTTCTCGCCAGCAATGAGGTAATCGGTCTTGGATGACACGGAGCCGGTCACCCGAGCGCCCTGCTGCTTCAGCGCTTCCTGGGCTTCACGACGCGTCAGCTTGGACAGTGTTCCGGTCAGGACCACCGTCTTGCCAGAAAAGTCGATCCCACTGCCCGATGCGGGCGGTGAAGCCGGAGCGGCAGGCGCAGGCGCTGGCTTCGCTGGGGCTGACCCCTTGACTTGACCGGACAGGTACGCCACACAAACACTGTCGAAGGCCGTGAGGCGGACCGCTACGTCGTTATCAGAGAGCATCAAGCCCTCCAACGCGCGAAGCGCGAGGCCATCGTCAAGCATATACCGAAGCCCGCGGCATGCGCGTCGGCGCAGGCGAGGAGAGGACTCACGGGTCAGCTGAAGAAGGATCGGCATCGCACCCCGATCGCCGAGGCGGGCGTTCGTCACCGTAGCCATCGCCGAGATCTCTGCGCTCTGGCTCGCAGACATCTCCAAAAGAAGCGCCTCATCTTCGTATTCGAGCTGGACGTCTTCACCGGTCGGCTGGTTCTCAATGGCAGCAAGCCGATCCTCAGTCGAGGCGCCGGGCATCTCCAAATCGCACAGCTGCTTGTGCAAATCGGCGTCGTCCGAACGCATCAGCTCTGCAAGCTTCGGACGACCCAGAAGAGACACATAGAACGCCCGGTCACGCATCGCCTCGTCGGTGTCTTCCCGCATCCGACGGAGAACCACCTGTGCCGGCAGCGTGTTGATGAGCTCGCGTTCCTTCAGACGTGCGACCGCACGTCGCCGTACCTCAGGGTGAGAGGACCGAATGCCGATCAGCACCCCTTCTACACCGCCGATGACCGGACTCTTATCGCCGTAGCCGGACAGTTCGTCGTAGGCCGCTGCGGCCACTTCATAGGTCTTGTGAGAGAGGCTCGTCTTCACCAGATCCAGCGCAGCCAGATCACCAGCCCGCGCCCGATCCCCGAGATCGTGGGCCGCTCGGCTGGAGACCTCAATGGCGTCGTTCTGCAAACCAAGTCGCATCGGTCGCAGCTCGGTCTCCCCGAGCGCCTGCCGAAGACTCTTGTACGCCTTCTCACGTGTCTCAGTGTGTTTGGACTTCAGAAGCCCTTCAAGGAGCACCACCGTTCGTGGATGATCCGCTGCCATCAAGTGATCCAGAGCGAGGATACGCAGCTCGGCGACCTCGTCCCGACTCGCCCGCGTCGCGAGAAATTCGACCGCAGGGGTATCCTTCCACGCCCCCACGATGTTGAGCACCTGCTTGCGAAGCCGGGTCTCTGACGAGGCGCCGAGCGTCTCCATGAAGCCCGAACCGCCAGAAATCGTCGGACCCGCCCCTTCAATACGACCGTTATTTTTCAGGGTGTCGGGGTCGACGGTCTCACCACCTGCGTCCCGATCCTGAATACGGTACGTCGACAAGCCGCTGCCCGATGCGACGACCAGATGGGGCTGGTCGACCCAACGTCCCCGATCATCCTTGATCGGAAGGGGCATACATACGCCAGCAGAGGGCTCCCCATTCAGCGGTTGGTTCGCAGGCTGCCGTCGGCTGTAGGTGTTGGTCCAGGTCTTCACAGCGCTGTCTTTTCCGAGGCTGTGGAACCGACCATGTGGACCAGATACGAACGCCATGATGGGTTGTGAGTGCGATCCCCGCGCAGTCCGTGGCATCGGACGACCTTCCTCGATCGGTGCCTGCATCATCCGGACGTCCGCTCCCGCAGACAACAGCTGGGTTTGTCCGTCCTCATCGTCGACGAACAGCAGGGCGGTCACGCCCCTGTCGTGTGAGACTTCGAGGATCTCATCGGACTCATCGAGCAGGTACCCCTCGTGGAATTCGCCGTCTCGCTCGAAGTTGAGCAGGACCTGGCCGCTCTCCAGACCCAGGGCGAAGCGGGAACCACCGTCCTGAATCGCCATCGCGGTGATGGCTGTCGTAGACGAACCGCTCCAACTCGTTGCAGCTTGAACGTGCATAAATCACGGCAGCGTTGGGGAGCAGGACCAGGAGCCGATCGCCCTTGAGAAGGCCCAGGCGACGGGCCGGCGCGTCCATTCGGACCACCTCACGAAGCCCGTCGTCATCCTCGACATAGACGACGCCATCCGTCGTGCCGAAGTAGACGGCGTTGTCGTCTGTGACGAGGCAGTCGACGTCTGCTTCCGGACCGACCGCCTGGAGTGCATCCATCTGGGCGCCCATCACCAGCAAATCTTCCAGATCGATCTGCTGTGCACGGAGCGGTTGACCTTCAGAGTGGCGGACCGCGATCAGAATCCGACGACCACGCGCCGCAAGATCAACGATGTCACCGCGAAAAGGGAGGAAATATTGGCTCATGCGTTGTCCTCCAGCGCCGGAAGATCAGGATGGGCCATCATCAGGTAGGCGCGTGCCGTCAGGCACGCGTCCCGGACCATCTTGCCCCGAACGTGCTGGAACTCTTTCAGGATGGGAAGGATAAACTCTGCGAAGCTGCGCTCTTTCACGCCCAGATCGCGGACTGCAGTGATCAGCGTGCGCTTATTGCGCCAGGCGACCTCCAAAGGTTGGGGACGCGGTGGAAGTTTCGGACTCTGCCGAACCGGCGGAATCTGGAACAACACGCTTCGAACAAAGGTTTCAAACGCCTGTCGGGCCTTCAACTCAACCTGGGCCTGACGAGGAACCCCCTGGCCCAGGTATTTTCGGTTCGAACGGGCGTCTTCAGCCTTCATCCCGTCCGGAGGCGGGATCGGAAGGGCGACCACCCGCTGGGATCGGGACAGCGACAGGCTCTGCGGAACCACACTGCGCTCGAAGGGCTGCCACTCTTCCGTCACCAGCATCGAGCGGAACTGACGCCAGATGACCTCAATGACCAGCTCTCGGACCCGACGGTCGGTGCTCTCGCTGAGCTGAAGCAGCTGCTCGGGCTGACCGAACCGTTGCGGGAGACGAACGATGATCTCCATCCCAATCTCACGAAGCTCACGGTTGGCGTCGAAGCAGTAGCCATACAGCTCTTCAACCTCAAACTGCGGCCGCTCCAGATCCAAGCGCCCCTCAATCCGACGTGGCGCAGTCATCGAACGCACCAGGTGGCGCCGGATGTCGTGATAAGCATCCCGGAGAAGCGGCTTCAGGCGCTGGAACGTCAGCGGAGTGGCGTCCGTCCATCGGGCCAGCTCAAAGTCGGCCAGACCCATCGCGAACTTGCGATTCTGCTCCCGCTCATCGACGCTCATTCGCTCGAACCAGTCAAACGTCAGCGCCGAACGGGGGACCTCAAGGCCGTCATCAAGCGCCGGAAGGTTCGGGTCCTCATCCTTTCGAATCAATGCATGTCGCGCCCGGATGAACTTCTTATAGAAGTTCGCCTTGATCGAACCCGCGTCTTTTTCCGCGAGGATCGTCTCCAGAACCTTATGCAAGCCCTTCGCGGCAGCGTCGTCGGCATCCGGATCGTCTGCCAACCGGGAGAAGGGCATCTCTCGACGGAACACATCACGGATGAAGTTGTGATCGCGCTCCTGGAACTTCTCAACACGGGCCAGAACCCAGTCGTAGCCGATGGCTTCAAGTGTCGCCGTGGTCCGCAACCAGCGACGAACCGACTCCCCGACCGCGGGGATGTAATCCAGCTCGTCGTGACCATCCTGCTTCTCGTCACTCAACCCCGCAAGCCAGCCCCGCGCGGTCCAGTCAGACTTCGTCGCCAGATGCTTTAAGAAGCTGACACCAAGCCGTTCTGTCTTGATGCGCCCACCCTCAACCCAGCCGATGATTGATTGGTGGCAGGCTGCCTTGGGATGGACCAGAAGCATTCGAAGGAATTCAATCGACAGCGACGGCAACAAAGAGTTTCCATCGTCATCTTTTCGGGCAAGCTGGTAAAGCGAACGCTGGAGAATATCTTGCTGTGCTTCATGAGAACGAACGATCTTCTGGTGGAAGCTGAACCAGTCGTCATCGACCCGGAAGCGGGTATCGTCTCTCAAGAACCCAAGCGCCAGCTCTCGGACAGATTTATGCGCGCTGAGGAGCCGATCCGCATACCAATCGGCTGACAACTCTGCACCCGAGAACTTTCGGCGAATCGCACGTTCTGCCAGGGTGAAGGTCCGCGTATCCTCAAGAAGCTCCGTCCAGAACGACAAATCAAGCTGATCGTCGTAGGGAGAGGTGTCCTCTCCGGGGTACAGCAGGAACTCACCGATGGTCCGGTAGGATGATTCTTCGCTTCGAAGAAGCCACATCACCTTCTCAAGCGGAAGATCGCTGGCGATGACCTTGTAGTTCGCCTTGATATAGTCGAGGGCGTATTGCCGGGCGAGCGCAGGCCAGGTCGTCGAGTGGTTGTCGCCCTCAGCCCAACCGCTCATCCAGTCCCGCTCATCCCACGAGTCCCAATATTCCCCGTTGTTGTTCGACTTGTCGTCGTCGTAGTCGAGGAAGGTGAGCACCGCGGCCTGTAGACCGAGCTCATGGTAACGGCCCTGCTCATAGCCGCTGAGCGGCTCAAGGAACCATCGGACAGCCAGACGGCGCGCTTTCCGACGCGGTGACGTGGCAAGTCGAAGGATCCAGTTGGGGTCCGCGCTCTTGAGCTCTTGACGGAATCGCTGTTCTAACGTCGTAAACGCGAAGTCCAGGATGTTGTCGTTGTCCGAGCGCTCGATCATCTGGAACAACGGCGCGCTGTTGAGCGCCCATAGCTCCGGATCGTGGTCTTGAATCCGACCGATTCGAGCCAGGTAATGGCCCTTGGGGATCTGGCTCAGCACCTCAGCGGCGACAAAAGCATACAGCTCTGGTTGCGCCCGAGCGATGGACCAGAACACCCGAAGCGTCCGCCGAAGCAGGTATTCCAGGGTCCGCTCGCTGACGTCACGAGTCCTGGAGCGGGAATCGTCCCAGTAAAAATTACGCGTATACAGTGGCTTTTCAGCATTTCCGCTATAGTTGACCTGCTGCAGCTGCTCTGTATTGTCGGGGTTGGGAAGCAGGGGGTTGCGCAGGTAGCTGTTCTGTGGAACCCGATGCCGACGAATCTCGACTTCCAAACGGGCGACCAGCGCTCCAAAAATGGACCAGTCTTCCCGCTCAATCGAGCGCTTGAAGATCCGCTTCAGCCCCCGCCAGGGGCCCCACTTCAGCGGAACCTCGCGAATCAGCTGCATCAGCACCGATCGGGCATAGGCGCCACCATCGTTCCAGATCTCCTCAATCAACGTATAGGTCTTCAGGCGATCGGGGAGGGTATCGCTGGCCGGCGCTGCCTCGATGATTTTCCACTGGTCGTGGTGAACACCGGCGATGGTTTGCTGGCGCCGACGTCGTGAATAGCCAGACTGACCAGGAAGAGCGGGGTCCCGTGCGTTGACCAGCTGGTTGAGCTGGTAGGTGTTCGACAACACCGAAAACGTCTTGATGTAGTTGGGCTTCTGCTCTTCAACCGCCTGACGAAGCTCCGCAGAGCCGGGATCGAGGGCGACCAGCTTGACCAGATACTCTGCCAGACGCGGATCCCGCCGCTCCCAGGCGGAGCGAACCCCATCCAATGAGAGGGTTCCGTCTTCAAGCAGGGCACGGTCCTGAGCGGTCAGTGTAGACAAGTTCTTCTCCTCACAATTCCGAGAAGGGCCGCATTTCTGCGGCAGAAGCGATTTACCAGATATAGCAGACCCATCTCTGCTTCAAGGGTGGGTGGATTCTCGGAGACCCGGATGGATGGTGGATTATTCGTTTGTCCATCCTCAGGTAGTCAATCTGTGCCGGTTGTGCAGGCCAGAATTTGTCCGCATCTCTTCGCTCCAGATCGCTTGCGGTAGAGCGGCGGACGTGTTCAATAGCTCAGCACTCTTTTGATACGCGTGAATGGCGGAAGCTGGTGGCATTCTGGGTTTTGAAACCCAGCTCAAAACCTCAACCAAAGCGCTCACCCTTCAGCTCTTCTCGTTCATCCGGCCCAAACCCTTCACGATCGCGTGAGCTGATGCAGTACGACCTTCAGATTGAAAACGTCTCGAATATCAAGCGGCGCCTGCGCTTTACCATCACCCAGGACGTCGTCCAGACCGAACTGGATAAGGCATACCAGGACCTCAAAAAACAGGCGAACCTTCCCGGTTTCCGCCGCGGCAAGGTCCCCCGCTCCATCCTCGAAGCTCGCTTCGGCCGTCGCGTCAACAGCGATGTCAGCTCCCAGCTCATCGATCGCTCCTGGCGCGATGTCATCGACCAGTTCGAGCTCGCTGGCCAGCCTCGGCTCGAAGATTCCGGCAAGATCTCCAAGAAGTCCGACTTCATCTTCGTCATCGAAGTTGACGTCAAGCCCGAAGTTGACGTTGAAAACTACAAGGGCGTCGACGTCCCCTTCCGCGTTCAGGCGGTCTCGGACGATGAAGTTCAAGCTGAGATCGACCAGCAGCTCCAGGGCCAGGCCCGGATTGAAGAAGTCACCGACGACCGCGGCGTCGAGCCCGGTGACTATGTCCTCACTGAGATGGTGCTCACCGATGGTGATGAAGAGACCGCTCGGGAAGCGGGCACCCTCATCAAGACCGATGAGGAGCGCTACTACCCCGGCGTCGAAGCCCTGCTGTATGGGATGAAGAAGGACGAAGAGAAGGTCGGTGCCGTCACCATCGGTGAGAACACCATCTTCGAGCACCTCCGCGGCAAGGAATTCCAGGCATCGGTCAAAGTGCTGAACATCCAGGCACAGACCGTCCCCGCCCTTGACGATGCCCTGGCAGAGACCATGGGCTACGAAGGCGGCGCTGATGCCATGCGGGCTGCGCTTCGGATGAAGCTCGAACAGTCTCGCGAAGAAGCCGCCCGCAACGACGCTCGTGTCCTGTTGCTGCAGAGCATCGTCAACGACAACGACTTCGAGATCCCCGACGCCATGGTCGACGAGCAGCTCCAAGCCCTCGTCGAAGAGTTGAAGGTTCGCCGGGCATACAGCGGCCAGAACCCCGACCAGATCCGGTTCTCCGATGCAGAGATGTCGGATCTTCGCCGTCGGGCGACCTTCGCTGCGAAGGCCAGCGTCCTGCTGGAAAGCATCGCTCGCAAGGAAGAGATCAACGTCGGTGACGACGTGATCGACGCGCGTATCGCAGAGATCGCCGGGATGCGCGGCCAGACTCCAGAAGCCATCCGCGGCTACCTCCTCAAGGAGAACGCCATGGACACCCTTCGTGCGCGGCTTTCGGAAGAGAAGACGCTCGAATGGCTGCTCGAACACGCTGCACTTCAGCATGAAGAAGTCGGCGCAGAACCTGCGACTGAAGCTGAAGAAGTCTCGGCGGCGTCCGAAGAGGAGTAGCGTCTCCTGCCCGGTCGTGCAGCCCACGCCCCCCCGAACGGGGGGTTGTCGCTTTCGGGGTCGGGGATAGTGTGTTTTACCCAACCTCGCGCAATCGCTGTGATTGCCTGACGGTTGCGGTTGATTCTCACGCCCATCGCCCCGAAGCAGAGATCACCCCGGGGGTGGGGCGGACTTACCGATAGGAGAGGACATGGCTCGGTTCATCGTGCCCACCGTTGTTGAGCAGACCCACCGTGGCGAGCGGCAGTACGACATCTACTCCCGGCTGCTGCTGGATCGGATCATCTTCCTGGGGACCCCGGTTGATGACGATGTCGCCAACGCGATCATTGCTCAGCTTTTGTTCCTCGACAGCCAGGATCCGGACAAGGACATCTACCTGTACATCAACAGCCCCGGCGGCTCGGTCACCGCTGGCATGGCGATCTACGACACCATGCGGTACGTCCGGGCCGACGTCGCCACCATCTGCGTCGGTCAGGCGGCGTCGATGGGGGCCTTCCTTCTGTCGGCTGGCGCCAAGGGCAAGCGGCGCACTCTGCCCCACGCCCGCATCATGATCCACCAGCCCTCCGGTGGCACCGGTCGCGCCCAGGCCACCGATATCCAGATCATCGCCAAGGAGATCCAGCGGATCAAGGATGAGCTGAACCGGCTGATGGCGGCTCACACCGGCCAGGATGTGGATAAAATCGCCGAAGACACCGAGCGTGATAACTTCATGACCGCACAGCAGGCCCTCGAGTATGGCCTGATCGATGAAGTCATCTACCCCGACCAGGAAGCGTCGGATGACACCACAGAGGGCTGAGTCCCTCGTGGCTTCTTGAGGGGCTTCGGGCTGGACCGGTTACGTTTGGGTTCAGCCCGAAGGGCTTGACAACGTCCTCACTTGATCCGATCACCCGGATCAAGAATCTACTTGGAGAGCGCGTGCCAAACAGGAAAGGCCCCAACAGCCGAGATCTCCGGTGCTCCTTCTGCGGCAAGTCTCAGCGAGAGGTGCGCAAGCTCATCGCTGGACCGAGCGTGTACATCTGTGATGAGTGCGTTGAGCTCTGCAACGACATCATCACCGAAGAGTACGAGCGGGAAGACTACTACTCCTCCCGGGCGATGGTTCCCAAGCCCAAAGAGATCAGCACCCACCTCGATGAGTACGTCATCGGTCAGGATCGTGCCAAGAAGATCCTCAGCGTCGCCGTCCACAATCACTACAAGCGCATCGACAGCCGACACGGCCACGATGACGTCGAGTTGAAGAAGTCCAACATCCTCATCGTCGGGCCCACCGGGACCGGCAAGACCCTGTTGGCCCAGACCCTCGCCCGGTTCCTCAACGTCCCGTTCACCATCTGCGACGCCACCAGCCTCACGGAAGCGGGCTATGTCGGTGAAGACGTTGAGAACATCGTCCTCAGCTTGTTCCAGGCCGCAGACTACAACGTCGAGCGGACGATGAAGGGCATCATTTATGTCGATGAGATCGATAAGATCGCCCGCAAGGGGGAGAACCCGAGCATCACCCGCGACGTGTCTGGTGAGGGCGTCCAGCAGGCGCTGCTGAAGATCATTGAGGGCACTGTGGCCAACGTCCCGCCCAAGGGTGGACGGAAGCATCCTCAGCAGGAGTTCCTCCAGATCGACACCACCAACATCCTGTTCGTCTGTGGTGGCGCCTTCGTCGGCCTGGACAAGATCATTGAGCAGCGGATCAACAAGAGCTCGATGGGCTTCGGCCAGAAGGTCAAGAGCCAGACCAAGAAGACCAAGAGCCAGCTGCTGGCCGCCTGCGAGCCTGAAGACATCATGAAGTTTGGGATGATCCCGGAGTTCGTCGGCCGTCTTCCGGTCCTTGCGACGCTCGACGATCTGGACGAGTCCGCCCTGGTCGCCATCTTGACCCGGCCGCGGAACGCCCTCATCAAGCAGTACCAGAAGCTGTTTGAGATGGAGAACGTCCAGCTCAAGTTCACCGAAGCGGCCCTGTCGGCCGTGGCCCGGGAAGCCATCGCGCGGAAGACCGGCGCCCGCGGCCTGCGCGCCATCCTTGAAGAGTGCATGCTCGACGTGATGTACGACCTGCCCAGCCGGGACAACATCAAGGAGTGCGTCATCAGCGAGGACGTCGTCCTCCGCAAGAAGGATCCCATGCTGGTCTATGAGAATCAGGCGGAGTGGGCGTGAGCTGCGACCAACGCCAGTGAAGAGCGACCGCTGAGCCGCTCGGGCAGATCGCCCGGGCGGTTTTTTTGTGTGCAGAATAAATTTCTGCGAAACGATAAGTGCTTGACAGCATACTGATGCTGTGCAGTCGCGCAATCGAAGGGTAGCAGAGACGTGTTTTTTCGAGATCGGAAAGGATCTGGCAGCCGCGGGCGGGTGCTCCCGCTCCTCCCCCTCCGCGACCTGGTGGTCTTCCCGCACATGGTCGTGCCCCTGATCGTGGGCCGGCAGAAGAGCCGCGCAGCCCTCCAGGCTGCATTCAAAGGCAACAAAGAGCTGTTCCTTGTCGCCCAGAAGGTGGGTCGGACCGCCGACCCTGGACCCGATGACCTCTACGATGTCGGGTGTGTCGCCAACATCATCCAGCTGCTGCGCCTGCCGGACGACAACCTCAAGGTCCTCGTGGAAGGCAAAGCCCGGGGACGGATAGAGCGCTTCGTCGACGGCGAAGCGTTCTACCAGGTCGAGGTCCTGGATGCAGAAGCCGGCGTCAGCGGCGATCGTGAGGCGGAAGCCCTCGTCCGCTCCGTCCGCGAGGCGTTCGAAGCCTACGTCAAGCTCAACAAAGGCATCCCCCCAGAGATGCTCCTGACCGTCTCCCAGATCGAAGACCCCGCGAAGCTCGCTGATACCCTCGTCGCCCACCTCGCGTTTAAGACCGAAGACCGACAGCAGCTGCTGGAGCTTGGCGAGCCCGATGCCCGATTGGAGAAGATCCTCCAGTTCATTCAAGGTGAGATTGAGATCCTTGAGGTGGAAAAGAAGATCAAGTCGCGCGTCAAGAAGCAGATGGAGCGCAGCCAGAAGGAGTACTACCTCAACGAACAGATGCAGGCGATCCAGAAAGAGTTGGGTGAAAAGGATGAATTTCGTTCAGAGATGAGCGAGTTGGAGCATCGGATCCGCTCCAAAGACATGCCTCGGGAAGCCGTGGAGAAGGCCACCAAGGAGCTGCGCAAGCTCAAGATGATGAACCCGATGAGCGCTGAAGCCACGGTGGTTCGGAACTATATCGACTGGCTGCTGACCATCCCCTGGCGGGAATACACCGACGACCAGGTCGAGATCGAGCGGGCCGCTCAGGTGCTCGACGCCGACCACTACGGCCTGCGTGAGGTCAAAGAGCGCATCCTCGAGTACCTCGCCGTCAACTCGCTGGTCGAGAAGATGCGGGGGCCCATCCTGTGCCTGGTCGGCCCCCCGGGGGTGGGCAAGACTTCGCTCGCCCGGTCCATCGCAGAGGCGACCAACCGCACTTTTGTCCGGCAGGCCCTCGGCGGCGTTCGGGATGAGGCGGAGATCCGCGGCCACCGTCGGACCTATATTGGCGCCCTGCCGGGCAAGATCATTCAGTGCATCAAAAAATCCGGCAGCGCCAACCCCGTCTTCCTGCTCGATGAGATCGACAAGATGTCGACGGACTTCCGGGGCGATCCCTCCGCGGCCCTGCTCGAAGTCCTCGATCCGGAGCAGAACGAAGCCTTCGTCGATCACTACCTGGGCCTCGACTATGACCTGTCCCGGATCATGTTCATCTGCACAGCGAACTCCTTGCGGGGCATCCCTGAGCCTCTCAAGGATCGGCTGGAGATTGTCCAGCTGTCCAGCTACACCGAGCGCGAGAAGCTCGCCATCGCGCGGCGGTACCTCATCCCCAAGCAGATGGAAGCCCACGGCATCAGCGAAGACAACCTCCTGCTGACCCGCCAGGCTGTCCAACGGGTCATTCAGGAATACACCCGCGAAGCCGGTGTCCGGAACCTGGAGCGGGAGCTGGCCAAGATCTGTCGGAAGGTCGCCAAGCGCGTCGTCTGGAAGGGCGAAGACACTCACATCAAGGTCACCAGCGAGAACGTGCACAAGCTTCTGGGGGTTCCCCGGTTCACCCACGGCGTCGTTGAGGAAGAGGATCAGGTGGGCCTGGTGAAGGGGCTCGCGGTCACCGGCTACGGCGGGGAGCTGCTGGACATCGAGGTGGCGGTGGTCCCGGGGAAAGGGAAGCTCATCCTCACCGGGCTGCTCGGCGACTGGCTCAAAGAGAGCGCCACCGCGGCGTTCAGCTACATCCGCTCTCGGTCGAAGCAGCTGGGCCTCGCCGACGACTTCTATGAGACCAATGACTTCCATATCCATTACCCGGGCAAGTCGTCCCGGGCGGACGGGCCCTCGGCCGGGCTGGCCATGGCGACCGCGATGGTCAGCGCCCTGACCGGCCATCCGGTCAGCAAAGACCTCGCGATGACCGGTGAGATTACGTTGCGCGGCCGAGCGCTGCAGATCGGGGGGCTCAAGGAGAAGGTGCTGGCTGCGCACCGGGGCGGCATCAAGACGGTGCTCATCCCCCATAGCAACGAGAAGGACCTGCCGGACATCCCCAAAGCGGTGCGGGATCAGCTGGAGATCGTCAGCGTGCGACATCTCGATGAGGTGCTCCGCCGGGCGCTGCAGTCGGATGATGCGCTGTTTCAAGAGATCCCACTGGAACCTACGGATGCCGGTGAGCGGGACGACCTCAGCGGGCCCGCTCCGGTCAGCCCCTGAAGGCAGTGAAAACAGTCGCAGTGAAAACAGTCGCAGTGAAAAAAAGTGGTTGGGGAGTTTGACGGTCCACGGCGAGGAGAGTATTAGTTGTGGGCCTCCTGGAAATGGGCGGATAGCTCAGTTGGGAGAGCAGCAGTCTTACAAACTGCGGGTCGCAGGTTCAAGCCCTGTTCCGCCCATTCAAACGATGCGTTCTGGGGTTGTAGTTCAGCCGGTTAGAACGCCGGCCTGTCACGCCGGAGGCCGCGGGTTCGAGTCCCGTCAACCCCGCATCAAGTCCCCAATCATCTCCTGATGGTTGGGGACTTTTCATTTCCCCTGTGAACCATTAAGGCAGTCGGGATGATCTGGTTCTTCCTCTCCGTCGCGGTCGCTCGGGACATCCCCTCCAAGGCACTCCCGCCGCGAAGGCGGGGGCGGGCAACCTATCTCGAGCACTGTGCCGCCTGTCACGGTGAGCGCGCCCTGGGCGACGGTCCTCTCGCTGAAGTCATCGACAGCCCTGCCCTCGCGGGCCGTCTCCCCCGAGAGGGCTACCCCGACCTCATCGCTTCGGTCCTCCATGGCCAGGGCCAGATGCCGGCCTACTCTGAGGTCCTTCGTGACCACGACCTCGAACGCGTCTTCAATTGGCTGAACACGCTCGACCCCGACACCGGCATCGATCCGAAAGCAGACGATGAGGATGAGGATGAGGATGAGGAGAAGGAAGAGAACGCATCCAGAGGGGATGAGGTTGGTGAGAACGCAGCAGAAGTTCCAGCGGAAGGTGCGGGTGCTGGTGATGCGGTCACGGGCCCTCGACCGAACGTAGAAGACTCCCCTGAACCGGAGAAGGAGCAGTGATGAACCTGTTGATGGTGGTCCTCTTGGGATCGTTGCGGGCGAGCGGCGCGGACGTTGAGAAGGGTGAGGCGCTGTATCAGTCGAATTGTATGGCCTGCCATGGGGTGAATGCGGACGGGAAAGGCCCGGCAGCAGCGGCCCTTCAGCCTGCGCCTGCGGACTTCACCGCGGCGGCGTTCTGGGAGGGGAAGACAGACGAGCAGCTCACGGCGGTCATCAAGAACGGCAGCCCGAACACCGCGATGATCGGTTTCGGCAGGCTGTCCGATGAGCAGCTCGCCGATATCGTCGCGTTTCTTCGCGCGAAGGCGCCGACGAAGTAGATGAGTCCGCTCCTCGCCGCTGTTATCCTTGGCATCGTCCAGGGGCTGACCGAGTTTTTGCCGGTCTCCAGCTCTGGTCACCTTGTCCTGTTTCAGCAGTACCTGCCCGTCAGCGGCGATCCGGTCGCCTTTGATCTGGTGCTGCATATTGGGACATTGTTGCCGGTGATCGTGGTGTATCGGAACGATCTGTGGTCGATCGTTCGGGACCTGTTCGTCGGGGAGGGGCCGATGCGTGAGCGGCCGGGGGTGCGTCTGCTGCTGTTGATGTTCATCGGCTCGATCCCCACGGCGCTCATCGGGCTCGCCCTGGAAGATGTCTTCGAGCAGCTGTTCGCCAACGCCCTGAGCGTCGGGGTCGCGTTCGCCCTGACCGGCGCCATTTTGTGGGGGACCCGTGCGCTGACGCCCGGCGATGAGGATGAGCGGACGATGCCCTGGTGGAAGGCTGTGATGATCGGGATCGCTCAGGGGATCGCGATCACGCCGGGGATCTCCCGATCGGGGAGCACCATCGCCGCCGGGCTGTTTCTGGGCCTGGACCGTGAGGTCGCCGCCCGGTACTCGTTTTTGCTCAGCATCCCGGCGATCCTGGGGGCGTTTCTGCTCAAGGCGCGCGACCTGGAGAGCGCTGCGGTCGACGTCCTGCCTCTGGCTGCGGGGTTCGTTGCCGCGGCGGTGAGCGGCTATCTGGCGCTGGTGGTGCTGCTGCGCCTGGTCCGGAGTGGGGACTTCTCGTGGTTCGCGCTGTATCTGTGGCCCCTCGCTGTGCTCGCAGTGGGCGCTGCCCTGGTTTGACAGCCCTGTCTGGAGCCTTTAAGTGGTGAAGGCTTTACGGGCTTAGCTCAGTTGGTAGAGCAGCTGATTCCAAATCAGCAGGTTCGGGGTTCAAGTCCTCGCTGCCCTGTTTCCAAAGCGTCACGGCCGTCGGTGCCTCGGTCTCGAGT
>JBCBLB010000079.1:0-20580 GCA_038520555.1 Myxococcota bacterium | reverse complement strand
GAGAGCACGACACCGAAGGGCTCATCATCGGGCAGCACGCTTCGGGTCGCGACCTGAATGGCCCCGGCGGTCGAGGCGGTCCACTTCAACAGGCTTCCGCCCGAGCCGCCTTGAACCACCGGAGGCCGCCACCATCGCTCCAGGGCCGTTCCCGCCGCGTCGATCTGCAGGAGGTGTCCAGGGGGGAGCCGAGAGACGCCACGGCGAGCGGTTCGGGGAGGGACCGTCGCGCCGAACATCAACAGCTGGCGTATGCCGATGGGATCGACCGGACCCGCGGGCATCCCGGTGCTCCAGATGAGCCGTTTCGGTGCGGGGTGGCTCCAGTACAGCGGGAGGGTCCCCATCCGATCGCTGATGAGGACGAGCTGCCCCGGTCGGTGGAGGACGAGGGCGAAGTGACCGCGGAGCTGCTCGATGGCCCGGACCAGGGGCAGCCGATCGAGGAGGCGTTCGATCACCTGCTCTGCGGTCATGTCGGCGGCGTCATGCTTTCGTCGAAGCGTGTCGAGGTTGTCGAGCCCGCCGAGGAGGATCACCGCGGAGCGTTGGGGGTCGGGGGGGAGGGCCGTGACGCCATGAAGAGGCATAGGCCCTGTTATCCCGCCGCAGCGCAGAGACGGATCGGAAGTTGACGACCGGCAGAGGATCGCGGTAGTGAGGGAGGGCTGAACTGGAGGTTTTCGCGTTGTCGGTCACCTTACGCGGGTATGTCTTCCTCGACAGCCTCCAGCCGCAGCTGGCGGCCTTCACCGGGACCACCTGTCGGGGCTTTCTGCCGTTGGCGGGGCAGGCCTCGCTGTGGGTGGAGACCGCTCCGGGGATGATCATCAACCGGGTCACCGATGTGGCGTTGAAGGCGACCGATGCGGTTCCTGCGGTCCAGGTGGTCGAGCGCGCGTTCGGCCTGCTTGAGGTCCACCATGACGATCAGGGTGAGGTGCGCAGCGCAGGCGACGCCATCCTGGATTTCATCGGGGCGACGGCCCGGGATGCGATGACGCCCCGGGTGGTCTCTGATCAAGTGATTCGGTCGGTAGAGGCGTATCAGGCGCAGCTCATCAACCGGAATCGGCAGGGGATGATGCTCATCCCGGGTCAGAGCCTGTTCATCTTGGAGACCGAGCCGGCGGTGTGGGCGGTGGCAGCAGCGAATGAGGCGGAGAAGGCCGCCGATGTGAGCCTGGTCAACCTGCGACCGTTCGGCGCGTTCGGGCGGCTGTGGATGGCCGGCCGAGAGAGCGACATCGACAGCGCGCGCGCCGCGGCCACCGCCGCGATCGAGGCGCTCGCCCGAGACGCAACTGCAGCAAACTCACTCTGAGAGGTCGTGATGGCGGACGCACTGGGAATGATTGAGACGCGGAGCTTCGCCGCGATGGTGGAAGCCTCGGACGCGATGGTGAAGGCCGCTCGTGTGGAGCTGGTCGGCTATGAGAAGACCGGCGGCGGCTATGTCACCGCCATCGTCCGCGGTGACGTCGCTGCGGTGAAGGCCGCGGTCGACGCCGGCCGCCGGCAGGCGGAGCGGGTCGGTGAGCTGGTCACCACCCACATCATCCCCCGACCCCACGCCAACGTGGACGCCGCCCTGCCGCTGGGCCGTGTCCCGGCGGCCAGCGAAGTCGAAGGATGAAGCTCGGCCGCATCGTCGGCACCGTCGTCTCGACCCACAAGGACGAGAGGCTCGAGGGGCTGCGGCTGTATGTCGTCCGCGATCTCTCGCTCGACCTTCAGGTGCAGCGTTCGTTTGTCATCGCCGCAGACACTGTCGGCGCTGGCATCGGTGAGGTCGTGCTCTACGCGTCGGGCAGCTCCGCTCGGCAGACGCTGATCACCGACAAGCGGCCTGTCGACGCCGCCATTATGGCCATCGTCGACCAGATCGACGTTGACGATCGGCTGGTCTATGACAAAAACCAGGACCCCGGGTGATCGATGGCTGTCGATCGGGAACAGGTTCGTGCGGTCGTTCGACGGGTCCTCCGCGAGATGGATGCGACCCCGCAACCGTCTCGGCAGCGTGGGGTCTTTGACTCGGTGGATGACGCCCATCTCGCTGCCCGGAGCGCTCATCACAAGCTCAAGATGCTCCCGCTGAGCACGCGTCGCGCGATGCTCGACAACATCCGCACCCGCTGCCGGCAGCAGGTGGATGTTCTCTCGGTGCTCGCCGTCGAAGAGACCGGCCTTGGCCGGGTGGAAGACAAGAAGAGGAAGAACCGTCTGGTCATCGATAAGACCCCTGGCATCGAGATACTGAAGACCCATGCGGTGACCGGAGACGACGGGCTGATGCTCACTGAGCGCGCTCCCTTCGGTGTCATCGCCTCGATCACCCCATGCACCAACCCCACCGAGACCATCATCAACAATGGCATCGGAATGATCGCCGGGGGCAACGCGGTCGTCTTCAACACCCACCCCGCCGCGAAGGGGGTGAGCGCTTCCGTCATCGATCTCATCAACGCGGCCAGCGTAGCGGTTGGGGGGCCGGACAACGTGGTGACGTGCATCGCAGAGCCGACCATCGCCTCTGCGCAGGCGCTGATGACACATCCTCGCACCGATCTGGTCGTGGTTACCGGTGGGGGTGGGGTGGTCAACGCCGCGATGCGCTCTGGGAAGAAGTGCGTCGCCGCCGGCCCTGGGAACCCGCCGGTCCTCGTTGATGAGACCGCAGACATCGATCAGGCCGCCCAGGGCATCTACGCCGGCGCCAGCCTCGACAACAACATCATCTGCACCGATGAGAAAGAGGTCTTCGCCGTTGATGCCGTCTTTGACGCGTTGATGGCGCGGCTGCAGGGCTGCGGCGCGGTGAAGCTGTCGCCTCATCAGATCGAACGGCTGGAGAACCTGATCCTCACCGCGGATCGAACGCACACCGACCGCACATGGGTCGGCAAGGACGCGAGCGTGTACCTTCGGGCCCTCGACCTACCGGTGAGCGGGGATCCGCGGCTCATCGTCTGCGATGTTCCCGCAGATCATCCGTTCGTTCAGCTGGAGCTGTTGATGCCGATCATCGGGGTGGTCAGGGTCCCCGACGTTGAGGCGGGGATCCAGGCGGCGGTGCAGGCTGAGCATGGGTTCCGACACACCGCCAGCATGTACTCGAAGAACATCGACGCCCTCGACCGGATGGCCCGGGCTGCGGACACCTCGATCTTTATAAAGAACGCCCCGAACTTCGCTGGCCTGGGCCTGGGGGGAGAAGGGTACACAAGCTTTACCATCGCCTCTCCGACCGGCGACGGCCTGACCACGGCGATGACCTTCACCCGGCAGCGGCGGTGTACCCTCGCCGGCCACTTTCGGATTGTATGAATGCGCGGAGAAGCCCTCGCCCTCATCGAGCTTCGCTCCCTGGCCCGCGGCCTGCGGTGCCTCGATGCGCTCGTCAAGAAAGCCCCCGTTGAGGTTTTGGAGGCCAACCTGGTCGAGCCGGGCAAGCATCTGCTCCTGTTCGCGGGCGGCGTGGCCGAGGTCGATGAAGCCTTTCGGGAAGCCGTCTCGGTAGGCGGCGAGGACGTCGTCGATCGAATGATCCTGTTCGACGCCCACCCGGCGCTTCTTCAGGGGCTTCGCGGGGTTGAAGACATCCGCACCGCCGATGAGATGGACTGCCTCGGTGTGGTCGAGATCGACACCGTGGCCCGGGCGCTGTCCTGCTGCGATCGGTCGCTGAAGAACGCCGATGTAACCCTGGCGGGCCTCCGGGTCGCCGGTGGCCTGGGCGGTCGGGCATACTACGTCGTGTTTGGTGCGCAGCATGATGTGGAAGCCGCCCTGGAGATCGCTGAGGGGAGGCGAGAGCTGATCCCGCGGCCCCATGATGAGATGATCCCCTGGCTGCTGCGCCCCGCGCCGTTTTCCGTCGGAGGAGCCTGAGCGATGGAGCTCGCGCGGGTCATCGGCCGGGTGGTCGCCACCGTGAAGTATCCGACCCTTGAGGGGGTGCGGTTGCTGGTGATCCAACCCGAGAAAGCCGATGGAACACCGGTCGGGGCGCCCATTTTTGCTGCGGATGCCTTGCAGGCCGGCCCCGGAGACCGGGTGAGCTGGGTGAAGGGCCGAGAGGCCGCCTGTGCGCTCCCCACTTCGTTCGCGCCGGTCGATTGCGCGGTGGTGAGCATCGTGGATCGGGCCTGGAGCGATCCGGAGGCGTACCGGTGATCTTGTGTCGTGTCATCGGGAACGTCGTCTCCACCGTCCAGCACAGGGTCTATGAGGGCAAGACGGTCCTGGTGGTTCAGCCGGTCGATGTCGACGGGCGCACCCCGCTCGGCGGGGAGTTCTTGTCGGTCGATGCCACCCAGGCGGGAGTGGGGGATCTGGTGCTGGCCAGCCGAGAAGGAAACACCGCCCGACAACTGCTCGGTGGACCCGACGATCCGTTTCACTCCGTGATCCTTGGGATCGTCGATGATGTCACGATCGATGACGATCTGGCGACAGGGGCTGCCATTGGGGATGCAAACCGTTTAAGGTGAGGCCCTTTTTGGAGATCTCCCATGCGTGCTGCCCTGCTGTCGTCTCTCTGCCTGATGCTGTTCCTCCCGGCCTACGCTCAGGACGTTGAGTCGATGGAGTCTGAAGAGGTCGATGAGGAGCATGAAGTGCATGCGCCTCCGCACCTGGTGTCGCGCGCGAAGTACAAGAAGCTGACCCCGACCGCGGATGAGGTCTTCGCCCTGCATCTCAACGTTCCACGGATGACCCTGTCGGAGACCTGTGAGACGGACCTGTGCAACTCCCTGGTCGAACTGATCGAGAACGCAGAGTCGTCCATCGACTTCGCCATCTACGGGGTCCGGGGCCAGCCCCAGGTCTTGTATGCGCTGCTGGAGGCGAAGAAGCGGGGCGTCAAGATCCGCGGCGTCGTCGACCGGACCGTCGACGGCAAGAACTACTACTCGGACACCGACTGGATGGTCGAGCAGCTGGGCACGGTGCGGGATGACCTGGAGAGCGATCGCCGAGAGGCTGAGCGTCGGCGGGCCGCGGTGCCCTTTGTCAGTCGCTGCTGGCTGCCGATGCCCACCGGCTTCAACGGCCCCAAGCAGTGCGTCGGATACGACATCGGGGACAACCAGTGCGTCATCGGGGTGCACTCCTCTCGCGAAGAGATCGTCTTCTCTGGCGAGATCATGCACAACAAGTTCTTCGTCGTCGATGAGCGCTACGTCTGGATGGGCTCGACGAACGCTTCGGATTCAGGGACCGGCGGCTACAACGCCAACGTGGTCGGGGTGTGGAACAGCCCGTTCATCGCCAGCTGGTACACCAATGAGTTCAACCAGATGTATGAGCGCGGCCAGTACCATGACGAGAAGGCTCGTCAGGGGACCATGATCGCCCGGTTCCCCGAGCAGGGAATCACCGTCGAGGGGCTGTTCAGCCCTCAGGACAAGCCCATCACCAACGGCGTCCGCCCCCTGCTCCAGAACGCGCAGGAGCGCATCGACCTCGCGGTGTTCTACCTGACCCATAAGCAGATCGCCGCGGACCTGATCGCGGCCCACCAGCGGGGCGTCCAGGTGCGGGTGATCGTCGATGCGACCTCGGCGAAGAACGGCTTCACCAAGCATGAGGTGCTCCGCCAGGCCGGCATCCCCGTCAAGATCGAGAACTGGGGCGGCAAGATGCACGCCAAGGCCGTCGCCATCGACGGTCAGCACATCGTCATCGGCTCGATGAACTGGACGAGCGCCGGCGAAGGGGGCAACGACGAGAACACCATGATCGTCCACAGCCGCCGCGATGCGGACAAGTTCCATGACTACTTCGACGGGCTGTGGGACATGATCCCCGACAAGTGGCTCGATGGCCGCCCCGATCCCGAGAGCTGGGACTCGAAGAACGCCTGCAAAGATGGTGTGGACAACGACTACGATCACGAAGCCGATCGTGAAGATCCTGGCTGTTCGCGCAACCCTCCGCCGATGGATGGGCTGCCTCCCATCACGGTGGTCCCGAAAGAGCCCGGCCACGAACTGGTCAAGGGCGTCAGCTCGGTGTTCGCCGGTGATGTCTACTACACGCCGAACAATCCTCGGTATGGACAGGTGAAGGTCAAGAAGCCGGAGCTGTGGTTCTGCTCGGAGTACGAAGCCCGCGAGGCCGGTCTCAAGCGCGCCAAGTAACCCGAGGGGTCCAGACAGCCTGCGGCGGTCCGTCACAACACAGTCGCTTGCGGTGGGGCCTGTCCTTCGGCATTGTCATCTCCTTCCCCGTTTGTACCCCCCTGCATCGCTGAGGAACCGCCATGTTGTTCACGCTGCTTTTCGCCTGCACCAACAACGCGCAGGTCTGGTTCTCCCCGGACGCGTCATTGACCGACCAGCTGGTCGGTGAGATGAATGCCGCGGCCAATACACTCGACGTCGCCATCTACACCTTCACCAGCGAACCCATCCGCGACGCCATGATCGACGCCGGCACCCGGGGGGTGACGGTCCGGGCGGTCATCGACTCCAGCGAGTTCGGCGCCGTCAACGACAGCATCGCCCGGGATTTGGATGCCGCCAACGTCCAGGTCCGCCGCCTGGGGGGCTTCTCCAACACGACCTCGGACCCCAAGATGCACCATAAGTTCGCAGTCGTCGATGATCAGGCCGTCATCTCGGGCAGCTTCAACTACACCTACTCCGCCGACGAGGCCAACCACGAAAACCTGATGTTGATTCGGGATCCCGCCCTCGCCGGTCAGTTCACCAGCGCCTTCAATGAACTCTGGGACGCAGGCCAACCTGAATGACCAGCATCTCACTCCTGGTCTCTCTGCTCTCCAGCAGCTCCGTCGGGCACGCCCGCGTCTATCCCACGGAGATCTACGCCGACAACGAAGATGAGCTGCGGTTCCTCTACGATGACGGCCTGCTGGAGCCCGATCAGTTCGACACCCTGGTCGAGCTCCTCTACAACCCCCTCGACATCAACTCGGCGAGCCGCGGCGAGCTGTTCGACCTGCCGCAGGTCACCATCCTGGCTGCCAAGCAGATCGTCGAGGCCCGCAAAGAGTCACCGTTCGTCTCGATCGCGGACTTGTCTCGGGTCGAGTCGCTGACGCCAGCCATCATCGAACAGATCAAGCCGTTCATCCGGGTCGGGTCGGGCCGCCAGGAACAGCTGTCTGGCTACGGTCGGCTGCGGACGACCTACTACTTCGAACAGACCGATGTGATCGAGAACGATCACCGGAACCGGACCCACACCCCCGATCAGCTGGGCCTCGCGGAGAGCCCGGCCACCGAGCTCAAGATCCAGGCCCGCTATAAGAATCAGTGGGAGGCGGGTGTCGTCGGGCTCGCCCAGCCAGGCATCCAGCGGCTGGAGTACAACCCCGAAAGCCGCGACTTCGGGGCGAGTTGGGGCACCGTCGCCCGCCTGGGGCGGCTGTATCTGACCTCAGAACGGTCCGGGTGGTCCTTCATCGTTGGAAGCTACTCCGCGGGCTTCGGCCTGGGCCTGACCTTCGACCGCACCGACCGGACCCAGCCGCTGGGCTTCTACAAAGACATGTCGGTCACCGCCGACGAGCTGTATCGTCGGTTCCGGCTTCCACGGCGGCTCAACGGCGCCGCGGCCCGGTTCAGCCTGTATGGCCTCGGGTCCGGTGAGCTGGACATCACCACCTTCGTCAGCGCCGACCGCTACGACGTCTATCAGTACCACATGGGCATGACCGGCGGGGAAGAAGTCGACTGGTCGCAGGAAGAGCTGGAGTCGCCCAAAATCTACATTGACGGTCAGAAGGTGGGGTGGATGAACGTCCCCAACGCCTACCGCGAGATCATCGCGGGGACGAACCTGACCTATAAGTTTGGGACCCGGAGCCTGCTCGGCGTCACCGCCTACGGCGCCCATCAGGATCGAGACGTCATCGACGGCGTCGAGGACGACCTCCAGTTCGTCATCCGGCGTGACTTCCCGGTCCTCACAGATACCTACGGCGCCGTCGGCCTCAACGGGGCCATCGGCGCTGGAATCGTCGACGTCTTCGCGGAGGGGGCGGTCACCTTCACCGGTGGCGCGGGCGGTCTGGTGAAGGCCCTGGTCAACCCGCCGGGCGGTGAGCTGGAGTTCTCGCTGCGGCACTATGGGACCGACTTCGACAACCCCCACGCTCGGGGCCTCGCCGCCGCAGACCAGTACCTGGGAATGCGGGACAGGAACGAGCAGGGTGCACGGTTTAAAGGGTATTATTTCCCCATTGACTGGTTGAAGGTTCAGACCACGGTGGATTACTGGCGGACCCTGGACACCCAGATCTCGAACCTTCAAACCTATGGCCGGCTCCAGGCCAGCCCGGTGCCGTTCTTGACATGGTCGCTCTACGGGCAGATCACCGATCAGAACCTCGCCGCGCGCGGCCGTGGCCGCGAGTATGGCGGCAGCTTCGATGATCTGTACGATGATTACGGTACGTTCACCGACGATGGGCTGGTGCTCAACCTGAATCAAATCGACTTCGGGGAGCTGGTCGAGCGCTCCGGCACCCGGAGCTTCGCGGGCACCCAGGTGTCGCTGGGTGACCCCGGCGGCCTACAGCTGTCTGCGCTGTATCAGCGCATCTGGACCGACGCCGGGCTGCTCTACCCCACCGACGTGGACGGCGTCTGTGAGTACTGGTACCAGATCGGGCAGTTCACCTGGTTCCAGGCCCGTTACACCCTGTTCGACCCCACCCGCATCACCGCGCGGATTCGGTACCGCGATGAAGACGTGGTCGGAAGCCGTGGCTTGCATCAGCTCGACTCGTTCATCCAGCTCGACCAGAAGCTTGGCGAGCGGTTCAAGCTCGTCGTTCGTGGCTTCGTCGGCTGGGATCTGCCGGACCCGGACAGCGGGTTCGGCGACTACTGCGATAACCTGGGCGCTCCCGATCTCAACGGCTCCTGCGTGGTCACCGAGCAGGTCGAAGGGATCGAGGAGACGGCGGAAACCTTTGGCTACGTCTGGGCCATGCTTCAGATGAGGTTCTGATGATCTCCCTTCTGCTCTCCTCTGCCGCCTTCGCGGTCACCCCCGGCGCCGGCGATCTCGTCATCACCGAGATCATGGCCGCCCCGAGCTGCACCTTCGACGAGTGGTTCGAGGTCTACAACCCCACCGGCGACACCATGGACCTCGACGGCTGCCTGCTCTCGTCGGGGACTTCGGAGCACACCGTGGGCACGGCCTCGGTCTCCCCGGGCGCCTATGCGGTCCTCCACCGCTCTGGCACCGGCTCCTGCCCCTCGGAGTGCCCCGACCAGGCCTGCTCGGTCACCCCCATCGAGCTGTATGGCTCGCTGGGCTTCAGCAACTCGGACCCCGACGACGTCACCATCACCTGCGGGGGCGTGGTGGTCGACACGGTGACCTTCGACAGCGACCCCTGGGAGAGCTGCGAAGCCGACGCGGACGCCTGCTCCATCCAGTTGCAGACCGACGCCCTCACCGCAGCCGACAACGACGACGCACAGGCGGTGGCCGGGAGCTGGTGCCCCTCCAACGGCGACGACGCATACACCGACGGCAACGCTGCCAGCGCGCTGGGCACCCCGGGGGCGGCCAACAACTGTGGCGAAGAGGTCTCCGATCCAGGCGGCGGCAACGAAGGCGGTGATCCGGACGTCATCCCAGAGGACGTCTGCGAACCCGGCGATGTCATCATCACCGAGCTGATGGTCGCGCCCAGCCCGCAGTTCGATGAGTGGATGGAGTTCCGGGCCGTCAATGACTGCGATCTCCACAGCTGCCAGATCCTCAGCGCCTACACGACCTCCTCGGGCAACGCCGTCGAGCGCGACCACTTCATCAGCGTCCTCGGCAACAGCTTCCCGGTCACGGCCGGGTCGGACACCGTCATCGCCCGGCGCACCAGCGCAGAGATCGACGGTGACGCCACCATCGAATGGGCCCGGGCGTCTGGCGGCGCGATCACGCCGGACTACTACTATGAGAGCACCGAGCTGAGCAACTCCTCGGCTGGGACCCTCGATCTCATCTGCAACGGGGTGTCGGTCGATCAGGTGCCCTATGATTGGTCCGCCTTCGAGGGCGACGCCTCGACCTGCCCGGACGGCGGCTGCTCGGTTCAGCTCGACCCGGTCTTCTACGATGGCGCGGCGAACGATACCCTGAACAACTGGTGCTTGCCGGCGCTCGCCGATGACAACCTGTACACCCCGACCACGACCCTCACCGACGGCACCGCCACCACAGAGTCTGACTTCACCGGCACCCCCGCCGCCGAGAACGCCTGCCCGTTCTTTGACTGGCCTGACGTCGGTGAGGTCGCCTTCATCGAAATTATGGGCGCTCCACAGGACACCGAAGAGTGGTTCGAGATCGTCAACCTCACCGATCGCCAGATCGAGCTGACCCAGTGCGAGCTTCGCTCTTACCGTGCCGACGCCATCCTCGAAGATCCCACCAACTATGAGGACCACGTCATCGGTGAGAGCGGCATCCTGGTGATGGAGCCCAACGGCCTGGAGCTGTTCGTTAAGGGCGGCTGCCTCATCGAAGAGGCCGCACTGGACACCGGCGTCGCCGGCGATTGCACCCTGTCGGGCTACGACTATGACTCGCTGTCTATCTCCTCGGACAACGACGAGGTGCTCGATCTGCTCTGCCCCAACGCCAGCGGCGAGCTGCAGGTCATCGATCGGGTTGAGTTCAACCTGGAGGTCTCCGACAGCCTGGAAGGGCGGTCGCTGATGTTCGATTCCACCCTGATCGACGCCGAGGCGGCGACCAGCAACGATGACGTGGACAACAACTGGTGCAAGGCCGCGTTCACCCAGCAGTTCTACCAGTCTGGGGATGAGGACTGTAACTATGGCACCCCGGGTGAGGTGGGCGAGTGCACCACCAACGTGCCGCTGCCGCCGCCGAGTACGGTCTTCCCCCGCTGCGCCACCACGGCGGCAGCAGGCGGTGTCTGGGCCGTGCTCCTCGGGCTGTTCGGCGTTGTCCGACGCCGTAGGCGCTGAATCGGGCGAACAACCCACCGAACCCCGTACAACGGTTACGCTCTGGAAGGAAACCAGTCGGTGGGGGTCTCTCTGCCCTGGGGTTGGACGGGGAGAGGGGTGAGCAACGAACAACAAAGCGTCGTGCCACGGTTGATCGGGGTGTTTGTGCTCGGCGCCGTGCTGTTCGCCATCGGCCGCGCCACCGGTGCGGTCGAACTCTTTGATGTCTCCCGTTTGCGTGAACAGCTGCTCGACGCAGGCGCCTGGGGTGTGGTTGGATTCATCGTCGCCTTCGCGGTGGGCAACCTGCTATCCGTGCCGGGGGTGGTGTTTATCCTCGCCAGCCTGCTGGCGTATGGGCAGGGCGCGGGGATGGTGTTGGCCCTCAGCGGCAGCGTCGTGGCGGTGATGGTGAATTTCTGGATGGTCCGATTCATCGGTGGACGGCCGCTCGGGTCACTGAAAAGCGCTTGGGCGCGCCGTGTGATGGACCGCCTCGATACGCACCCGGTGATGACGATCTTTCTGTTGCGCACCGTGATGATCGCCTCTCCACCGCTGAACTACGCGCTGGCACTGTCCTCGGTGCGGGGAAGAGACTATCTGATGGGCTCCGCTGCGGGCATGGTCCTCCCCATCGGTGCCTACGCCCTGGGGCTCGACCTGCTGGTCCAGTGCGGTCTCGTGACGCTTTCGCCCGCTTCCATCATGCCGTGATGGTTCGCGGTTTGAACCATGCCCCCGAACCGACGGCCGTCAGTCGGTGACCTTCGAGGGGTCCTTCACCGAGTGCACCCGCCAGTCGATCTTCTCGCCCGCGGTGTCATAGAGGATGGCTTTCTCAGAGGCGTTGTCCCAGACCGGGGTCTCGTTGTTCAGGTAGACCTGAAGCTGCAGGCTGGGGTCGTCCTGGTGGTTGCCAGGTCCGCTGAAGACCATCACGGTGTGGCCGACCGGGATGGTCAGGGCGGGCATCGTGTATTCGTCCTTGGCGCGGTTCTTGAGCATCCAGCCCGAGAAGTCCAGCGGCTCGGTCGAGACGTTGCAGATGCGCATATACTCGCCGTTGAGGTTGTCCTGGTCGCGTCCCGGGGCGTTGGGGTGGAAGGACGTGATGTGCATCTGACCGCTGTATGATCGGGTCTTCCAGATTCCCCGGCGCTCAGCCCGCGCTTCAGCCTGGGCAGCGACCATCGGGGCCGCATCGAGCTGCTCGGGGGGGATGATGAAGATGTGCCCGTAGCCCTGGCGGATCAGCTCGGTGGCGAGGTCCTGACCCTCGACCTCGATGCTGGCGAGCAGCCGGCCGTAGCCATCTCGGGCGGGCTCGGAGTAGTGCAGGGTGACCGTCTTATTGAGGATCATCCGAGAGGCGGCGGCCTTGGCCTGGAGGGCGTAGGGCTCCGGGGGCTTCATCTCCGGGGTGTTGATCCCCCGCAACCGCACCCGGTCGCCGTTGGAGAGGGTGAACGTGTCGCCGTCGTAGACGTCGACCACGCGGGCGCTTGTGGGGGGATCATCAGCCAGGGCGAGCGGGGAAGCGGCCAGCCAGACGAGCAACATGGTGACTCTCCAACGATTACGGTGAGGGCAGGGTATCGGATGAGGGCCCGGTCGTACAGTGCTCGCGGACTGTCGAGATGGTCGCCGGGCCGATCCCGTCGACGGCGATGAGGTCTTGACAATCGGTGAACGGGCCGAAGGTGTTGCGGTACCCGATGATCGCCTCCGCCTTCGCGGGGCCGATCCCAGGCAGCTCTTCGAGCCCCCGTACATCCGCCGTGTTGATGTCGACGCGCTCCAGCGCCCCGTTGATGGTCAGCACAGGCGCTGGAACGGGTCCTGACACCGGCTCATCCGTATCGTCCACGGAGGCTTCAGGCGTCGGTGAGGCGGAGACGGTGATGAGGGGAGAGAGCACCGTGAGGGTCGCTGAACCAATCCCAGGGACGGCGTCGAGGTCCTCGATGGTCTTGAAGGGCCCGTATTCTTCCCGAAACGCGATGATGGCAGACGCTTTCGAAGGGCCGATCCCAGGGAGGGCTTCGAGGCGCTGGGCGTCTGCGGCGTTGATGTCCACAGGCTCTGCGGCGAACGCCCCGATCGTGAGGGCGCTCCAGACGATTCCAAGGCGGAGCCATCGCATCACAGAGACCTCTCTCGCTGAGACCCGATAACCCCGCAACAGGCGGGGTTCATCCATGGCCTTCAGAGCGCGTTGAACCAGACGGTTCGTTCAGTGTAGTCATAGCTGGCTACGAAGGTCCCAAGCGATGTGGTCACCACTTCGTTATGGTAGCCGAGCGCGCCGTCGTCGCCGATCAGCTGATCGACCGTCCATGACCCGCTTTGCCGGAGGGCAAGCTTCACGTCGTTGTTTCGTCCATCGCAGTAGGCGATCCCAGGACCCCCTTCGGCGAAGTAGATGGCCGGGTCCCCACCGACGAATTCGCCATCGTCGATGAGCTCGGCTTCCCAGATGCCTGGCTCGCCCCGGACGAACCGCAGATCCTGGTTGCCGACGTCATGGTGGGCGATGAACAGCGTCCCGTCCTCAATGGCGACGTCCGGCCACTGACCGATGTCCCCCTCCGATTCGATGATTTCGACGGTGTGGCTCCCCGCGCCGCCGTAAGACAGGAGCAGATCGCCCTCTGTCCGGTCATAGAAGACGACATACTCGACGTTGCTGGCGATCACGATCTTGGGAAACTCACCGATGATGGCGTCTTCTCGCTCGGAGAGGACGCTGCCGGAGAAGCTGTCGCCGGTCCAGCGGACCACCCGCAGGGTGCCCCGGGCGTTGTCGAAGTGGACGATGACCGGATCGCCGTTCCCGTCCAGGGTGATGTCGCTGTAGTAGCCAGCGTCAGAGGTCGGGCCACCGCCTGCATCGGCGATGCCGTTGGTCCAGTCCCCGTTCTTCGCCCGCTGCGCATAGCGGAGGGTCTTCAGCGAAACGTCCTGGTAGGCCAGCCAGACGACCCCGTCGGCTGAGATCACCATGGAAACATACTTGCCACGGTCGCCAGGATCGAGGTTGTCTTCGGCGTAGCCGTCGACGGGTTCCCGCTGCCAGCTCACCGAACCGTCCTCCGCGAAGCGGGCGATGGCGAACCCAACGCCGCCGGTGGTGGCATCATAATAGGCGAGGGCAGGGGATCCGTCAGGCATCGCGTCCATGGCGAGCCACTGCCCCCAGTCGTTGGTGAAGGGGACGGCCGCTTCGCCCGTGTCAACGTCTGTCGGGCGGAGCGTGGTCTCGCTGCAGCCCTGACAACCGGACGTCAGAATGAGACCGATGAGCAGCGCTGGATGGAGAGGCTGTGAAGACATGGGTGACTCCTGATGTCCGAACTATAACCCCGCTCCCGAAGGGTCTTCATCCCCGGCTTGCCGAGAAGTTGGGGGCTCGATACGACGTGGGTACGCCCTCGTAGCTCAGCAGGATAGAGCAGCAGATTCCTAATCTGCAGGCCACAGGTTCGAATCCTGTCGGGGGCATTCGCCGGTTCTCACCCATCCCAAACCCGGTCGCGATGAATCCACCTGATGGGGCTTGACGAACCAGGATGGTGACCATATATAGGAAGGGCTTCGAGAGAGCTGTACCACCCAGATGATGCGGGATGGAGCAGTCCGGTAGCTCGTCGGGCTCATAACCCGAAGGTCGTCGGTTCAAATCCGGCTCCCGCTTCTTAAAACACCTCTGAAGGATATCCTTCAGAGGTGTTTTTAATTTGCGATACGACCCGGCTCAAAACGCGCCAGACCTCCGCCGGAGCACACCATCCGATCGACGGAAGTCTGACGATCGATCTTCGTATCTTCGGTGCCATGGGGTCTGCAGCGCCGGCACCGGTCGGACAGGTGCGCATGGGTGGGTCATATCTGGGGTCTACGCTTCGCCGCTGAGGAGCTTCAAATATTCAGCTTCGGTCATTACGGTCACCCCGGCGTTTCGGGCCTTGGTGAGCTTGCCGCTGCTGGCCCGTTCGCCGGCCACGAGGATGTTGAGCTTCTTGGAGATGGATGAGGCCACTGTGGCACCCAACGCCATCGCCTGGGTCTTCATGTCGTCTCGGGTGCCCTGGAGCATTTTCCCGGTGAACATGACGCGCTTGCCGGCGATGGGGCTGTCGACGGCCTTGCGCTCGCTCTCTAGCGGGGTGTGCTCCAGGTTGAAGCCCAGGTCGAGCATATGCTGGATGGTCTTCCACCGACGCTGCAGGCCCTTGGTGATGCTGACTGAGGTGACCTTGCCGAAGCCTTTGACGGCTTCGAGCTGTTCGGCGGTCAGCTCGCCCAGAGATTCGAGCTTGAAGTTCCGGAGCAGCTTTCGGCTGTCGCCGACGCCGAGGTCCTTGATCCCGAAGGCGGCGAGGAACCGGGCGTCTTCAACAGGTTGTTGCCGAGAGATGGTCAGCGCATCGATGAGGTTTTTGGTCTGCCCCTCGCCAAAATCCAGTTTGATGACATCTTCTTTGGTCATGGCGTAGACCTTCTGCAGCGAGTTGATCCCCCCGGCGACCAGCCGCGTGATGGTCTTCTCACCGTACCAGTCGGCGGTTCCCAGCGTCTTGAACCAGTGCCGGATGCCAGAGACGACCTGTGCTGGGCAGTCGGTGCGGTTGCCGCAGTTGAGGAAGTCGTTTTGCCACTCCAAAGGCTCCCCACAGGAGGGGCACGTATCGGGGAGAGCGACCACGTCCGCGGTCTTGTGGACGGTCTCAAGCTTGGGGATGACCTCACCAGAGCGGATGATCTCGATCTCAGCGCCGACGCCGAGCTTTTTGTCCCGCACCATCCCGGCGTGGTGAGCGGTGACCCGGTTGATGTTTGCGCCGGACAGCCGCACGGTGTCGATGAGGAGCACCGGCGTCACATTGCCGGTCCGACCCGTCTGCCAGATGATGTCCTTGATGGTCGTCCGGGCCGTCTCCCCCCGCTCTTTGATGGCGATCTGCCAGCGGTAGTGGTGCGAGGTGGCGCCCATGTGGGCCTGGACCGCAGCATCCGTGGCCTGGGCGACCATCCCGTCCAGGGCGTAGTCCACCTGCCCACGCAGCTCCTCGGTGATCTCGCCGATGTCGTTGACCAGCGAATCCCCCGATCCGGTCCAGGAAGGCAGCTGAGTATACGGCACGAAGTGAACCTTCTTGTCGTCGAGAGCCTTCTGGGATTGGGCGTTGACATTGTCGGCCTTGATGATCCCAACCGCCATGTTTCGGGGGTGCTCGAAGATGTCAGAGAAGTTCGCCTCAAAGTACGATTGTTGAATCACGATCTCGCCCAGGCCCTGGTTGCGGCCCCCGATGGCGACCAGGCCCTTCTTGAAGGCGTTGGTGATGTCCGAGCCGATGCGGCCGTTGCCCCGAGAGGCGAGCACACCATCGACGTCGTTGCCAGCGAGGCCGTCGAGCTTTGGGGTGACGCGGAAGGTAACAGCGGTGACCCCGATCTCTGCGGCGGCTTTTTCGACCCGATCGACGAACCGGCGGAGGTGCTCGCGGGTGTAGGCCTTCTCTGTGGATAGCATCGGGCGGGCGTGTCGGACCTGCGTCTTGCCGTCATCGAGGGCTTCGGGTTCGACGGTGCTCAAGAAGTCGTTGCGCGGATCGAGCCCGCGCAGGCGTTCGACGAGGGCGTCATAGGTCAGGTCGTCGACGAGGGGCGTGCCGGCCCGGTAGGCGTCGTTGTATCGGGTCAGGACAGCGACGAGCTGGGCGGGATCGGTGAGCTTGGCGGGATCGGCGGTGAAGTCGAGTTGGGTAGAGCTGTTCATGAATCAACCGGGAGAAGAATGAGGCGCTCGCCGATTTGGCGAGGCCCTCACCATACGTCATCTGTTTTGGGATTATACGGTCATTTAGTGACCGCTTTCTCGCTCAAGTTCCACCAGGATCTCCTTCGCCTCACAGACCAGCTGATCCTGTACAGCCCGAATCGATCCTGGCGCCAACGGCCCGGAACCGCTCACGATCCAGAATCGTTCCACCTCCCCCTCGATCGCGGTCTCTTGAGTCGACAACCACTCCATCAACCATCCACGGAGCGGAAGGCGGCTTCGATGGAGGGTTCTGTCCAGCAGCGCGTACTCGCTCCCAGCCCCACAGGCCAGTCGAGGCGCGATGGGTGCGCTCAGTTCGATTCGTGGCGCCCAGCCCGTCGAGCCCCGCTGGACCCGCCCGAGGTTCTCCGCCATCGTCAGCCAGGTGCAAAATGCGGGATCCCCTCCCCAGACCCTTGGACGGAGCACCACCCGCAGTCGCGGCCATTCGTTCGGATCCGCGATCGACAGGGTGAGCCTGAGCCGGCCATCCGCGTCTACATCGGCGCGCAACCCCTCCAGGGTGAGTCGGGCTGCCCGGCTTCGAACCGCCGTGGCCGTCACACCGCCCACCCGCTGTGATGGCGTCCAGTCGAACAGCTCATCGCAGAGGATAAGCAGCGCCGCGGCTGGGTCTTCGTCCGGATCGATGGGATGGTTCGACGCCGCCTGGAGAAGGATCGCACGAGACGCCGCCGTCATGGCTTCGATGGGAAGTTCTGTGTGGTTCTCGCGCAGCTGCAGTAAAACCCAGGCGCTGAGCAGGCCGGGATCGGGTTGTCCATGGTGGTGTTGGTTGGACAGCCAGCGGCTGAACGATTCATCTGTGTTCAGCTGCAGCAACTCCTGCAGGTCGGACATGCAACGGTCAATCAGGCATCGACCGGCTTCTGCCAGCTGCCCACGAACACCACCCATCACCGAGCGAAGCGTCGGGGTGCTTCCGCACAGGCCATCGACCGAGATCGATCCGCTGGGAAACAACGCCATCCCCACGTCATGAAAGAGCGCAGCGAGGCTCACGGCCGCCCGCAACCGCGCCGGAGGCCCAGCCGTCTGTGAGAGCGTCTCTGCGAGGCTGTGACCGTCCGGCATCTGAAGAGAACACAGGAATTGGACCCCAACGTAGACATCCAGCAGGTGCCTCAGGTGCTCGCCCGTCACATCTGCGTGCAACGATGGCCCTTCGACGACCTCCGAAAGGATCTGGTGAAGGCCCAGTGACCGGGGAAGTCCGACCTCAAGCCGCGCATGGTTCAGCACCAGGGTTCGCAGGGCGATCGTCAACGCCATCGGTTGGCGATCACGACGGTGACGGAGCCGCTCTTGAAGCAGATAGGCCAGGTCTGCACGGAACCGCCAGCGCTCTGAAGCCAGACGGGTCGTCGGGGTGAGCCGATCGGGGGCTTGGGGGCGATTCCCGGGAGGCCACAACAACTCGAGGGCGAACCACATCTGCATCCATCCGCGGACCATGGCTGGATCGTCCCCCGCCCGAAGATGCGCGCTCATAATTCGAGGCAGGGTCGACCGGGTCACTTCAGTGGCCCGCGCCCAGGTCTCATCATCGAGCGAAGATGCACGACCGGTCTGTTCGATCGCCCGGGCCAGGGCATGCATCTCTGACCACATCCGCGCCAGCGGAAGCGGCTCCGGCTCCGGCTCCCAGTCCGGCGGGCGGGGGAACAACAACAAGGGCGCCTGGATCATCTGCTCGAAGAACCCCAGCCGCTCGCTCAGTCGCATTGCCCCCTGGCCCAGGCCAGCATCGGCGTCCGGCCCCGCCCGACGCAACCGCTCTAACGAAGAAGCGAGCCGTCTCACCGCAGCCCGTGCGCTTGCGCCGATGGGCTCCGGCTGAAGAACCTGATCGGCGGCCCATTCCGCAAGCGCTTCTGCCAACTGGAGCAGGTCCGCCCGGTGCCAGGGGTGCACCAGCTCCACCTGGATCCGATCGAGGAGTTGGGTGGTTTCATTCAGCGCTTCCGTCAGCGTTTTCGATGGATCGTCGAACAGCCGGTTCGCCTGAGCGCGGAGCGCCAGCCGCTCACGAGACACATGCGCCCCTTTCAACGCCGAGATCACACGGTATAGATGATTCAGCGGTGGGGTCTGTGAAGTCAGCTCTTCGCGCAACCCCCCCGCGATGGCTCCCCGCAACCGGAAGTGAACCTCATCGATCCCATCCGTACGCTGAACGCCCATCCCCACACGAACAGACGCGTCGCATTCGATCCGTTGATGGAGTGTATCGGGCTGGGTGTAGCGCAGTGATGGAAGCCAGCTCAGGGCCCCGATCCGATCCGTTTTCACCGGACGGGCGGGCTGCCCGTCGTTCTTACACGTGGCACCCGAACATGGCGCCGGACCGCTTGCAGATAAACTGCGCCAGATCACGGTCGCTTCCAAACACGCGCTCAACTCACACAAAGCTTCTGCCAACAACGCTTCCGGTGACCGGTGAGGGGTCTGGTGCGCACCCTGTACAATCAACCCCGCCAGTTGCTGTAGCGGTGGCCCATCACCGTCCTTCATTCTGCCTCCATGTTCTGAGTCCGTCCACGAAACCTACTCGGATCGACACTGAACATCCAGACAGGTTTTGTCCGGCTTGATGTTTTCACCATCCTCGAATCTGACATGATAAACGGCCCCATGATCGCTTCTCTTCTGATCCTGTCTCTGGCCTGCGCTCCCACCTCTGATCCAGGGACGCCGCCTCAGAAGGACGCCCCAAGCCCAACACCGAAGCCGATCCCCCTCGACCTGGTCTCTGAAAATCCCACGGCGTCGTTCGTGACATCGCTTGAGCCTGCCTCCATTGACTGTGAATCCCCTGGATGTGCGCTGGACTCGGCGATGACGCTCGTGCGCCGCGGGAAGCTGCGAGACGCCGCCGCCGCTTGCCTCGCGGCCTCCGGGGATCGCCGGATGACGTGTTTGACAACGATCAGCGTCGCGGGGGTCAGAAAGCTCGATGCGCCAGCCTATCCGGTCGTCGTTGAAATCTGTCGGGCGATCCCCGAAGAGACCGCTCAGAACGATTGCCAGGCGAAGGCCGTCGCTCAGCTCGCCACCAGGGCACCCAGGCTCGATGCTCCCCCCCGCGAATGGGAGAAGCTCAATCAAACCGCACAGATCATCGGGTTCGCTTGGAAAAACGTCGATCCTCGGGTTCAACGCAACGCGACGGGTCGGTTCTGGGCCGAAGCCCTGACGCAGAGCTATTCCACAGCAACCACGCTCTCTGTGCCGCCGCTCGGCCTCCTCTCGGATGATGCGCACCCTCATGTGCGGACGGCGATCGCGTTCGCCGTTGTGCGCTCGACCAAGCCGGCCCCACCGGAGCTGGATGGATGGCTGGCGTTGGTGCCGGAGGGAGCGGATCAGGGGGCTGCGAGTGTCGGGAAAGCCTATATGCCGGCCCGTGATGCGTCACGACCGACCGCTGCGGATCCGAAGATCGATCTCCGACTCAGCCTCCTTTTCGCCGCTGGATGGGAGCGAAAGACCATCCCCGAGTCTGTGGACCCGGCCTGGAAAGACGCCGCCGCGCTCCTTCCTTGAACGTTCAGGTGCCGGTCTGCAACATCCGCACCTCTCGCGCGGCCAGCAGCTCGCGAAGTTCTTGGCGTTGCTCTTCGGAAAGATCGACGAACTCGACACCGCAGCCCAGGGGCGTCAGATCCTTGTCGACGTCCTGCCAGCGGATGATGGCATCGACGCATAGGTAATTCTGGCCGCCGTTGTACAGCATCAGCTGAACCTGATCGCCGACAT
>JBCBLB010000102.1:0-18686 GCA_038520555.1 Myxococcota bacterium | reverse complement strand
GGATGTGGCGAGACCAGCTGCCGCCACTCGATACCCTGTCCATCGAAAACCTCAAGACCATCGACGACCTCGATGGGCTGGCCCAGCACGCGTCACTGTCCACCCTCACGCTGCATGGCCGGTTCCCATGGCCCTGTGAAGGGCTCGTCGAGCGACTCCGCGTCATGCCCAACCTCGATCGCCTGGAGCTGTCTGCGAGCGCGCCCACCCTGCTCCCCAACGACCTGTGGGCGCTCACCGGCATTCACGAATTCGTGCTGCGGGGCTTCGCCCTCTCCGCCCGAGACTTCGTCGCGCCGCCGCCGGACCACCTCGACGGACTCTGGCTGCCCCCTGCCCAGATCGCCATGCTGCCCGCCTCGTGGAAGCCGCGCGCCGCGCCGCTTGCCCCCAGAGAGGTCTGGCTCACCTCAAACACCCGAATGTATTCCGCGATCCGGGGGCTCCGGACCATCATGGGGCTGCCACAGGCAGACGCCCGGAGCATCGTCCACGCGGGCCTGCCAAGGCTGATCGCGCGCACCGAGTCGTTCCATCAGGCCGACACCCTCCGGAACCGGTTCGACCAACTCAACGCCACCGTCGAGCTGCGGTGAGCCCCTCCTACTCGACGTAGCGCTCGTCTTCGCGGGTCCACAGCGACACCGGCGCGCCCTCGCCCTGGGTCCACAGGTACATCGCCGACGCCTGCTGGTAGGGGCTGATGGAGATCATCTGCACCGGCTCCAGGCGCTCCTCGATGGCGCTGATTCGGTAGAACCCGACCGACGGGTCGTAGCGGGTCGTCCACGCCGAGCCCGCCGCCCGCCAGCCCAGCACCAGCCCCCCATCCGCCTGCGGAGCCGCGATCGGACGGGCGTCAATGACCTCGCCATAGACACCGATCTGCCGACTCTCTTCCCAGCCGCGTCGCGGGTGCGCCGCGCGCGCCCACAGGCTGCCCTTCACCCCGCCCTGCGCCCAGAACACCACCGTGATCCCGCCAGCCGTGACCACCACCTCAGGCAAGCCCGCGGTCCCCCGGGGGTTGGTGCGGAGCGCCTCCAGGCTGCGCCAGTTGTTGCCCCGAGAGCGCCGCCCCCACAACGTCCGATCGTTCTCACCGCCCCGGGCCCAGGCGACCACCACCTCGCCGCGGCGATCGACGCCCACCCGCGGGCCGACCACATCGGGCTCCCCGGACACCCTCTGCGCCGGGGTCCAGGCCGCGCGCCCGTCCGACCGGCGCACCATCACCGCGTCCTTCTCGATCCAGGTCACCGCCGCCGCGCCGCCCGCCCCGAGCGCCGCGTGCGGCTCGGTCACGGCCCCATCGGTGATGGCGGCGGGCTCGGCCCATTCACCGTTGGACAGCATCTGGCGGCCGAACAGCGCCCCACCCGCGCCAGCCCAGATCACCAGGGCGCCGCCGTCCTCATCGGCGACCACCTGCGGCGACGATGCCGGAGAAGCCGCCACCTGCCTGACCGGCTCCCAGCCGCTGGAGGGACGATACCGACGGGCCAACAGCGCGCCGTCCTGCACCCAGACCGACAGCGCCATCTCGCCGCCCGTCGCCGTGGCCGCGTCCGCCGGGGCATCCGCAGCGTCAGAGAGGGTCTCCGGCGACATCCAGCCGCGCTCCGGATCGAGCCGGATCGAATACAGCCGGTCCCCGGGAATCACGGCGACCGCAGACGTATCGGCGAACGCAGCGATCGCGGGGGGCGACTGGAGCGACTCGTTGGCCAGCCGCTCGCCCGGCGGCGCCCGAAGGACCGGGGTCGGCAGCGTCTCCGCCCGCCACAGGGGGATGACGTCCCGACCCGTCACCTGCCAGATGCTATGGCTGACCCACACCGCCGGACCGTCCTTCGCGTTCGCCCCCCGCTCATGCCGCCAGCTCAGATAGACCATCTCGCCGTCTTCGCTGGCCAGGGCCTCTAGGACCATCCACCGCCGCTCCGGGACCTGCGCCTGGAGCGAGCGGACCGGAACATCCTCGATCCGCTGGTCGAGACCCGAGTACCCCTCGATGCCGACGCCCTCCTCGCCGAATTGGAGCGGATGATCGCTCAGCTCGCGTGCGATCGAGCGCTCCAGCACGTTGGCCGGCGGCTTGCCATCCATCCACCCGCCAAACTGCAGCCACTCCCGAAGCGCCGCCTCGCTCATGCCACCACCAGCGCCCAGCGGCAGCGCCCCCGACCCGGTGCACCGGTTGACGTAGCCGTCATACTGCATGATGAGCAGCAGCATCTCCCCCGGCCCCGGCGGCTTCAGGTCACAGGCGTGCCAGGTGTCCTGGAGATATGCCCGCTTCGGAAGATCACTCTTCAGCGGGATCAGCGGCCGGATCTCGTTGGGCAGCGTGTCCCCGGCCCGACCGATGAACACCGAAGACGACTCCGAGAACACCTGGATCGGATCGTATGGCTCACAGACGCACGGGCCCTCCTCAGATTGCGCCCACGCCGACATCATCCACAACAGCAGCCCATGCATCGTCGCCTCCTCCGCGCCGTCCAACCCTCCACAGAGGGTTTTCCTCCATCACGCTACACGACTTCACCCGAATCCACGGATACCCCGACGCGGCATCGTTGATTCATGATCTCTTCGCGTTCAGTTCGAGGGCTCACGCTGGACGAGCCGAGGACCGCCGCCCGAAGCATCGACGACCAGCTGAACAAAGTCGATCATCCCGGGCAACCGTAGCAGGAACGCGAACAGGGCGAACCCGAGGTGGATGTGCTCCAGCGCACGCGCGAAGGCGGCGACGCCCTCTTCCTCCGGGCTACCATCGCCGGGATTGTAGGTCAGCCGCGTCAGATCACGACGCGGATGATTCTGGGCGGGGGTCATCGTCAGGGCGACCGGCGAACGCGCCGCGACCCAGCGGGCGACCGTGGCGCAGAACTGGCAGTCCCGATCGTAGTAGAGCGTCGCCTGATACGGGACCCAGGGCCGCCACCGCGGAAACCACGTGCGCACCGACTCCCGATAGATTCGGTACGGGGCGCCGAAGCGCTCCGTGAGCGCCAACCCCTCATGCCACGACGCCAGCCCCGCCGAAAACACCACGACCATCAGCCCCGCGCCAGCGACCGGCCCGCTCTGCAGCATGAACCCGAGGGCGAACAGCACGAACGCCGTCGACAGCTGCATCGGGTTGGAGACATAGGCATACGGCCCGGAGATCACGAGCCGCTGGGTGGGATCCTGGGGCAACGCCGTCCCACCGCCGCGAAGGGCGAACTCCTGGCAGGCGCTGACGCCCCAGCCGGCGAACGTGAGCATGACCTGGAGCTGGATGAAGATCAGCCCCGCCGGCTGTTGCAACAATGGGTCGAGGGTCGGTCGCTTGCTGGCGGTCAAGATCGCAGCGGGCAATGCGATCATGAGCAGTCCACCGAAGCCGATGCCCTGGAGCACCGCGCGGCCGATGAGGTTGCGCCGCTCCGCGGTCCACCGGGCGAGGGCGAGGCCCGGCATCAGGGCGGTGGCGATACAGACCGCCTCTCCCAGCAGCCAGGAGGGGCCGTTGAGGGCGATGGTCGGCCGACACAGCGGGATCACCAGCAGGTCGAGGGCGAAGGCGGCGACGCCGATGAGCATCGGCGGGATCGTCCGGGGCAAAAGCGCCGGGATCGCCCCCCATAAGAACGCCCAGGCGATGAGCAGGTCGACCGGGACGCCCCACCACAGACCGCCCTCCGCCTCAAACCCCCACCATCCCCACTCCGGCGCGAGGGCGTTGAACAGCAACAGGGGCGGCAGCTGCCAGGCTGTCGCCAGGAACATGCCCGTCATCGTCGCATGCGATGGGCGGCGGGCCATCCACAGGCCGATGGTCGCGACCATCGGCGCCGTGAGGATCAGCGCCCGCATCACCAGCGGATCAGGTGGCCACATCATCCATCTCCGCGGCGGGGGGAAGCAGGCAGTCGAGCAGATACTCCGCCGTCAGCCAGACGGCGTACCGCTCCATCGGCTTGAACCACAGCATCGGGTCGAGATCCCGATCATACCGGAAGGTCCAGCGGACCCGCGTCCGCTCGGCGTCGACGGGCTGCCACTCGACCTCTGCCGAGCGCCAGGTCAGCCAGTGGGCCACATGGCTGGTGTCCGAGACCGCACCGAAGACCACCCGCTCGGGCGAGCGGGACCAGACCTCCAGCAGCAGATCGCCCGGCGCCCCCTCGCCGCCAGCGAAGTGCACCGACCGCCGGTCGCCGACGTCCAGTCCCTCTCCGATCGCTCGGACCGGGCGCGGGAAGCCCATCCGAAGATAGATCGGCAGCTGCGTCGAGAAGTCCGGGCGGCGGGCCAGAGACGCTTCGACCATCGCTGGCGTCCCCGCCACCACCCGCTCGACGGTCACCACCTCTGACCGCGGCGCGGACAGCGAAGGGATGACGCCCTCGACCGACAGCAGAATCAGCGGCGTCAACACCAGCGCCCGTGTGGCGGGCTTTCGTGACCGAAGCATGTCCAGCACCACCCCCGCGGTGATGCCCACCATATAGAACAGCGGCGCAGCCATCAAAATGCAGATCATGCCCTCTGCCAGGAACACACCGCTGAGCAACAGCATCATGGTGATGACCTTGAGCATGGTGCCGGTGTAGGTCCGAGCCGGGGGAAGCAACGCCACAATCGCCGCCATGAACGCAGGCAACCCGATGAACAGTGCGGCGCTTTGTTCCAGCCCGCCGCCGTAGAGGATCCGGACCAGGATGCTGCCCAGGGCGAGCGCCAGCGTCACCCCCGCCAGCGCCCACCGGGACTGGCGGGGGGTCTGCGGCCCATCCGCCCCAGCGGCCCGCCCGCCCGCACGCACCGTCGCCGGGAGCCGGTCGGCGTCCATATCCGAGAAGACCTCCTCGAAGGCTTCTTTTTCAGCCCGGGTCGCCGGCTCTTTGACCGGTGTGGGTTCGATGATCTCTGCATCGATGATCTCAGGCTGTGGCGCTGGGTCTGGGGCGGCCCAGCCATCGGGGGCGCGAAGGTCGACACCAAGAACGTCCTCCGCCTCCTGGACGCCCTCGATCACATCGGAGATGTCCTTGAGGCGCGCTTCGACGGACTGCATCGGCGCGCCGGTGGCCCGCGCGAGGTGCAGCCGGGCGGCGAGGTTCATGACCTCCGCCAGGCCCGCTTCCATCTGGGTCTCCAGGGCTTCACGGGCGGCATACAGCCGCTCGACGTGATCCCGGCGACGCACCAGCGCGGTCTGCCGATGCTCCGGGGCGTCGACCAGCTCCGCCTGAACGACGCGGAGGTTGTTCTCCGGCCGGGCGAGGACCGCCTCCAGCTCAGCATGTCGCTCGGCGACGGTCTCCAGCTCGGTCTGGGTGTCGACGAGCAGCTGCCGCTCGGTGGATGCATCGCCGAGCAGCTCATGGTTGTCGATGGCGCCTTGAAGAGACTCCAGGGCGGCATGGATACGGGTCCGCCACAACGTCAGCCCCGGCGGATCTGGCGGGGACGGATCCTGACGAAGCAGCCTGGGGACGCGCGAAGGCCAGATCATGGTGGTCCGGGCCATCGCGGACAGCCGCCAGTCCCCCTCGGCCATGGCCGCCAGGATGCCCAACACCAGATACACCGAGAAGATCTCAATCATCCCGGGGAGTGTACAACCCGCACCGCCAAAACAAAACCACCCCGCTGATCCGAAGAGGCGGGGACGGCAGGGACGTCAGGCGGCCGCCGTGGCCCGCTGCTCGTTGAAGATCCACAGGTTGCCGGCGGCGTCTCCGACGACGAGCCGGTCCCGATGGGCGTGCAGGGCGCGAAGCGGCCAGTGCAGGTCGGTCTTCTCTCGGGCGCCGGTTTGCAGGTGGTGCATGATCAGGGCACCGTCCTCACCGGCTGAGACCAGTCGCTCGTTCGACATCATCGCGATGTCATTGACGATATTCGTATGCGAGATGTCCGTATCGAGCAGCCGAGGCCGATCGAGGTCCCAGATCCGCACGGCGCGGTCGAGGCCGGCCGTCGCCATCCGCTTCCCGTCTATATGGAGCTTGCACGCCGTAATCGGTGCGGCGTGTGCCCGAATCCGGTGGAGGATCTGGCCGCTGGACCAGACGATGATGGTCCCGTCTGCGCCTGCGGTGAGGATCCGTCCGTCAGGGTGAATGGCACAGGCGAGGGCGGAGCCATCGTGCCCGATCAGGCTGAACAGCGGCCGGCCGTCGAGCAGCGACCATGCCCGCGCGGAGCCGTCACGGCCGACCGTAAGGAGCAGCTCGTTGGACAAAAAGCGGCAATCCTCCAACGCGTCCTGGTGTGCGGCGATGGCCAGCCCGGCCCGCCACCCTTCGGCGTTTCGGGACCACAGGCGCACCTCGCCGTCGTTGGACACGCTGGCGAGGTTCCGACCGCTGGGGGAGAGGGTCGCGCCAGAGACCGCTCCGCGATGACCACGAAGGATCTGTCGACACTGCCCGCTGCGCAGGTCCCAGACCCGGAGCGTGTAATCGAGCGAGGCGCTGATCAGCTCCTGACCGTCGGGCGTCACACAACAGTGGGTGATCGCGTCCGGGTGCCGGAGCCGGTAGGCGGGCGTCTCGGGTTGATGTTCCGGCCGCCATGCGCGGGCGGTCCGATCGGCTGAGGCCGACCAGATGTGCTCGCCGCTCCAGGCGACCGAGAGGATCTCGCGTTCATGAGAGCAGAACGCCTGCTTTCGCTGCCCGGTCGCGAGGTCCCAGATCATCACCGTCCGATCCGAAGAGCCGGACAGGAGCTGATTGTTGTCTTCGGCGAAGGCACAGGCGGTGACCGGACCATCGTGACCGTCGAGGACGCCAACGGTCCGCGCGCTGTCGATGTCCCAGACCTGCATCCGCCCGTCGGTGCCCGCGGTGACGAGGGCGCAGCCATCGGGAGAGACGGCGCAGGCGGTGACGGCGCCGTCGTGGTGGTACAGCCGCTGGCCAGACTCATCGATCAGATCCCAGAGGAGAACCTGACCGTCGATGCCTCCAGACACGGCGAGGGGAAGCTCCGGGTGGAGGGCGACGGCGGTGACCATGCCCCGGTGACCGTGCAGCTCGAACTGGAGCGCCCCGCCCAACCAGGCGCGGATGATGCCGTCGTCGCCAGCGGCCACGATCCAGTCGCCGTTGGTGGCGCAGGTGTTCAGGGACATCTGGCCCTGCCACAACAACGAACCCGCCGACTCCTGCAGCGCCCAGCGGCGCAGAGAGCCGTCCCGGGCAACGCTGACGAGGTGCGCGCCGCTCGGCGAGAACGCCAGGGCGTGCACCCGACGGTGGTGGCCGGTAAGCTTCTGCCGCAAGACGCCGGTGGCAGCGTCGTAGAGCATCACAGGCCCTCGGTGCGTTCCCAGCGCGACGGTCCGCCCCATGCGGTCGGCGGCCAGCGCGGTGATGGCTTGATCCAGCGTGATCCGGTGAGACTCCTCGCCCGGACGAACCACGGGATGAACCAGATGCAACGGCGTCTCCATCTTCACATCCATCAAGGTGACCTCGATCCAATCTTGAAAAAGACCGGGAGGGAGGTGATGCCCGCGCCGGTCCGGTGGATGGAGTGTTCTTCGGTCGATAGGCTTTGGCGATGTAGGGGCCACAGAGACCGGATACCTCCACAAACATGAGCAAGCCGCTGACCCTTCAAACCCGCGATCTGCCGTCTGGACCGTTCAAGCTCTTGGATATCGGCCAGGGCCCCACCATGGTGTTCGTGCACGGTTACCCCGGTCGACCACAGGATTTCCGGCGGATGCTCTCCTTCTTCGCCGACGCACGCTGCGTCTTACCGGCGATGCCCGGCCTCGACCTCACCCCGCTCCAGACCCGACCCCAGCTCGGACTCGCCGAGCGCGCCGGGTTCATCACGGATGTCATCGAGACCCTCGACCTGCGCGAGATCACCATCGTCGGCCACTCGATGGGCGGCGCCCTGAGCATGATCGTGGCCAACCAGCTGCCTGAGCGCGTCCAACGCCTCGCCCTCCTCGCCTCGGCGACCCTACAGGTCTATCGGGGCTGGCGGCAGGCCTCCCTGGCCTTTCGTGCCCCGTTGTTGCAACGCCCACCCATCTTGCGCGCCGCATTCCGCGCTGCAGGCTTCCCCCGCGGAATCTCCATCGATGCCATGCGACATGTCATGCGGTGCGCCGAAGCGATGGACTTCGCTGTGATTCAAGATGCCGCAGATGCCCTGAAGATCCCCACCCTGATCGCCGCCGCAGATGATGACAACCTCATCGAAACCGAACGCGTCGATGAGCTGGCCGCACGATGCCCCGCCGGGCCACGGCTGCGGTTTGAGGCCGGTGGGCATGCGTTGGTCAAGACCCAGGCCCGACCCATCGCCGACGCCATCCGATCGTGGATGGGACTCGACGAATAAACGGCACGCCATTACGTAGAAGATGTTGACCCCCTGAACAAGTGGAAGAAGACCTTGCGGGTGCTTTCGTAGACATCATCGCTCCCTGACGCCAGAACCCGAACGATCGGACGGCGCATGGGATCCCCGCAACTCGCAATCTCCTGGTCATCCGATGTCTACCCGTACGTTTCAGGCGCACGCTGCGCGCCAGTCGATCCTGTCTCCGTTGTTGAAGAAGTGCCGGAAAATCCGGCCCCGCTCTCTCGCCTATCGAATCCGCAGCCTGTACTGCGCCGCGGATGTCATCGATCCAACCCTGTTCGATGGACCCGCCATCAACGCCCTGCCCGTCCTCGCACAGGTCCCGTGGAGACGTCCGCTCTACACCTGGGAGACCCCCGGGTGGGACGGCCTGGTTCAGCACCTGCTCATCTCGGTGAAGTATCCGATCAATCCCGCATTGATCTGGGCTCCGGTGCACAGCGTCGGGCGGCACCTCTACAGCCGGTTCAACCGTGAGGCGACCCGCGCGATCCAGACCCTCGCCCACATCGGCGGCGGCGGGAGCGTGCGGGACGCCCGGCGGCTCGGTATGCTGCCCCGCTGTCTGACCCGCCGGATGGATCATGTCCTGCTCACCCTTGAGGGCGAACTCAGCCTCACCGAGGCCGTGCGGACCGCGCAGGTCCAGGTCCTCGGTGGACCGCGCCCGCTCGCCCATCAGCTCACGCAGACGATCCTCCGAAGCCTCCATGACGACGAGACCGAAGCATGGTGGCAGGAGATCCTCAACTGGCTCTGCCAGCAGCCGACGGTCCAGGATCACCATATCCGCGGGATGGTCGACTGGATGGCTCACCAACGCCAGCACAACGGCGACGTCCTGTCGACCGATCGGGCGAAGCTCCGCCGGCGGCTGACCTCGCTGAAGCTGAGCCAGGCGCTCCATGCCAGCCAGCGATGGCACGAGCGCCATGTCCGGCCGACGGCGCGGGTGGGGGGGCCGCTGCCCGGCTGCGGCGTCGAGGGGCTCGAACACGAGGACTCCGCAGGAAAATGGACGCTCGAAGAGATCCGCGAAGGGGCTGCCCTGGCCGCCGAAGGGGTCGCCCTGCGCCACTGCGTCGCGTCCTATGCGCCGCGGATTCGACAGGGAACGAGCGCCATTTTCAGCCTGCGGTTGGACGGCGCCCGGCGGCTGACCGTCGAGCTGCGCCCCGAGACCCGACAGATCGTCCAGGCCCGGGGGTTCTGCAACCGGGCGCCACGACCCGAAGAGCGCGCGATCCTCGACGCATGGGCCCAACGCGCAGGTCTGGAGGTCCGGTCGGTGTGAGCGACGCCGCACCATCGGGCAGCACAGCGAGGACCCGAAGCACATCCAGAAGCACCATGCTGCGCTGTTCCAGAATGGACCCAGTACCCGACCATCAACCGATCCCGGCCCACCACATGATCGGGTTGAAGCGTCTCATCAGGGTCGGGAACGATCGCCTGCGTCCTCTCAGCTCTGCGTCATCTCATCTCTCAGACACCTGTCAAAATCAACATGTGTCGGTGTTGACCGATATCCACTACCCGTTGCGCACGATCGAGAACCGGTCGCGAAGGGTCGTCAGCTCATCCACCAGGGGGCGCTGGACGAACAGCTCCCGCTCAAGAAGCCGATAATCCGGCCGCACCATCAGGGTTCGTCGGGGCATGTCCTGCTCGATGAAGAGGGTCTCCAGATCCGGGACCAGCTCCCGGAGGGCAGCCACCAGCTCATTGATCGTGAGGTTCCGATCGATCAAATCATAGGTTCCAGAAGGAAGATCCGTGCCATCGATCAGACGGGCGAGGGCCTGGGCGACGTGGTCGATATGAATGAACGCCCGCCCCTGGTCGCCGTCACCATGGATCGAGATCCGTCCGAAGCAGAGCGACTCAAAGACGAAGCGGTTGATGACCGCATCGAACCGCATGCTTCGGTTGTATCCATAGACATTCCCACATCGCAGGATGTGCATCTGGGTGTCGTCCAGCAGGCGCTCGAGCATCTGCTCACCGCGCAGCTTGCTGGTGCCATACCAGGTCCTCGGCCGAGGAGGTGAGGCGACGCTAAATGCGCCATCACCGCCACCATAGACCGAGGCGCTGCTCAGGTAGATGACCTGCTTCGGCGGCGAGCGCTCCAGGATATAGCTCAGCTCTGCGGTGCCCCAGTGGTTGACCTGTTCGTACAGGTGGGGATCATCGTTGGCGAAGGGGGTGGTCACCCGGGCAGCGAGGTGGACGACCACGTCGACGCCATCTATGGCCCTCGAGAGCTTCCGGGTGTCGAGGATGTCGGCCTGGACGAACTGCAGCGAGAGGGTGTCGGGGAAGGGGTGGCCGATGAAGAAGTTCCGGTTGTTGCGGCTGAGGTTGTCGTAGACGACGATCTCAAGCGCCCGATCCAGCTTCCCGAGGGCCGCGATCGTGGCGGTTCCGATATAGCCCGCGCCGCCCGTGATGAGGACCTTCATCGTCTCAGCTCCCACCGCCGAGGGTGGTGTGCAGCCCGCACTCGGTCTTCTTCAGGCCCACCCAACGCCCGGCGCGCTCGTCATCGTCGGGTGAGGGCGCCCGGGTGCACGGCCGGCACCCGACCGAGCGATAGCCCCGGTCAGCGAGGGGGTGCGCAGGCAACGCATGGGCGGCGATGTATTCATCGACCAGGTCTTGATCCCATCGAAGCAGAGGGTGGTAGCGCAGGATCCCATGTTGCGCGGGCTGCTCGATCTTCATGGCGCGGCGAACGGCGCTCTGTCCGGCCCGGATGCCGTTGATCCAGACGTCGTGGGTCTTGAGGACCGGTTCCAGCGGCTGGATCTTGTTGATGTGGCAGCAGTGGTCCGGATCGGAAGTGAACAGAAACCGCCCACCGGCGCTCTGCTGTAGCCGCGTCGTCTCTGAGAACAGGTCGATGATGCGCAGCCCGAGCTGTTTGGCGAGCTGACGCTTGAAGCGAAGGGTCTCGGGGAAGTGGAAGCCGGTGTTCATGAAGTAGACCGGCACGTCGGGGGCGAGCGCGCTGAGCACATGAAGCAGAACGACCGAGTTGCTCTGGCAGGACGTGGTGGCAAAAAGCCGACGTCCATCCGCGCGATACTGTGCGAGCTTCTCCGCGATGGGCGCGAGGTGTGTGCTGAAGTCTTGCATGTCCGGACGTCTAACCCAAAGCCCCCCTTCAGGTTTCCTGGCCACTGACCGATGAAGAGGGATGGAACCGGAACGAACTGTTGCGCGCATGCGCGACCGGTGCGCGCACGTGACAGCGCACACCGATGATCGCCCAAAATCGGCCATTCAGCCCACCGCAGAGGCTGGTACGATCATTGCTCTAAGGGGAACCGACAAGAGGGTCACCTCACACCACCCTCAAGTCACCGAGCATTCCTAAGCGCTCTGGATCCTGGGGGGGAAACCCAGAGCGCTTGGTGCTCATTGACACCATCGTCGCGTCATGTAGAAAGGCTCTCCCTGGGGGAAACTTGTGAGAGACCTCACTCTGGCGCGTTCGCTGGCATCAACAGTCGCATAACCTCAAGAGACCTCGGAGCATCTACTCCGAGGTCTTCACAATTCCGACCATATCGAACACATCGGCGATCAGATCCAGACACCGGCCCGCCGCCTCCCGACGCCAGCCGGGCACCGGCGGGGTGAGGGCATCCTGGAGCCGTCGCCGGCTGTTGTGCTGGACATCGCCGTCACCGTAATGGTGCCAGCGGTTCTCTTCTCGGAGCGCATGCAGGATTCGAACCGCTGAGGACGCGCGCAGCTCCTGTGAGAGGGCGATCACATCCGCGTCGGGAAACCGCTGGGGCAGATGCGCAGCCAGGGTGCCCGCCTCATCCACCGGCCGCGCGGTCGCCGAGGAGAACCGCTCCGCGATCCCGGGGAGCGTGTCCGCGTCGACCATGAGCATGTCCTGCGACCCGGCGTGGACGTCGACGCTGATGATACGGGCCGCATCGGCGAGGGCGCTCGACAACCAATCCAGAAACCGCGCGAGCGCAGGCTGAACCCCCGCGCCGACGTAAAACAATCCGCGCGGGTTGGTGCTTTGTCCGGTCTGCATGGCGCGCTGCAGGCCCAGCGGGCCAGAACGGAGCAGCGTCCACCGGAGGCGAAGCGGGAAGAAGTCCATCGACGGCGGAGAGGCCGGGTTGAGCAGCCCATCGAGCTGGGCATACGCATCAGGCATCCCGACCGATGCATGATCGTCACAGAGGTTTCGGTTCAGGTCGATGTTGTCCGCGTCGGCTCGTCGGAGCCAGGCCATCCCATAGGGGTTGAGGCAATGGACGAGGATCACCGCGACGCCGTCGGGGATGGGCGGGAGGCCCTGTTCGAGGAGGGTCAGCTGAGCGGCGGCGGCGGTGAACCCGTCCACACCATGCGTCCCAGCGATATGGAGGACGGCGGTCCGGGGCTTCGCGGCGCCGAACCAGGCGACATCGATGGACAGGGGATCGCCATCAGGGCCCTGACCGTCGACCGGAAGGCCGATGGTCAGGCCACCGGCCCGCGGCACGGCGTCCAGAAACCGCTCCCGAGCGGTCGCATAGTCGGGGGAAAACGATTCGAGCATGACCGCGTCCTGTGCCTTCTGTCGGTGAAGGATCCGGCGAGAAGAGAGCGTAAGGGTAACGTGGTGATTGTCGGAGGCGAGATGGTTTACGATGCTTCTCATGCCGATCACCCGATCCCATGAACGATCGGCAGAGTTGCAGGCTATGTTCAAGGAACAAGCATGAGGGAATCATTATGAAGCTGTGGATGGGGTTGCTCGGCAGCGTTTTGTTCGGCAGCGTTTTGCTTGGCTGTAATGGGTCGGACAATGAAATCATTCAGATCCCGGACGGGGACCCACCTGCGGCGCAGCTGATCGCCTCACCAACCGCGCTGTCCTTTCAGGCGCCCATTGGCGAAAGCGACCAGCAGACACTCATATTGAGCAACAATGGCGACGCCGCCCTGGAGCTGCTCGGCGCCCAGATCTCTGCCGGGGCGAACTTCTGGGTCGCCGACCTGCCCGTGGATCGGCTTGAGCCAGGCGATGAGATCGAACTCACCGTCAACTTCAACGCGGTGGTGACCCAGGAACGGGGCTCGCTGGTCATCTTCAGCACCGACCCCACCCTGCCTGAAGCACAGATCGATCTGATCGGTGCGGCCCAGACGCCCCTGCTCGTCGTCGACCCCAACCCGGTCGACTTCGGCTCGCGGACCGTCGGGTGTGAGTGGCAGCGGCCGGTGGACCTGATCAATGAGGGCGACAGCCTGCTGACTGTGGACACGATCCTGGCCTCTGGCGGTGAGGGATCCTTCTCTGTCGCCGAAGCACCCGTCTTGCCAATCGACCTGGAGCCGGGTGAGTCTTCTCGGGTGTTTTTGTCCTTCTCGCCTGCAGATCCGCTGTTCCGGGTCGGCGAGCTGCTGGTGCAGAGCAACGAACCGAGCGGTCAGCAGCAGGTTCCGCTGACCGGCGCAGGCGCAGAAGCGTCGGTCACGGAGCAGTCTTTCCGACAGGGCAAAGAGATCCTGGAGCAGGTCGACATCCTCTTCTACATCGACAAATCGGGCTCGATGGGCGATGACAACGCGCGGCTGCAGAACAACGCTGCCCGGTTCATGGCCGACCTGGACGCGACCCAGACCGAATATCAGCTGATGGTCGTGACCAGCGACTTCGGCTGCCACAACGGAACCATCATCACACCGAATTCGGCCAACCCGGTGGCCTCGTTTGTGAGCGCGCTGGACGGACAGCCCGGCGGATTCACGGAAGCGGGCCTGTCGATCGCGCTCGCCGCGCTGCAGGCCTCTGGCCCCGGCGACTGCAACGCAGGCTTCCTGCGCGAGGACGTCCCCCTGTCCGTCGTCCTGGTCAGCGACGAGCCCGAACAGTCTCCCCGTGACTGGCGAGAGATCGTCAATGACATCCTGGCGCTCGAAGCGGACACAGTGATCTCCGCCATCGCCGGCGACCTGCCCGATGGCTGCGCCACCGCAGACCCCGGCACCGGCTACGCAGACGCCGTCTCGAACACCGGCGGGGTGTTCCTGTCACTGTGCGCCAACGACTGGTCGCCGCACGTCGACGCCATCACCGACATCTCGACAGAGATCGACGGCGACGCGACCGACACCTTCGTCCTCAATGACTACCCCGACCCAGACACCCTGATCGTCACCGTCGACGGCGACGTGGTCAGCAACTGGTCGTATGACCCCGACCAGAACGCCATCGTCTTCGACACCTTCCCCGAAGACAACGCCGAGATCTTCGTCACCTTCACACGGGGCTGTGGCGGCTGAGCAGCTGGGGCGGCTGATCAGTCGCCGAACTGTACGTATACCGCGTCCGCGCCGGGCACGCCGAACAGCACGTCGCCAAGAATGTCGCCGTTGATGTCCCCGACACCGACGGCGTTGATCTGTTCGTTCGCGCCGATGGAAACACCGACCTGCAGCGCGCCGACGTCGCTCAGCTCATAGATGCCCGGCCGAGACACTGCCTCACCAAGGATCTGGTACACACCACCGATCTCATCCTCACCGTCGCCGAGACGATCGTCGGTGGTATTCAGCCCCGGTGCGCTGACCAGCAGATCACCACGAAGGTCCGCGTCCACGTCTCCGGCGCTGGTGAGCGTGATCCCCGCGAGCGCGTAGAAGCGGTCCCCCTGAAGCTCGACGCTCGCATTCTCCGCGTTCAGGCTCCCAATCCAACTGGCCGATCGCCCGAAGAAGATCGAAATCACACCGCCGAAGACATGCGCCTCAGAGTCCCATGGCGCGCCGAGGATAAGGTCATCGAAGCCATCACCGTTCAGGTCGATGTCTGCGGCCACTGCCATCCCCAGCAGATCCGCGCGAGCGTTCCCTTCCACGATCAGGTCGGCGGCGTTGGCACCGATGGTGTTCGTGGGCACCGGGCCATAGAAGAGATAGGCGGCGCCCAGCTTATGCCGCTCCGCGCTGTCACCAGAGGAATACTCGGGCGCACCGATCACCGCGTCATCCAATCCGTCGCCGTCGATGTCACCCGCACCGACCGCGGTTCCGAACCGGCTCACGGTGTTGCCGATCAGCTCCGTATCGCTGACGATGTCCAGCCGACCGCTGGCGGCCGACGCCCCACTGATCAGGTATACCCGACCGTTTCCAACGTCGCGATCCGGGGCACCGATGAGCAGGTCCGCGTGACCATCCGCCTGGAAGTCCCCTGAGAACAGGACGGCCCCTGCCCGCTCATCCGTGGAGAATGCGCGAAGGACCACGTCCGCAGAGCGGACGTTCTGGCTGGTGGTCACCGGCCCATACAGGACGAAGATCCCACCGTCGGCCCCCTCTCCACCTGGGGCGCCGATGAACACGTCCCCCACACCGTCCCTGTTCATGTCACCGCCGCTCAAGGCGCTGCCAGCCCGATCGCCGGCGCCGTCCCCTTGAAGCAGAACCCCATCCTCAAGGTCACCGCCAGCGCGCGCGACATCGTTGTCGATCAGATAGACGGCGCCGTCTGCGACCCCCACCTGGCTGCGCCCCGGCGCGCCAATGAGCAGATCCGGCAAGCCATCGCCCGTCACGTCACCGGGGCCAAAGACGCTCCACCCGACCAGATCACCGTCTTCCTCGGCGACAAACACGACGTCAGCGTCACCGATGGCGTCCTCATCGATGAAGGTGTTGCAGTTGTCATCGATGCCGTTGCCCTTCCGCTCCGGCGCGCCGCCGTAGACCTGATCGTCGCTGTCGTCGCAGTCGCTTCCGTCCTCAATGAAGCCGGGCACCGCCGAGCAGGAGAAGATCCCACCATCCTGATCCCCGAAGCCGTCTTCATCGGCGTCGGGGTAGTAATACCGGGCGTCGACCGCCCGGCCCTGAGGATCATCCGGATCATCGGGGTTATCCCCGAACTCATCCGCAGCATCAACCAGGCCATCGCAGTCATTGTCGATGCCGTCACACCGCTCCAGGACGCCAGGGTTCAGCGTCGGATCAGCGTCGTCGCAGTCCCCACCCTCCAGGACAAAGCCGTCCTCGAAGGTGCAGCGGGAGGGGCCGTCGATGGCACCGTAACCGTCCTGATCGGCATCGAAGGTCCAGTCCCCCTGGAACAGCGACTCGTCCTCATCATCGACGAGGCCGTCGCAGTCGTTGTCGATGCCATCACAGATCTCCGGCTGACCGGGAGCGTTGTCTGCGGTGGTGTCATCACAGTCCTCAAAGTTGGTGACCCAACCCGGGCCCGGATCCGTGCAGAACGTCCGGCTGACCGCCGGATCGCCGAAGGTGTCCCCATCGACGTCTGCGTGCAGCAGCTGCGCGCCGTCGACGCCGTCATCGATCTCACCGTCGCAGTCGTTGTCGACGCCGTCACACACCTCGGTCGCACCTGGGAAGACTGCAGCGTCGTTGTCGTCACAGTCAGACCCCAGGTAGCCGTCCCCGTCTGCGTCCAACACAGGGTCGGTGTTCCCACCCGGACAGGCCAGCAATGTCCACAGCCACCATCCGCTCACGCGCGATCCTCCTGCCGTCCAAGACGCCCCATACTCCTATAATGTCGTGCGCCCTCCGCTGTAGACTGTTCACCACCCGATGGCGCGACACCTCGAAGATGGGATAGCCCGCCTTCAGACCATTCCGGGGAACATGATGGATCGATTGACGGTGTTGGAGATCTTCGTCAAAGTCGTCGAGGAAGAATCCTTCACCGACGCCGCGCAGACGCTGGGCATCTCCAAGTCCCACTGCAGCAAGCAGATCCGACAGCTCGAAGACCGACTCGGCGCACGGCTCGTCAACCGAACCACCCGACAGATCAGCCCCACGGACGTCGGCCGAACATTCTACTCCCGGTGCGTCCAGATCCTCGAAGACCTTCAAGAAGCTGAACGCACCGTCGGACAGATGCAGCATCAGGCCATGGGGACCCTGAGACTCAACGTCCCCCTGTCCTTCGGACTCCGACACCTCATCGAACCCGTCAGCGCCTTCATGGCCGAATACCCTGACCTGCAGGTCGACCTCAGCCTCAGCGACCAACGCGTCGACATCGTCGAGGAGGGCTTCGACGTCTCCATCCGCGTCGGCACCCTCCAGGACTCGTCGATGATCGCCCGGAAACTCGCGCCAGCCCGACACCTCCTCTGCGCAAGCCCGACGTACCTCGAACAACACGGATCGCCCGAATCCCCCCGCGCGCTCAAGGACCACAGCTGCCTGCTATACCGGTACCTCGCCACAGGAAGCACATGGCACTTCAAGCACACCGATGGCGGCGAAGAAGCCGTCCGGGTCAGCGGACGGATGCGATCCGACAACGGCGACGCCCTGGTCGCTGCCGCGGTCAGCGGGATGGGCTTCGTCTATGTCCCCGACTTCCTCGTCGCGGATGAACTGCGCGACAAGAAGCTCGTCTGCATCCTCCCCGAATGGTGCCGGAGCCGCGACGCCGTCTGGGCCATCTACCCCCATGCCCGACACCTCTCCGTTAAGGTCAGGCTGTTCATCGACTTCCTCGTCGAGGAATTCTCTCCATCACCACCCTGGCAGATGGCAGAGTAAACACAAAACAATCAGAAGCGACCACCTTCCACGATATAGACGATTCCCCCTCTATCAGGGCTGAACCCGCTGTGACGTGGGCTACCGATCAACAGATCGTTGACACCATCACCCGTCACGTCCGGCAGATAACGCATCACATCGTATCGCTCATCCGATTCCGGATCCCCGATAAAGCGTACATCCTCGATCTCCGAAGAGTCGTACACAGCCGGCTCATTGAAGGGCCCATAGAACAGAACAGCATCCGCAGGGAGAAGCGTTCCCTCCCCAAAGATCAGGTCAATATGATTATCCCCGTTGACATCTCCAATGTTACCGATACCAACCGCAAGCGTGCGCCCCTCAGCCCCGCTCTGAATCACGATGTCCGCGTCCGTGATCTCCATGTCTGAGAACTCAGAACGCCCGAACACAACAAAGCCTGATGTGACACCTGCAATTGCCAGATCTGCGAAACCATCCGAGTTGACATCACCGACACTCTGAACACGCTCTTCCATATTGTGGAGGAAGTCGTAACGGAACTCTTTGTAGATAATCGCATCCGCCTCCTGTGATGACAAGGGAGTTGATGCAGATTGACTCATCAACGTCGAGTTGTAGAAGATGAAAATTTCCATATTGTCCTCATACTGAGCCCTGGTATCGACTGTCACATCATTGAGACCATCACCATTCAAGTCTGCAGTGTCAACGTCTTTTCCAAGTTGCAGATTACCGCGAGC
>JBCBLB010000694.1:0-4997 GCA_038520555.1 Myxococcota bacterium | reverse complement strand
GACGACCGAGGGGTCTTCGTCGTTGACGAGGAAGTCGCAGTCCTCGTCCAGCTCGTCTTCGTCGCAGATCTCGGTCGCGCCGGGATTGACCAGCGGCCGACCATCATCACAGTCGATCTGCTCCGGATCGAGGGGCTCCCCCTCGACATACCCGCCACCGGCAGCGCACCGGCGGGTGCTGACGAAGGGGTTGCCGTATCCGTCCCCATCGCTGTCCCGATAGAACTCGCGCGCATCCAGGGCAGAGTCTTCATCCGCGATGCCATCGCAGTCATTGTCGACATTGTCGCAGATCTCATCGACGCCGGGGTTGATGTTGAAGTCATCATCATCGCAGTCATCGGGGTTGTTGATGTAGCCCTCCGGCCCCTCACACCCACCGATTGGCCCGAGCGGATCGCCATAGCCGTCCCCATCGTTGTCTGGGAACCACAGCTGCGCCTCGATCGCATCAGCCTCATCGATCTCTGTATCGCAGTCGTTGTCCACCGCATCGCACAGCTCTGCGGCGCCGGGGTTGATCAGCGGGTTGTCGTCGGCACAGTCCACATCGCTGAAGTACCCGTCCTCGTCATTGTCCACGATCGAGGTCCCCGATCCATTCCCATTACACGCCATCAGCAGCAGACCAGAGACCATCATTCGCATCACAACACCCTCAGCAGCACACGCTTGACTGTACAGAATCAGAGTGCCGCCCCGCTACGCCAACCGTAATTCCGCACACAGATATCCTATCGTGCCAGCGCGCCCTCCACAGGATTCGGCTAAACGATAGGGGATGATGCTGACACTTCAACCTCCTCTCCAGCCCTGAGGTTTTTGATGCTGCTGTCCGCGCTGCTGTCTCTGACGCTCACCGCCACGGCTGATGACGCCATCATCGCCGAGATCACTCAGGACACCCGACCGTCCTGCTATCAGCCCGCGCGCGTGTACCGACAGCGCACAGAGCTCGAAGTGTTGCAGGCCGTCGACGTCAGCAGCGCCGCGCGCACCATCGTCTTCCGCTCCGATCAGATCAACGTGTTGGGTCTGCCCCAGAACCCCGATCGGATCCTGGATCTTGTGCCTGGCTACACCCGCGGCCACCTGGGCGGCCACACCATGGCAGACGTCGCCATCCTGTTCGATGGGGTGGTGATGCTGCCTGGGACGATCCGCTGAGCCCTCCGCGGCTCCTGATCGTTGGCGCCTTGCGTGCCGAGACGCTCCCCCTGCTCCGCGCGCTCCGCCGCCCCCGCCCCCGCTCCCCCCGGCTGATCACCGGCCTCCTCGATGGTGCTGAAGTCGGCGTGCTGACCTGTGGGATTGGACCGGCCCGGGCCGCAGCCCGGCTCCACCCGGCGCTCGCCCTGTGGCCAACCGACGCGATCCTTTCGCTGGGGACCTGCGGAGCGTTGCAAAACGATCTGAACATCGGGGACGCCATGACGGCCGATGCGCTCTATGAAGAGGCCTCGCGCCAACCGGCGCCTCACCCCTGGCCGGGTGTGCCCATCCAGGGGACCCTCGTGACGGTTCATCAGCCTGTCTGGGATGCGGCGCGGCGAGATGCGCTGGCAGCGCATGGGATGATGGCCTGTGAGATGGAAGCCGCGGCCCTCCAGCGCGCCGCGGCGCCGCTTCCGCTGTACACCCTCAAAGTGATCAGCGACTTCGCCGGTGGGCGCTCGGATGATCCGGGACAGGCGCCCGGGGCCGTAGACTTTGCCCGGTTCCAGGTTCGCGCCGCGGCGCTCTCTGCGGCGGTGCTGCTGCCGATGACCCGCGCAGGCCTCGCCGCGGTGTAGAACCGAAAACTGAGATGCCCCCTGATCCGCCGGTCCGTCCCCTCACCGCGCCTGAGCTGCCTTCGGTCTCGGCGCTGCTCGAAGCTGCGTTCCGCGCCTATGAGGACACGATGGACTGGAACCCGGCCATCCTCTCGGCGTTCTGGCGGTGGCGATGGCGGCTGACCGACGCATCGGTCGTCATCGATGGCGCCGACGGCATCCACGGCGTCGCCTTCGGAGATCGGCGGCGGGCTGGTCTTCTCCGGATCCTCCACATCGGCCCGGTCGCCGTCCACCCCGATCACCAGGGACAGGGCCTGGGGACCGCCTTGATGAAGAGCTACCATACCGCCGAGCGAATCGACCTGCTGACGTTGACCGCCGCTGCCCGAAAAGATGCGCACCGGCTGTATCTTCGCCTTGGATACCGAATCATCGAGCGATATCGGCCGCGGGTCGCCATCCTCGATCCGCGCGCCCTCGCCGAGGCTGCGCAGATGAACTGGATGACGCCGCTGTTGTGGCTGATGAAGGCGCGGCTTCAGCCCCCCAACCCGCGGGTCCGGCAGATGGGCGCCTGGGAGGCCGCGCTGCTCGGCGCTGGCGCGCCCCGCCCCGGCGCCATCCACGAAGATCCGCTGCCGCCCCCTGAAGAGGACCTGCCCACCGCGGCCTTCCGCTGTGCGGGGGCGACGGTCTCCGCGGTGATCCTGCCTGCGCGCACCCTCATCGGTGGAGACCACCTGCGGCGGGCGAAGGTCCTCCAGATCCGCGGCGTGGTCGGCGGCGGAGCGGCGCTGTGGTCGGCGACCGACGCCGCGCTGCGATGGGGAATCGCGCGCGGGTGCGTCAGCGCCTTCGCCCTGCCCTCCGCGGGGGCCGTCCCTCGGCTGCGGTGGACGCTCGGCGCCCCGACCCTGCGGATGGCGCGACCGCTCACCGCTGCGGGCGAACAGGCCCTCAAGGATGCGCGCGCCTACGACGAGCAGTCCCCATCCACCTGACCGCGGGCTCAGCGGGCGATGTACTGGCGGCCGGCGCTGGTGAGGGTCGCGGTGCCCTGGGTGCTGTCAAAGTCAACCAGCCCCTCGCCCACCAGCCCCTCCATCAACTTCGAGAACCGCTGGTGGCCGATAAAGTAGCGCATCTCACTGTGCTCATGCATCTCAGCGAGCGAGGCGACCCCGTCCGGCTTCTTCGAGACGAACTTCAGCACCCCCTTCCGCGCCCGCTCAAAATGCCGTGCCGCCTTCTCCTGCTTCTCCTTCTCTTCGGGAGACGGCTCCGGAGCGGTCTCCGCCGGCTTCGGCACGCGCCGCGCTGGCGCAGATGGCTTCGACACCACCGGTTCCCGCGATGGCATCGGATGCGGGGAAGGGGCGGGCTCAGGCGTCTGCCCAAGGATCCGCTTCAGACGGTTCTTGATCCGCGTTCGAATTCCCATACCGCGGATGTAACTCAACGGTCGGGCGGCACCATCTGGGACACCATTGGCACAGGCGGCGGGCGCATCAGGGCCGCCGCACGGGCGAGGCGGCCGGGGCCCTGCTGTTGATCCCGCTGTGCTGCGCGCAGCACAGCGGCCGTACACAGATGGGGGTATTTCTTCGCCAGACGATACCCCCGGATCCGATCACTCACCGACGAGGAGCGAACCAGGGCGCCGACATCCCGCTGACTGGATTGACAGCTCAGTCCGTCCTGGTGTTCGGGGCATGCGATGGGCACGTTTGGAAGACGTGGGGTACGGGGGGCTGGCGTTTGCACACAGGCGAACCACAACAACAGAAACATCAAAACAACCTCCAAGGACAAGAAACGGAATAAGTAGGGTGAGGATAATGGATTGGCTCGTCAGCCACAAGACGGATCGGATACATCGAACCGATGCCTCGTCCCGAGCCGGCCCCTGGTGCGCGAAACTACGTGTTGCTGATCCTCGACTCATGTCGATTCGACGCGTTCGTCGCTGCGAAACCACCGTGTATGTCTCGGCTCGGGCCGCTTGAGCGCCGCTTCAGCTACGCCTCGTGGACCTCTCCGGCGCACTTCAACCTGTTGATGGGGCTGCTGCCGCACCCTTCTCCGCAGCATATCTTCGCCAGCGCCTACTATAAGAAGAGCCTGCTGCGGTTCCAGGACCGGCTGGGGTTCGAGGGGTTGTCGTTCTCTGGTATGATCCCGCGGCTGTGGTTGCCGGACTATCTGCGGAACACCGCCGGCTACTTTACGCGGGCGCTGGTCAGCATGCCGGTGCTCAATCCACGGACCCCGATCGCAGCAGACTTCGACTCGTATGTGTTGGTCGATCGCCACAACGACCTGTCTGCCATGGTTGACCAGATGGTGTTCAGCGCCGCGCGACCGACCTTCTACCTGCTCAACACCGGCGAGACCCACTACCCCTACGCTCCCCCCGACGAGCCCCCCAGCCAGTGGCCGCGGATCCATGGTGTCCATGGAATTTTTCGACAGGTCAGCGCAGGCCAGCCGATCCACGCCCAGCAGTCGCCCCGGTTCTTCAACGCCGATCGGCTCGCCGAGCTGCGGCAGCGCCAGATCGATGTCCTCGCCCATGTCGATCGGGCGGTAGAGAAGCTGTTCGACCACCTGCCCAGAGACACCTATGTGACCATCACCTCAGATCATGGGGAGCTGTTCGGGGAGGACGGCTACTTCGGCCATGGCCCGATCAACCACCCGAAGGTCCTGGAGGTCCCCCTGATCGAGGGGCGGCTACGCTGACCGGTCGGCGACGGTGGCCATGACTTCGCCGTCGGCGACGCGCTCCCCATCGACCTGAGCCAGGGCGGAGAACCGCCAGATGTTCCGCCGTGCGCTGATCTTCTCACAGGTGATGCGCAGCTGATCGCCGGGCGTGACGGGCTTGCGGAACCGCACCTTGTCGAGGCCGAGGAGGTAGACCGCCTTCCCGGACAGGTCGGGATAGGCGCTGAGGGCGATCACACCGGCCAGCTGGGCGAACGCCTCTGCGATGAGGACGCCGGGCATGATCGGTTGTGTTGGAAAGTGGCCCTGAAAATGGGGCTCATTGACCGACACACACTTCACCCCGACGGCGCGCTGGCCGGGCGCCACCTCAAGCACCCGATCGAGCATCAGAAAGGGATATCGGTGCGGCAGCATGGCCAGCAGCGCCTGAATATCCAGATCGCGGTGTGTATCTGACGCATTGGTCCGTTCGGGTTGTTCTTCAGGGGG
>JBCBLB010000559.1:0-6617 GCA_038520555.1 Myxococcota bacterium | reverse complement strand
GCTGAGACGCAGCGCGCCGCCGGGGTTGCCGACGCCGTCGCCCCACTCGAACGAGGCTTCGTCCAGGGTCGCGTCTGCGACCGCTTCCCAGCCCGTCGTCGAGCTTGCGTCGTCGAAGGCGAGGTCGAGGATCGACGGGTCAGGCAACGCGGCGATCTGTGCGCTGGTTCCGTCTGGCAGGTGGGCGACCAGGAAGACGGCATCGTCGAGGCCGTTGACCGCGTACAGGTTCACCAGGCCGCCAGCGGCGACATCGGGCAGCTCGAAGGTCGCATCACATCCAGCGTCATTGTCGACGTCGAAGCAGATGTCATATGCCCCGCCGGGCAGGTCCACCGTGCCAGACGTGCCATAGGCAAGGTCCTCAAGCGGCGGGATGGTGGCGGGGTTGCCCGGGTCGGTGACGTTCCAGACGTCGACCTCGGCATAGACATCCGCGGCAGCCGCATGGAGCACCTGGAGCCGGAAGTTGTTCGCCGTGTCCAGATCCGTGACGTCGTTGACCAGCGGCGTCACCGTGAACCCGTTGTCGGAGTCCGCGTTGTCCAGGTAGCCGTGTGCGACCGCGGTGTAGTCCGTGTCCGGATCCAGGGTCAGCGCTTCGATCTCAAAGATCGCGTCCGCCGCGGTGGTCTCGGGCCGAGACAGCTGCACCGAGTAGGTCGCCGAATCCACCGTGAGGTAGTCGGTCGTGTTGGTGAAGTTCGCGGTGGGGAAGATCGGCTCGTCACCTTCATTGACGTACAGCTCGACCGGGCCGCCATCTGGTGACATATGGGCGATCCGCAGACGAGACTCATCGACGTCGGCATCCGTATCCGCGTCGGTGTCGGTGTCGGTGTCGGTGTCGGTGTCGGTGTCGGCGTCGGCTTCGTCTTCCCAGTCGACGGTGGGTTCGGTCTCCGTCGGGATGCCCGGCTCTTCTTCTTCGTCACAGGCCACGAGGAGCAGGGTTATCAGGGTGATCGATCTCATCAGCGTCGTCCTCTCAAAGGTTCTCACCAACATGCCCGGTCCGTCGTGCTCGGTCAAGAGCGCATCAGGCTATGTTGTCTTGGAGAGGAGATAACCGCCCATGTATATCTTGGGGCTCTCATGTTTCTACCACGACGCCTCGGTCTGCCTGCTTAAGGACGGCGTCCCCATCGCAGCAGTCAACGAGCAGTCGTTCAGCCGCCGCAAGCACGATCCGGACTTCCCCGTCCAGGCGATCCGATGGGCGCTGTCCTTCGCCGGCATCTCCATCGAACAGGTCGAGCTGGTCGCCTTCTATGACAAGCCGCTGGTCAAGTTCGAGCGCCTGCTCAAGAGCCACCTCGCCACCTTCCCCCGCTCCTTCCCCCAGTTCGTCCGGGGAATGCCCAGCTGGTTCGCCACGAAGCTCCGGTTGGACAAGCTGCTGACGAAGCACTTTGGCTACTCGGGCCCGATCCTCTACGGCCGCCACCACCTCTCCCACGCCGCGTCGGCGTTTTATTGTTCGGGTTGGGAGCGGGCGGCGATCCTGACCGTCGATGGGGTCGGCGAGTGGTCAACGGCCACCTGGGGCGTCGGGGAAGACCACCGGATCGAGCTGCGGGGGGAGCTTCGCTTCCCCCACTCGCTGGGCCTGCTGTATTCTTCGATTACAGGATACCTTGGCTTCAAGGTTAACTCTGCAGAGTACAAAGTCATGGGCCTGGCACCCTACGGTGAGCCACGGTTTCTCGATGAGGTCCGGGCGCTCATCGACGTCCGAGATGACGGAACCTTCCGCCTGGACATGACATACTTCAGCTTCGACCACGGCTTGCGGATGTACAACCGCCGGCTGGAGGACCTGTTCGGACGCCCGACCCGCCGGGGAGAAGACGAGCCGCTGGAGGCCTTCCACAAAGACGTCGCCCGCTCTCTCCAAGAGGTGACCAACGAGATCATGGTCAAGCTCGCCCGCCAGGTGGTCGAACAGACCGGTCACCAGCGGCTGTGTATGGCCGGCGGGGTGGCGTTGAACTGTGTGGCCAACGGCCACATTCTCCGAGAAGCCGGGGTAGAGGAGCTGTTTATCCAGCCCAACGCCGGCGACGGAGGGGGGGCGATGGGCGCGGCCCTGTGGGCATGGCACCACATCCTCGGCCACCCCCGCCGCTGGAAGTTGTCTGATGTCTACCTCGGCCCGGGGTACTCTGAAGCGCAGATGCGGGCCACCCTCGACCGGTTCGGGGCCGTCTACCGACGGCTGGAGCCCGAAGCGATGAATGAAGCGGTCGCGGCGCTCATCGACCAGGCCCAGGTGGTCGGATGGATGCAGGGCCGCTTGGAGTGGGGGCCGCGCGCGCTCGGTCACCGGAGCATCCTCGGCGACGCCCGGAACCCCGAGATGCGAGATCTCATCAACCGTAAGATCAAGTTTCGTGAAGGGTTTCGCCCTTTCGCCCCGTCGGTCCTCGAAGAACACGCCTCCCGATACTTTCAGATCGACCGGCCCTCGCCGTATATGTTGCTGGTCGCTCCGGTTCGAGAGGACGCGCCCCAGTCGCTCCCCAGCATCACCCACGTCGACGGTTCCGCGCGCATCCAGACCATCAATCGAACCCAGGACGAGGGCTACTACGACCTGATCGAGGCGTTCCGGCAGCGGACCGGCTGCAGCGCCATCATCAACACTTCGATGAACGTTCGGGGCGAGCCCATCGTCAACTCCCCAGAAGACGCCTACACCTGCCTGATGCGGACCGAGATGGACGCGATGGCGATGGGACCGTTCCTGCTGATGAAGGACCCGCAGCCCGACCTGAACCTGGGCACCGCGGAAGAGGCGTTCGGCCTGGACTGATCCTCAAGGCAGCGCGTTGTTGTTCATCACCGACTGGTACCAGTAGGCGCTCTGCTTGATGGTGCGCTTCTGGGTGGCGTAGTCGACATGAATGAGCCCGAATCGCTTGTCATAGCCGAACGCCCACTCGAAGTTGTCCATAAACGACCAGGCGAAGTACCCATCCAACGTCGACCCCTGCTGGATGGCGTCATGGCAGACGGCAAGATGTTGTTCGATGTAGTCCTGGCGGCGCTGGTCGGCGACGACTCCGTTTTCATCTGGCTCTTCCGGGTATGCGGCCCCGTTTTCGGTGATGTAGATCGATGGCGGAGCATAATCGTTCTTCAACCGCATCAGCAGCTGATACAGACCGGGGGCGTAGACCTCCCAGTCCATATCCGTGGGTTCTCCGACCCGCTCGACGGTCCGTGGGTGGTTGTGCTCTTCAGGGATCCGGTCGCAGCGGATGATCGCGCGGCTGTAGTAGTTGATGCCCAGAAAATCGGTCTGTGCGGCGATGGTGTTGAGATCACCGGGCTGGAGAAGGTGATGCCATTCTGTGGGGAGATCTCCGCGCTGGCGGTACTCAGCGATCATATCTTCCGGGTATCCCCGGCCATAGACCGGATCGAGGAACCAGCGGTTGAAGAACCCATCATAGCGCCGGGTCGCATCGGCGTCCGCCGCGCTCGGTGAGGCAGGCGTCGCCGGCGAGAGGTTGAGGGTGATGCCGACCCGCGCGCCCGGGACATGGTCCCGAATCACCGGCACGGCGAGGCCGTGAGAGAGGAGCACGTGGTGGGCGACCTCGAGGGCTTCCGCGAAGCTGTGGTGGCCGGGGGCGTGGTGACCGTTCATATGGCCGAGCATGGCGACGCACCACGGCTCGTTGTGGGTGATCCAGTTGGTGACCCGATCGCCGAGGCGTTCGCTGACGAACCATGCGAGGCGGGCGAAGTGCCCAGCGGTCTCGCGGTTGACCCAGCCGCCGCGGTCCTGGAGCCCCTGGGGCAGATCCCAGTGGTAGAGCGTGACCCATGGCTCAATGCCCAGCTCCAGAAGCCCATCGACGAGCCGGTCATACCAGTCCAGCCCGGCGGAGTTGGGGCGCGCTTCAAGGCCGGTGGGCAGGATCCGGGGCCAGGCGATCGAGAACCGATAGGCGTTGGCACCGAGCTCCTTCATGATGCCGATGTCTTCGCGCCAGCGGTGGTAGTGGTCGCAGGCGATCTCGCCGGTGTCACCGTTGGCGGTCTTGCCAGGCATCGCGGCGAACCGATCCCAGATCGACTCGCCGCGTCCGTCTGCATGGACAGCGCCTTCGATCTGATAGCAGGAGGTGGCCACACCCCACAGAAAGTCCTTCGGAAACGTCTTCATCAGAATCCTCGGCGCCGCAACGGGTCTACAGAGAGGCGCTTGCGGTCGGTGTATCCCGTGGTCACGCAGAGCGCGCGCGTGCACCTGGGAACAGGGCCGGATCCTGGAGCGCCGCGGCCAGCACCTGGGTGGCGGCGCCAACCGCGATCGCTTCTTCGCCGAGGCCGGTGATGCGGATCTCCGTGTCGGTGATCGCATCCCACATCGCCCGGCTCTGAACGGCACGCACCAGCGGCTCGCACAAGATGTCCCCGGCCCGGGTCAAGCTGCCCCCCAGGATCACCCGAGCGGGGTTGAAGATGTTGAGCAGGTTGGCGATGGCGATGCCCAGCTGCCGCCCTGCGTTCCCAATGATCTGTCGGGCGATCGGATCGCCGGTTCGCGCCGCCTCTACCAGATCCCCCAGCCGCGGCTCGACGAAGGCTTCGAGCGGGCTGTCCGAGCGCCCGCGGAGACGGTCCTTGAGCTGCTTGAGGAGCGCTTCTGTGCCGATCAGGCTCTCCAGGCACCCCGACAGACCGCACCGACACTTCGGCCCATCCTTCACCATCGCGGTGTGTCCGATCTCACCGGCGATGCCAGCGGCGCCGCGAAAGATCTCACCGTCGATGATCAGGCCGCTGCCGACCCCGGTCGCCACTTTGATATAGGCGAAGTTGCGAACGTCCTGGCCCGCCCCCCACCACCGCTCAGCCAGGGCGCCCAGGTTGGCGTCGTTGTCGATGAATACGGGCAAGGAGAGGTTTTCAGACAGCCGCTTCGTGAGCCTGATCCCCTCCCAACGGGGCAGGATGCGCGGAGAGAGCCTATCGGGGAAGCGCGGGTCGATGGGACAGGGCACCGCGACCCCCACGCCGATGATCGCGTTCGGATCTGCATCGGTCGAGTCCAGACACCGCTCAATGAACGACTCGATGAGCCGCACCGCCCCGAACGGATCGTTTTGAATGTCATGATCGCGATGAAAGACGACGCGTGGCTTCCCGCGGAGGTTCATCAGCGCCACGGTGACATGGGAGGAGCCCATCTCCACGCCGATGATGGAGAAGCGTTCATCCGCGAAGCGCAAAACGATGGGTGGGCGACCGCCGGTCGAGGGAGCGGTGTGTGACTCATTGATGAGTCTCCGCTCGATCAGCTCAGAGATGATGTCGGACACCGTCGATCGGGATAAACCAGAGCGCCGTGCCAGATCAGCACGCGAGACCCCGTCGGCTTCCCAGACCAGATTCAAGAGCAAGCTGGCATTGTGGGCCCGGACCCGGGCGACATCTGCTGCGCGACGTTGTCTTCGGTTTTGTTCAGGATCCGAACTAATGAACATTGGTCTATCGTTCCTCCCAAGACCCCGGATGTCAAATGAATCCCCGCCAATCTCCGGAGACAAGGGGACATTCCAGGCAGGCAACGCCGATGGTTCTCGGGCTTATTGTGCGCTTGCAACAAAATCAGACGCAGCGGACTGGTCGCGCGTCCAATATACTCTCGCCCGGATGATCTCTCCCCTTCCCCAGTTCCCGCGCTGATGGGACGGCCTCGAAACACTGAGGCCCGCCGGGCCCAGATCGTCGACGGCATGCTCACGGTGATGGCCGAAGACGGCTACGCCGGCGCATCGATCCAGGCCATCGCCCGCGCCGCTGGCTTGTCTTCCGGACTGATTCACTATCACTTCGACAGCAAGCTCGACATCCTGCTCGCCTTGCTGGCATCGATCGCGGCCCGGCTCCAGACCCGCTACCAGCACCGGCGACCGGACGATGGCGATCCCTGGGCATCGGTCTGCGCCTGGATCGACGCCCATCTCGCGCTCGACGATGACGCCGACCCTCGCGCGGTCGCTTGCTGGGTCCAGATCGGCGGCGAGGCGCTCCGGGAGCCGCAGGTCCGCGACGCCTATCAACAGGCGCTCCAAGCGGATTATGAGCCTCTCCTTGCATCCGTTCGCGCGCTGGGTGGAGACGACGCCAGCGCGGCGGCGGTGATGTCTGCGGTCCAGGGCGCGTTCCAGCTCTCTACGGCCGCCCCGCCCATCATCCCGCCGGGCTCGGCGGCGGCCACGGTACGGAAGATGGCCGCCGGGCTGCTTGGGGAGACCGCGGCGTGAACCTCGCGTTGGTCAGCCGACTGGCCGCCCGAAACCTGTCGCGAAACCTTCGCCGGACTGCGATCACGGCCGCTGCCGTGGTCATCAGCGTCGCGCTTCTCATCGTCGGCTTCGGTCTCGTCGATGGCCTGGATGAGAACGTCATTCGCGCCCAGCAAGACGCCGTCTCCAGCCATGTCCTGTTGCGACCGGTTGCGTACCCCGACAACGGCCTGTCTTTTCCCATCGACCGCGCGGCAGTCATCCCGCCCCCCCTCCGACAGCACCTGGATGAAGACCGGCGTATCGATGCATGGACCGCCCGGCTGTGGTTCTCCGCCCGCCTGATTGACG
>JBCBLB010000415.1:0-8957 GCA_038520555.1 Myxococcota bacterium | reverse complement strand
TGGTCTCGCTGTTCGCCCTGCTGTGCTTCTCCAACATCGTGGCTTCGCTGTCGACGTTTTACCTGTCCGACGACCTGGAGCTGTTGCTGGCGATGCCCATCGGCCGGGTCCAGCTGTTCGTCTCGCGTCTGCTGGAGACGGTCGGCCAGTCGAGCTGGATGGCCCTGGTCTTCGGGCTGCCGGTGCTCATCTCCTATGGCCTGGCCTACCAGGCCTCGGCGGTCTACTACGTCCTCGCCGCCGTGATCCTGCCCACCTTCCTGGTGATCCCGGCGTCGCTGGGGGTCTGTGTGGCGACGATGCTGGTCACCGTCTTCCCCGCCCGCCGCATCCGCGAGGCCCTGGTCGCCGCGGGCGTGATCATGCTGGTCGTCGTCTTCATCACCCTCCGGCTGCTCCGCCCGGAGCGGCTGGCCGACGCCGAGAGCTTTGAGAGCGTGGCCGCCTATGTGGCTGAGCTTCAGGCGCCCATCCCTTCCCTGACCCCGCCGAAGTGGGCGTCTGAGGTCCTGATGACCGCCCTGCTCGGCCAGCCGGTGGCCATGCTGGAGCTTGGGCTGCTGGTCACCGGCGCCATCGGCGCCTTCGGGATCTCGCGCTGGCTGGTCGCATGGCTGCATGACAGCGGACGCTCCAAAGCCCAGGAAGCCCGCGCCGCCCGCCTCGCCCGGTCCGGGTGGCTGGACGGGCTCCTCGGCGTCTGGACGGCGCCGCTCCAGCCGGTCGCCCGCGCCATTGTGATCAAGGACATCAAGTCCTTCATCCGCGACCCGGCCCAGTGGACCCAGCTGTTTCTGGTCGCCTCGATCGTGGTCATCGCTATCGTGAGCGTCGCGGCCCTTCCGCTCGACGTCTTCCGCGGGCCCTGGATGACCACCTGGGTCAACGGCCTCGCCTTCGTGATGCTCTCGCTGGTTGGCCTGGTGATGGCTGCGCTCGCCGCGCGGTTCTTGTTCTCTGCCGTCTCCAGCGAGGGCCGCGGCTTCTGGCTGGTGCGCACCGGGCCGCTGACCCCCGAGCAGTTTCTGTGGGCCAAGGCGTGGCCGTATCTGCCGTTCATGGTCCTCATCGGTGAGGTGATGTCCGTGGCCAGCACCCGGCTTCTGGGCGCCAGCTATGCCCTCACCGGGATCGCCGCGTTCATCGCGTTGCTCCTGGCGCTCGGGATCTCCGGGCTGGCGCTGGGGATGGGCGCCGTCTGGCCCGACTTCAAGGCCGACAACCCCTCCCAGGTCTCCGCCAGCCCCGCCGGCCTGCTGTTCATGGCCTCTGCGGTCACCCTGATCCTGCTCGTGCTCGCCCTGGAAGCCCCCGCCGTCTACTTCATCATCTCGGCATTGTTCCGCGAGGAGGCGATGAGCCAGCAGCGATGGATCATCTCTATCCTCTGTTCGCTCGGCGCGATCGGCATCTGCCTGTTCGCCGCCATCTGGCCGGTCCGCTACGGCGCCCGCAAGCTGTGGGAGCGGGAGCTGCCGAACAGCTGATGCCGCACCGGATCGCCACCGCTGTTCTGTTGACGATGACCGGGTGCGCCCCGACGATCGCAACGATCGCCACGCCGCCGCCGCCGACCGCGCGGGACACGGTGGCGCCGCCGGCCCGGGCGGTGGCGATGTATCTGCGCGGCCAGATTTTTCTGCTCGATGAGCAGTATTCAGAGGCCACCGCGGCGTTCGAGGAGGTGCTCCGGCTGGATCCGAACCGCCCCGCCGTCCTGCGCGCCCTCGCCGCCGCCGCGGACGGGCGCGGTGAACCAGACCAACGCGACGCCTACCTTCGCCGAGCCCGCGCGCTCGAAGCCTCAGGAGCCCCGTGAGACCTCTCCGCTTTGCCCCGATCTGCCTGCTCATGGTCGCGCTGGGGGGGTGCCGCTCGCCGCGGAACCTGTCTTTGCCCATCGATGGGACGCCCGGCGAGATCGTCGACGCCATCCGAGCAAAGCAGGCGCAGCGGCCGATGGCCCTCCAGGCGAGCTACGGCGTCTCGCTCTCCGGCCCCGAGTTCTCTGGCAGCACCCGGGGCGGGATGGTGGTGCACCGCCCTGACCAGCTCCGGATCGAGATCCTCTCGCCGTTCAACACCCCGCTGGCCTACATCGCCAGCGACGGGACCGCCCTGCACGCCTGGCTCCAGCAGGAGCGGACGTTCTACCGGGGCGATGACGTCGCCGCAGTGGTCGAGAACCTCATCGGCGGCGCCGCAGACATCGGCGACATCGTCGACCTGCTCACCGCCGCCCTGCCCCTGGACGACGCCCGGATCATCGGCGCCAGCTACGACGCAGAGCGCGCGCTGCTCCAGGTGATCCTGGAGGGACCCGACCGGACCGCGCTGCACGCTCAGATCGATCCACGGGGCGGCCTGGTGCGACAGCTCGCCCTCAAAGACGACGCCGACGCGGTCCTCATCCAGGTCGACTACCCCGACTACGTCCAGGTCGAAGCCCAGGATCTTCCCCGACGGATCGAGATGGACTTCCCCGTCTTCGGATGGCAGATCGATCTGAAGGTCTCCTCCTGGAACGTGCTCGGTCAGATCCCCGACGTCTTCACGCTGGCGCCGCCGCCAGGGGCACGAGAGAAAGACCTGGTCACCTCGCTGGAAGAGATGGCCCGCCGTCAGCGCCCTTGAGCGACCGGCTCCGCGAGGCCGTCGACGAAGTCGGCGACCAGGGCTCCGATCGCAGTGGGTTGGGTCTCCTGAAGATAGTGGATGCCGGTGCCCACGCTCTCAAAACGAGCGCGGGGGATCTCTTCGGCCAGCTCTTCGAGGAAGGGCGCCTTGAAGATCATGCCCGGCTCCGCGTGGAGGAACATCACCGGCACCTCGCTCTGTCGGAGCGCCTCATAGTTTGCGCCGATCCGCTCGATGTTGTCGAAGGGCGCTTCGCCAAGGAACGGGATCTCGCGGGGCCACATCGCCACCGGCTTGCGGCTCTCGACGGTCGGGAAGGGCGCGTAGTAGCGGGCCATCTCGGCGGCAGTCATCGGGCGGCCCGCCATCATCGGGAGGAGGTCCTCGACGAAGACGTTGTCCACGGCGGCGAGGCGGTGGCCGGTCTCTGGGTCACGCAGCTGGCCGAAGAGGAACTTCTCCGCCATGTTCGCGTTGTCCCAGGACATCGGCTTGACCACGGCTTCCATGAGCACGACGCCGCGGACGGTGTCGTTGTGACGGGCGTAGTAGTCCAGGCCCAGCCCGCCGCCCCAGTCGTGGAGCACCAGCGTCAGGTCGGTCAGGCCCATGGCCTCGATGAACCCCTCCAGGTAGACGGCGTGATCGGCGAAGCGGTAGTCCAGCGGCGGCTTGTCGCTCTGGCCCATCCCGATCAGGTCGACGGCGATGACCCGGCCATGATCCTGGAGATGGGGGATGACGTTGCGCCACAGGTACGATGAGGTCGGGTTCCCGTGCACCAGCAAGATGGGCGCGCCCTCGCCGGCCTCGACATAATGCATCGAGGAGCCGTTGACGTCGATGAAGTGGCTCTCGAAGGGGAAGTCGGCAGAGAGGTTGTCTTCGACATTTGAGACCCCGGGCGCCATCTGGGCCATCAGCGAGACACACCCAGAGCTGAATGAGAGCAGCGCCGCGGCGATCGCGGTGTGAGCGAAGCGAATCATAAGATCCTCCGTGGAATCGGGCTTGGGGCAGGTTGATGAAGCCAAGATAGGTCGGAATACTGTGTGCGAAAACGGCTCTATTCATGGAGATTTTGTGTCTGAATTGGACATGAACCTGACCGACCTTGCCGCCTTCTGTCAGGTCGTCGACTCTGGCGGATTCACCGCGGCGGGGCGGGTGCTCAAGGAGCGCACCAAGCAGATCAGCCGTCGGGTCAAGCGCCTCGAAGATGCGGTCGGGCTGCCGCTGCTGCATCGGACCACCCGCTCGGTGTCTCCCACCGAGTCCGGGCGTCGGCTCTACATCCACGCCAGCCGGATCCTCAACGCCGTGTCAGACGCCGCGCGGAGCATGGCCGCCGCGCCAGGAGAGCTGCGGGAGACCCTCCGCGTCGCGGTCCCGACCATGACCGTCGCCGCTGGGCTCGCCGAGTGGTCCACGACACTTCAACGAGAGCATCCTCACCTGACCCTCGCGATCACGGTCCGAGACGGCCCTGCGGACGTCGTGGGTGAGGGGCTGGATCTGTGCATCACGTCTCAACGGCCTGCGCAATCGACCCTGCTGATCCGCCGGCTGGGAACCGTGACCGTCTCGCTCGCCGCCCACGTCCGCTACATCGAAGCGTACGGCATCCCGCAGAGCGCAGAGGAGCTGGTGAATCACCGGTGCCTGCTGTTCGCCAGTGAGGTGCTCCAGACGCACTGGGACTTGATCGATCCCCAGGGGCACCTGCACAGCGTCCCCGTTCGCGGCGCCCTGCACGCCGACAACAGCGCCCTGCTCTTTGAGGCCTTGCATGCGGGCGCCGGGGTCGGGCTGGTGCCGCCGAACCTGCTGATTGAAGAGGGCGAGCAGCGAGGACTCAAGCCAATTCTGCCCGGGTGGTCGTTCGCGCCGCTCGACCTCTACGCGGTCAGCCCGCCGGCCCGCCGGGGCTCGAAGGCCGTCGACGTCTTCATTGAGATGATTCGGACCGGCATGCGGGATTGGTGGGCGAACTGAGCGGCGCGATCAGGGCGCGCGCCAGGGGCGGACGCTGCCAAACCAGACGCCCAACGGCGCGTCCACCTGCCAGGTGACCTCATCGTCGATGACCTCGACGACGCGGCCAGAGGCGCCGAAGTTGACCAGGGTGCTGCCGTCATCGACGCGGAGCGCCTGTCCGAGGAAGGGCTGCTGCACATCGGACGAGGTCCAGGCCCACACCTCTGTCAGGGTCCGGGCCTCCCGATCGACCCGGTACTCGACTGCGCCGGTGTCTCCATCGACGTAGCTGAACACGAGCAGCCGATCGTCGCCCACCCAGGCGGGCGAGTGCGGGAAGTTGAACCGGTGGCCCTGGACGGTCCAGACGTCCGGATCGATACGGCTGAGGACGTCGCCGCTCTGTCGGTCGATCTCAAGGATGAGGTCGATGTTGCCGAAGCTGACCAGCAGGCTGTCGGCGCCCTCTTGATAGAAGAGGCCGTTGCCATGGGACCAGTCACGGCCCTGGGGGTAGAAGTTGTTGTTCCAGGACCCATGCGGCGCCGGCGTCTCATGGTCCCAGATGGTGAAGATCTCCCGCACCGAACCATCTGGTGCGCGTTCCATCACCGCGTCGCCGACGACGCTCTCGACGAGGCCCGTCTCCGGGTTCGTCCACTCACGGACGTCGATGGCCAGGTAAACCAACGATCCGTCGGGCAGCGGCGTGAAGAAGTGGTGGGCGCGCGGGGTGTCGATGCGCTGCTGGAGCGCGCCGTCCCAGCCGAAGACTTCAATAGAGCCCAGATCGTCGCGGCGGCGTTCATCCAGGCGGTTGAAGCGCACGCCGTCCTCACCGGGGTGTACATCGACGATGGCGAGAGGATCGGTGGTGTCGAAGTGATGCCACCGATAGCGGCCCCGCCGGTCGAGGGAGAAGACGGCGTAGCGGGTGCCCATCAGCGAGCCGACCAGCCGATCCCAGGAGCCACCGTCGTCACCAGAGACCGTGAGATCAGGAAGGCGGACAGGGAGGGGAGTGGTGGTCCAGGCGTCTTCACAGCGGAGCTGTTCGCCATCCCACAGGCTGTACTGCACATCGGTGAGCGGCGGCAGCTCACGGATCTCTGCGACGTTGTCGCCGTCTCGGCGGACCGCGTCGATGACCTGTTCGTCGTCACCGTCGACCTGGAGGCGGACCGTCCCGGGCCGCGAGCCCGACGCCGGCCAGGAGATGCGGTGGTTGTGCGGCCGCGGCGACAGGTCCACCCGCTCACCGCAGGGCGACTTGCAGGCGATCATCGATAAGACGGCGAAGAACGGGATCACGTCATCAATGTAGCCGGCGCCTGTCCCGTTCGCTCAGCTCTTTCAGCAACAGGCGTTCTGCCTTCAGTACATCAAACGCATACTTAAGATGAACGCGTTCATGCATATTCTGTAAATTAGATAAACATGTTCATCTTTAATTCGTGTAAAGAATGAACACGTTCATTTATGTCTTGTGTGAGACGTTCTCTCACAGGCGTTTCGATACTTGCGTCGTTCTGAGATGCCAACGGGGCGCCACCGATGGTGCATCTGGTTGGGAACCCAGAGAGGGCCTGACGCACGCCGCCGACCTGTGTGGTCTCCGATGGGTGTGCGTCGAAGTCGTGGTCGAACGTTGTCCCATATGGAAACCGGGAAAGATACCCGGTCTTCTATGGGCTCGGGGCCATCGATGTACAGTGGCGGCCGTAAGCGCTGCCTCAGCTCCAGAAGCGGTCACCACCCCAACCAATCGTGGACGTAAAGCCCTCTGTACAACTCGATGAGATTGTCTTGTCACGAGTTCACGAGAACGCCATCGTGGATGGTGAGCGGAAACAGGTGTCGAACGAATAGAGGTTCAACGACCGCTTGGGGTCGTTTTCGTTTTTCACATTGTGTTGTCGAGGTGTTGATGCCGTCTCAACGTCATGAGGTGCTTGTCGATCTGTTTCGGCAGGCACCGGAGCTGCTCTATGCGTTGTTGTCGCGAGTGATGCCGGAGCCGCCGACGTTGCCAGCGAATCTGGGCTCGCTCAAGCCGAGCGAGTCGGTCTTCAGCGAGCTGAGGCCGCCGGAGTATCGCGCCGATCTGGTGTTTGAGCCCTTGGATCAGCCGGCCATCATCTTGGAGGTTCAGCTCCGGGACGATGAACAGAAGCGGGTGTCGTGGCCGGCGTATGTGGCCCATGTGGGGATGCGTCACCGCCATGGGGTGATCCTGGTGGTGCTGACCCCCTCGCTGGCGACGGCCCAATGGGCGGCGCAGCCGATTGAGACGGGGCATCCGGGGTATACGCTCACGCCGGTGGTCATTGGTCCCGACCAGATCCCCCGGCTGACCGACCTGCACGACGCGATGCGTTCGCCGGTGCTCGCGGTGTTGTCGGCGGCGGCCCATGGGCGCAGCCGCAAGAGCGAAGACGTCGGGCGGGTCGCGCTACAGGCCACCCGCGCGCTGGACGAAGAGCAAGGCCGCTTTTATGCTGATTTTGTGCTCAGTCAGCTCTCGAAACACGCGCTCAACATCTTGAGGAGAGAGGTCATGGAGAATCCACACAAGCTCGGACCATACAGCCAGATCATCTTCGACAAGGGCGTCGAAGAAGGCATCGAGCAGGGCATCGAACGCGGGGTCGAGCAGGGCATCAAGCAGGCGTTGCGGTCTGTGCTCTCGACGCGGGGCTTCCAGGCTCCTTCAGCAATACTTCAGCGCATTGAGCAGTGCGACGATCCGGAGCAGCTCCAGGCGTGGCTGGTTCGCGCTATCGATGCGGAACAGCTCGATGGTATCTTCTTCCCCGAACACTGAACGTGTTCGGGCGGGAACGCCTGGCGCAGCGTTTCGGAGCCGCTGCGGGCGGTGACGTCGCATCCCTTCAGGCAGCGCACCGGCCAGGTTGATCGCAGGCTCTCCGAGCAGGTATGCGGTCCGGTCAGGGACGGTCGGCACGGAGCAAGGTGCTGTCGAAGTGATCCTGATCGCGCTGCGGGCGTGTGGGCGATGATCATCTCGTATCGGACGGGGGCCCACGCCACCGATGATGCCACCTGCGCTGTGAGAGATGAGCGGGAGGGTTCATCGGGTGCCCCAGGGTTGCGGGGATCGAGATCTCCGATCAAGGTGATTGGCTTTAAAATTGACGTAGTATGGGGGTATTTTAAAATCCATTCCGATCAGGAATAAAAATGTGCCCCATTTTGAGACCCCGCTCGTTTCTGTGGCGTTCGAAGCGTACCGCTGAGGAGATTTGATGAAGCGTCCCGACTGTATCGGTTTGTGGATCACGCTGATGGCCGCGGGCTGCGGAGGGGCGGAGTACTCCGGCCCCACCTGGTGGCAGGTCGAGACGGACGTCACCGGCGACGACGATGACGACGCGTTCGATGAGGACGAAGATGGCGGCGATGACGATGACGATGACGATGAGGCGCTGGAGCCCGGGCGGTACTTCGGCGGTGAGACCAACGCGGAAGAGGGCTTCCTCTGGTTCAACCGCGTCGGTGCGGATGGGCTCGTGTGTGACATGGACTATGCCGTCGACTCGCTCGTCGAGGTTGAGGACTGTTCGGGGTGCGCACGGGCCTTCTCGATGGTCGTTGGTGCGCCAGAGGTCTACACAGACGTCGGCGCAGGCTGTGGCAGTGACGCCTATGCCAACCTGGAGGGGCAGACCCTTCGGCTGGGAGGGGCCGCCAGTGGGGCGGTTTATCGGGATGACGGAGACGGCTGGGTGGTCGTCGAGGACAGCTTCGCGGAGCAGGACGGCGAGTGGATGGTCATGTGGATGAACGTCGGAGAATCGGAGGAGTGATGACACGAACGACCTTTACGGCTCTGTTGATGGGGCTGGGCATGTTCGGGTGTAAGGCCCACGATCCGGGCGATGCGCCGACCCGTCGGCTGACCCCGACCGAGTACAACAACACCGTCCGCGACCTGATGGGCTATGCGCCGGGCAGCGAAGAGGAGATGGCGACCCCGGCCTTCGAAGAGGCCGAGGATGAGCACTTCGCTGGTCCGCTCTGGCCGTGGTTTCTGCCCCGGGAGATCGAGATCCACGGCTTCGAGGGGATGGATGGGGGTCAGGTCGCCTCGCCATATCTCATCGAAGAGTACCAGGGCGCCGCAGGCCACTTCTCGACGCTGATGCTGGATGCTCCGGCGTTCTGGGCCTGTGAAGTCGAGGAGACGGAGGGGGACGCCCTGCGCGCCTGCGCGCTGGAGAGCGTGGTCCGGCTGGGCCACCGCGCATATCGGCGCCCGATGACCACACAGGAGACCGATCGGTTGACGGCGTTCTTTAACACCAGCGTCGACCAGTATGGCG
>JBCBLB010000752.1:0-4488 GCA_038520555.1 Myxococcota bacterium | reverse complement strand
TCAGCCGGCCGGGGTGGACGAGCCCATAGGGCAGCGCCCGCTCGATCTGGGCCATGCGTCGGGTGACGCGGCGCCGCCGGCGCTCATGGGGACGGGCGCTCTGCTCCAGTCGTCGAATCTCTGCCTCGATCCCTCGAATCTCCGGGCGATGCTGTCGCTGAGCGGTCTCTAGCGCTGCGACCCGTTGTTGGAGTTCGCGGCGTTCATCTCGGAGCTGATCGCGCGCTTCGCCGCGGGGCAGGTCTCCCATCCGGCGCCATATCCGACCGATCCGACGCCGCATGTCCCGGATGGTGGGGCGAAGGTCGATCTCTGCGAGGCGACCGTTCTGCTCTGCGAGCGCGCGGTAGATGGGCGCCAACAGCTCATCGATCTCGTTCAGCTCGTCCTGGGCCTCTCCCTGTTCGCGCTCGGCGTCTTCGGAGGCCTGCTCATGGCGGTCGTTGAGGCGGCCTTCGTAGGTGGCGTCCTCGTTGTCTTCCAGCAGCGCGGCGTTGTCTACGATGGCGTGCAGGCGCTGGTTGAGGTGGACCAGGGAATCCAGCGCGTCGAGGCCGTTGGTCTGACGAAGCAGCGCGCCCTGTCCATCGGTCAGCCGACTCCGGCCTCCCCCTTCTGCGCCCCCTTCCAAGGAGACGATGAGCTGTTCGTTCTCCTCACGGATCCAGTCTCGCAGCCGCTCCAGGTCGATCGGTCGGCCGTATCGCCGCTCCAGCCTTCGGAGCAGCTGCTCATTGCCCCGCGTGATCCCCGCTTGCCGTCGGCGGTTGAAGTGCGGCAGGAGCGCTTCGGGGGTGGTGGCGGGGTGGGCGTCTGGGGAGACCCGCGAGATGCTGGTGACCGGATAGACGCCGTGGTTGTCGACCCGCATATATCGATCGCCCAGCCATGCGGCGTGCTCCTGACCGCCATCTGACACACCGCGTTGGCTGAAGAAGATCCCCCGCCGGTACTGGCCGGACTCCGGAGAGCCCTCTACCCGTCCGCCCCACCGCGAGAAGATCGCAGAGTGGACCCCCCCGCCAGAGCCATTGGCGTTGTAGTACCAGACCCAATCGCCAGGGCGCAGGGCGAGCACATCGCTGAAGGGGAGGCTGGTGCGGCGGTGTACGGCGCGGCGCGCTTCGGGATCTTCAGCCCGTCGTGCGCGCTCTCGCTCGGCGAGCCGCTCCTGGCCGGAGCCTTCCGGGATGGGGCCGACGCCGCCAGGCGTCTCTGTGTCGGGAAGATCCTCCGCATAGACGCGTTCGCCGCGTTGGCTCTCGGTGCTGCCCGAGCCCAGCACCACGTTCCCTTCATGGTCGAAGTTGCCCATCACGTTCTCAGCCAGCGGGCCCTGCCCGGGCGTGGCGCCTGCGTAGTGGTGTGTGATGTGCACCCAGTGAAAGCACATCCGGGCATGGACGCCCTGAACAAAAGAGCCCGGCGAATACTCGCCGTTCGCCAGGATGTGCGCCGAGATCAGGATGCGCTGCTGGGCCGTCGCGCCGCCGATGTCATCGACGTTGAACAGCCGCTCCGGGATACGGCGGGTGTACATGAAGTGGATCAACGCGTCCCGCTGTTCGCGGGTGAACAGCGCCTCCAGGTGTGCCGCGGTGAGGCCGTCTCCGCTCTGTGAGCCCGGTTCGACCCGGCGACGCCCCTCCGGCAGCGCGCCCATCGCCTGATCGCCCATGCCGAAGACGTGCAGAATCGAGGCGAACTCTGTGTTGAAGCGTTGGGTGAACTCGTCCATGGTCGGATCGCTGCATCGCTCTGGCCCCAACGCGCCGGCCGGGCTGGATGCTCCGCCCTGATCCGGTCCCTGCTGCTGAGCCAACAGCTCCTGCGCCATCGCGTTCCCGCCGCCGCCCACCTGTTGCGCATAAAGCATGGAGTTCATCGAAGCAGACGATGTCTGTTCAGGGATGGGTGACGTCGGTTGTTCGCGCTGGTTCCCCCGCGCACGTGCAAAACTCACGGCCTCCCCCCAGCAGATGTTCGCCTCATCTGCATTGGTTGCTCTGCAACCGAGCGTAATCCATCCATCCCGTTCTTCGGGTGAGGAGACCAGGCGAGAATCGATTGATGAGAAAACGATGAGATCTCGCGGTGGGCGTGGATCGAAACAGCGCCAGCGCCACCCGGGTCGGGGATGGTATTCGTGGAGTCCTTTCAACAGATCCAGCGTACGTACTGTTACTTCAGGAGAATGAGAAGACGGCGAAGAGAGTACCTCCCCTGGGTGGACGTGGAGAACGATGAGGCCCGGCGGTTCGTGAAGCTGCCGATCCCCTCGTTTCGGTTCATCGAGTCGTGCGCATACCGATCCTGTGTCGATCCCGACCATGTCTACGCTCCCGTCCAGGCCACCGACGCCCGCCATGGCGTGTGGCGGATCGGGATCCGACAGCCCCAGCCCGAACCCGAGCAGGTCTGTATGCTGCCCGATCCCGAGCATGAACTGTTCGGCTCGAAGCTGCTCTCTGATGGGCGGCTGGTGATCTGTTCGTTTCAGGGCGAGCGGCTGCTGATCGTCGACGTCCACACCGGCGCGCTGGTCGATCAGATTCCGTTGCCCGCAGCGCCCAACGACGTCGCCTATGACCCGGCGGATGAAGCGATCCTCTATGTCTGTGTGAATTCGAGTCGGTACGGCGATCAGCACGCGCTCAACGCGTTGCGGGTCGCGAGCCACGATCTGGGAGACATCTTCCGGGTCGATCTTCGGGACCGCTCGGTGGTTCGGGTCGCCTCTGGGCTTGAGGTGATGGCCGGGATCGCAGTGGTGGGCGAGGAGCTGTGGGTCTCGGAGCTGTATCGGCTGGTTCGGGTCGATCCGAGGACGGGGTCATGGGAGCGGCTCTCGGACACCCACGATCCACGGTTTCTCGCTGATAACCTCACCCACTTCAGCGGCCGGGGCGGAAAGCTGATCCTGCCGATGTATCGCCAGGCGTCCTGGTTGGAGGTGTGGCTGTCTCAGTCGAACGTCCTGTCGCGGCTCGCGTATCGGCTGGTGCGCAACGTGATGCCCTCACTGGCGGCGTGGCTGGCCGAGCCTGGTGAGGTTGAGGACGTCCGCTTCGGAATCTATGATGTGGAAGCAGAGTCCGGACACCTGCTACGGCTCGACCTGAATCCCAAGAAAAGGTTTGGCCCGGATCGGGCTTTTCCCGATGATAATTTTGATGGCGCGGTGACGCACATCGAGCGCGCGGACGACACTCTGGTGCTCATCAACTACCGGAGCCGGTGGGTGATGATGGTCCCGGTGGCATCGCTTCCGCTCGACGATCCGCAGCCGCTTCGGGCGGTGATGTGTGGGTGAACGTATCGCCTCTTTGCCATGTCGTTGAGATCGATGCCCGGATGTGCGGAGCGGCAAACCCCAACACGGCAAGCGTGATCGTTACCCCCCGAGCCGCTGGATCGCGTTGTAAGGCTTGGAGAGAACGCACACTTCGTCTACCCTCTGCTTTGGATACAAAATGAACGACGGTGAAGGAGAGCGGATGTTGATGAGAGCTGTGCTGCTTCTGGGCGCGACGGTGACGTTGGCGACAGCGTGTAAGAAGACGGACAAACCGGTGCAGAGTGAGGTTGCGGAGGGGGTCGCGACCCCCGCCCCGGAGGCGACGCCCTCTACGCCAGCGGCGATCTCCGGCCAACCCAACATCACCGTGCGACCGTTTATGCCAACGATCGACGGGCAATGGATCGGAAACGGCATCTCCTATGGCCCCTACCGTGAAGGGGAGACGCCGGGTGGCGAAAAATTGCCTCCGAAGGAGAACATCCTTGAAGATATGAAAATCCTCTCCCAACGCTGGAACTTGATCCGCACCTATGGATCGGGGGACATGGCGGAGGACATCCTCGAAGTCATTCGCGACAACGAGATCCCGATGCGCGTCATGCAAGGGGCATGGATCGCTGGGAATCAGACCAAAGAGGAGAACGACGAGCAGGTCCAGGGCGCGATCGATCTCGCCAACCGGTTCCCTGAGATCGTCGTCTCGGTCAACGTCGGCAACGAGATCCTTGTGGACTGGTCCGGGCACCGCATCGAGGACTACGAGATGGTGATCGGCTACATCCGGCAGGTTCGGGCGGCCATCCAGCAGCCGGTGACGGTCAACGATGACTACAACTTCTGGAACAAGCCCGAGTCGAAGCAGATCGCGGATGAAGTCGACTTCATCGGCCTTCATGCCTACGCCTTCTGGAACAATAAGCCATTCGACGAGGCCACCGCCTGGACCGAGAAGACCTACAACGACATCCAGGCGATGCACCCCGCCCACCAGATCGCGTACTGCGAGACGGGGTGGCCGACGAACCGGGTCTATGGCGATGGGAGCTATGAGGGGGGGCTGATCGGGAAGGCGAACGAGGAGAACCAGGAGCGCTTCTTCGCGTGGTATGACGCCTGGATCGAGGAGAACCAGATCGTCTCATTGTACTTCGAGGCGTTCGATGAGAGCTGGAAGGGCGGATGGGACG
>JBCBLB010000762.1:0-4396 GCA_038520555.1 Myxococcota bacterium | reverse complement strand
CTTGCAGAGGGCTTCCTCAAGTCGCTTCTTTGAAAGGCATCTGCGAACTTTATGGAGCACGATCTGACGACCGAGGAATGAAACCGACAGCACACCCCGATCTCAGACGGTCTTCGACTGATAGTCCCGGTCGATACCCAAGGTCTCTCCCACAACTCCGACGGTATGGGTCAGAATCGTCGTCAGCGCCCCGAGCCAACGCAACGCTCGCAGATGCTTGATGGTCTGGCTGCGCGACCCATCCAACCCCACTCCACTATCCCGATTCTTGTCATCCTAAAACGTCTCTTCCACCTGCATTCTCAACGAATATACCCGAACGATCGCAGTGGCGGAGAACTCCGCGGCCGGCAGGGACGTGATCAGCAACCACGGTTCCTCGGCCTGCTTCTTGTACTTTTGGGCTTTCGTTCCCGAATGCCGGTTTGGTGTTCGCTTTTGAGACGGCATCCGAGGGGCCTGATAGTGAACGGTGACCAGACGGGCGGCCAGCGGGTTGGTCTTGGCGACCCGATATTCGCCCAGCTCCACCGCATTCGCCGTGGCCTGCGCCATGACCACCGCCCGCTGCACCCAGATCTCTGCGGTGGCGTCGATGGGTTGAACCGTCACCCGCCCACACAACCGACCGACGAAGTCCCAGCCCAGACGCTGAACCTGGGCAAACCAGGGGTTTCGAAAGCCAGCATCTGCGCAGATGATCGCTGCACAGCTCTGCGGCACAATTCGGTGCTTCAGGGTGCTCAGAAACGCGGTCTCGACGGCTTCATGGGCATAGTCCTCGATCGGATGGACCTCGACGGAGATCGGTAGGGCGCGGCCATCATGGACCACGGCGGCGACCAAGGCGTAGTTGTGCTTGTCGAAGCAAGTCCAGTCGACGAGGATGACTGGACGGGTGTTCGGAGCGATGAGCATCCTGGCGATGGCCGCGAAGAGATCGGTGAAGAGATGGTGCAGAGTGGGGTTGGAGAGCAGTCGCCAGACCCGCTTGATCTTGTGCTTGACTTTTGCTTTTCCCGTCAAGTACCGACCGTTCCCCGACAGGCTCAGCCGCTGACCCGAACAGATCGACTCAATCATCGGCCAGACCGCCTTTTTCAATCGTTTTGGCAGGCAGGACATGAAGTTGGAGAGGTATCGAAATAGGGTTGTGGGAGCGCGCATGGTGGGTGTTCGTGGTGTTTTTTGCAATCAAAACGTGACCCACACCAGCGCGCGCTTCAAATTCTCAGTCCCTCTCGTGGGGAGCCCCCAGGGCAGCCCCTCTGATTTCATCCGGGGTCAGGATGCTTGGCGCACTCAGGATTATATCAGCATATCCATTACCATCGATATCTGATAGTGTGCTTGAGAAGCCGAAGGCCATATGGTAGGAACTGGTCGTATCTTTGGACTTCAGCTCAACCGGTGTGCCCATCAAGCCTGACGTTGAGCCATAGTAGACATAGGCTGTTCCGTGCCGGTCTCTATAATATGCCGTGATGACAATGTCTGAGTAGCCGTCCCCATCAATGTCTTCGCCTCCAGCTACACTCGACCCAAAGGCATCCTCCTCCTCACCATCCGGAAGATAGAATTGTCTGCCCTCCCTGGGTTGGGATGCGGTTCGATTCTGTCGCTGATTTCCAAGAGTCGTGACCGCTCTGGACGGCGTCACATCGCATCCGACGGCAGCGCCAGTGATGAACATGGCGGCGTGGATGTGATGATGAGGCCGCACGGGCAATCCTACCTGAAGTTGAGTTCGTATCCGACGCGGCTGAGGGCGTCGTTGATATCGTTGAGGTCAGCTTTGGTGAGGGGTCGGTCGTTGAGCCACCCGTCGGGGTAGGTCAGCGAGAGGGATCGGGGTCCCGCGACGAGTGCAATGGCGGGTGGCGCTTCGATGGATCGGGTTCGATGAAAGGATGTGGCGAGGCGCAGGAGGATCGCGAGCCTCAGGGTGTTCTCGGTGGCGCCGGGGGCGTGGAGTCGGATCCGCTCCCAGGTGAACTTGCCGCGGTGGCAGAGGATGAGGGCGGCGAGGGTGGCCTGGTCCTGCCTGGAGAACCCGGGCAGGTCAGCGTTGGCGACCATATACGCGCCGTGCTTGTGATAGCCGGGGTACGCGAGGAACTGTCCGACCTCATGGAGATCAGCGGCCCATCCCAGCAGGGCGGCGCTGGCAGCGGAGAGGGACCATCGCGTCTGACACTGCTTGAGCAGGCCGAGGGCGGTGGCCCGGACGCGCTGGGCGTGGTCGCGGTCGATCTTGAGGCGCTCGGCGAGGTGCTCGACGGAGTCGGTGCGGATCTCATCGCGGAGGGGTGGTTTGGCGATCTCGGCGAGGAGGCCTTCTTTGAGGTTGGTGCTGACCCAGGTGAGGTGCTGGATTCGGAGGGATCGGAAGGCGGCGAGGAGGATGGCGAGCCCGCCGGCGATGACGGGGACGCGGTGGGCGGGGACGCCGGGCAGGTCGATCTTGTCGATGTGCTTAAACCGGGCGACGCGCCGGGTGAGGGCTTCGAGGCCGTCGCGGGTGATGCCGCCGGCGGTGAGGCCGGTCTGCATGAGGGTGGCTTCGATGGCCTTGATGGTGCCAGAGGTTCCCAGGGCGTGGTCCCACCCCTGGTCGCGGTATCCGCGCATGACGCCGCCGAGCTGCTGCCGGGCGGCGGTGATCGCGCGTTCGAAGTGCTTGTCGCTGAGGCGGCCGTCGGGGAAGAACTGCCGGGACCAGCTGACGCAGCCCATATACATGCTGTCGAGCCGCTCAGGGTGCAGCGCGCCGCCGAGGATGATCTCGGTGCTGCCGCCGCCGATGTCGATGACCAGGCGTCGGCCGGGCTTGTCGAAGGACTGGTTGACGCCGGCGTAGATGAGGCGGGCTTCTTCACGCCCGGAGATGACGTCGATCTGGTGGCCGAGGGTCTCCTGAGCGTGTTCGAGGAAGTCGAGCGCGTTCCGGGCGCGGCGGAGGGTGTTGGTGCCGACCGCACGGACGTCTTCGGGAGGGATGCCGGCGAGCCGCTCGGCGAACCGTGCCAGGCAGGCGAGGGCGCGCTCGGCGGCGTCGTCGCTGAGGGTCCGGTCCGCGTCGAGGCCAGCGGCCAGCCGGACGGTCTCCTTGATCTTGTCGACGATGGTAATGCGTCCGATCTCATCGACGTGTGCGACGATCATATGGAAGCTGTTCGATCCCAGATCGACGGCGGCGAGTTGTCGGGGCATGGGTCAGATCTCTTTGGGTCGGAGGAGGTGATGGAGGATCCATCGGTCAGACATCGCGGTGGTCCAATCGGTCGCGGTTGAGGTCATGAGGGCAGCGTTGCAGGTGGTCAGCCGCGCCGCCTGTCCGCACAGCGCCTCTAACAGCGCTTCCAATCCGGGGTTGTGTCCGATCACCATCACCGTCTCCCGCGTCGCGGGTTGCCCGGCGAGAAGCGGCATCACCGTCTCAGGGCCGGCGTGGTACAGCCGCCGGGCAACCGTCACCGGGATGGTCTGTTCGGGCGCGATGTGGGCCGCCATCCGCGCCCAGGTCTCCCGGGTGCGGGCGGCGTCACTGGACAGGACGGCATCGGGAACCCACCCCATCTCGGCAAGCTTCGCGCCGATCCGCGGGGCATCGCGCTGCCCCCGCTGGTTGAGCGGTCGGGCGTGGTCGGTGGGGGCGTCGGTGTCCCAGGCGCTCTTGGCATGTCTCAGTACAATCAGTCGCATCATATGGGCGGACATATTCTCAAAACGCCTGGAGTGCCGCTGTCCCTTCCAGCGATCTGGATTCGAGCTATCGCATCATTCAGGAGAGTGGTCTGATGTCGTATGTCTTCACCCCGCCAGAGGTCCCGTCGGTGTCCGTCATGGGCACCACCGATCGCTTCCCGGTGCGTCGGATTTTCTGTATCGGCCGCAATTATGCGAAGCATGCGCTGGAGATGGGCGGCGACCCTTCGCGAGAGCCGCCGTTTTACTTCAGCAAGCCGGCGGATGCGATCTTCAATGCGTCGCCGGTGGACGATGCGCGGCTTCCATACCCGCCGCAAACCCAGAACGTTCACCATGAGATAGAGCTGGCAGTGGCGTTGAAGGCGGGGGGCGCGGAGATGTCCGCGTCGGCGGCGTGGGATGCGATCTTTGGCTATGCGTCGTCGGTGGATCTGACGCGTCGGGATCTGCAGTCGGCGGCGAAGGAGCGGGGCCGACCATGGGCGAGCGCGAAGGGGTTCGACCACTCGGCGCCGATCGGATCGATTCACCCGGTGGCGTCGGTGGGACACTTCACCGATCAGCGGATCTGGCTGTCGGTGGACGGAGAGATGCGCCAGGATGCCAGGTTGAACGAGATGATCTGGGACGTGCCCGCGTTGATTGTGCACATCAGCCGTTCGGTGCGGTTGTCGGCGGGGGACGT